>JAKFCJ010000001.1:0-8382 GCA_036676705.1 Bacteroidota bacterium
ATATCAAAACACGCCGCAATGGCTTCGGAAGTTGCTTTGCTTAACAACAAGCGGAATTCCCTTTTTTCCTGGTTTTCCTCCTTCAAAACAGGGAGGTCGTGGTAAAAGCGGTTATAGGTCTTCACCAGATCATATACAAAATTGGCGATCAGCGCCGGACTGTACGCCGTGCCTGCGGCCTGGATAACGGATGGGAGGTCGTGCAGACAGCGAATAATAGCCTTTTCCTGGGGTTCCAGGTGGTCGGGAATGGGACTTGCGTTCCATGTTCCGGCATTGCCCAGCAGGGAATTGATCCGGGCATAGGTATATTGAAGGAAAGGACCGGTATTGCCCTGGAAATCGATGCTTTCCCGGGGGTCGAAAAGGATACGTTTGACAGGATCGACCTTCAATAAGAAATATTTTAAAGCGCCCATGCCGATCTTCTCAAAGAGATCATAGAGTTCCTCTTCACTTAAGCCTTCGATTTTTCCCAATTCACGGGTGATCTCATCCGCCGTTTGGTGCATTTCGTTCATCAGGTCATCGGCGTCAACCACTGTGCCTTCCCGCGATTTCATTTTGCCGCTTGGGAGGTCGACCATGCCGTAGCTTAAATGAAAAAGTCCATCGGCGTAAGGGCGGCCGAGCTTTTTCAGGATACTGAAAAGCACTTTAAAATGGTAATCCTGCTCATTGCCCACCACATAAATACTGCGGGTGGCTCCGTAATTCTCATATTTGAGGTCGGCGGTCCCGAGGTCCTGGGTCATGTATACCGAGGTGCCATCCGAACGTAACAGAACCTTCTGGTCCAGCTTTTCGGCACTCAGGTCTATCCATACCGATCCATCTTCTTTCTTATAAAAAACGTCCTTCTGAAGGCCCTCGTTCACGATATCTTTTCCAAGCAGGTAGGTTTCCGACTCATGGTAAAAGCGGTCGAAAGCCACGCCCATACGGGCATAGGTTTGGTCAAAACCGCTGTACACCCAGCCGTTCATGGTTTTCCATACCCGGAGGACATCTTCGTCCCTTGCCTCCCAACGGCGCAGCATTTCCTGGGCTTCAAGCATAACAGGAGCCGTTTTTTCGGCCTCCTCCTTTGTTTTGCCTGCCTGCATCAGTTCTTCCACTTCCGCCTTATACGCTTTATCGAAGGCCACATAATATTTTCCAACCAGATGGTCGCCTTTGATACCGCTGCTTTCGGGGGTTTCTCCTTCTCCAAAAAGGATCCAGGCCAGCATCGATTTACAGATATGGATGCCCCGGTCATTGATCAGGTTGGCTTTGATCACCTCATAACCATTGTATTCCAGGATCTTCGCCACGGAATAGCCGAGCAAATTATTCCTTACATGACCCAAATGGAGGGGTTTATTCGTGTTCGGGGAGGAATATTCCACCATCACCCGGATTCCTTTTCCATCCTGTAAATGAAAGAGTTCGCTGGTGTCGGTGAGCTTATCCGAAGCAAACGTACTCCAGTACACATCTTCAATAACCAGGTTTAAAAAGCCCTTGACCGCGTTAAAAGCAGCAACCAGTTCATCATTATCCACCAGCCATTGGCCGATCTCGAGCGCCGTGACCTCAGGATTTTTTTTCGACACTTTCAGGTAAGGAAAGACCACCAGGGTATAATCTCCTTCAAACTCGGGCCGGGTCTGGTCGAGTTTGGGCAGTTCAATTTCGGTCTCATAAAGAGAAGCGAGTGCTTTTTGTATGGATCCCTGAAGGTGCTGTTCTATATTCATTTCGCGATGCAAAAATGCGCAAAAGCCGAAAAAGAAACGAGGAAATCCGGATTTATTGGAGGGGAGAGCCCGATTCTTTTTTCATACGGCGGTGGATGGCTCCTTCCAGCCAGGCCGGAAAGAACATCCTCAACCACCAGATCAGCTTGCTTTGACCCCCGATCAGCACCTGTCTTTTTCGTGCTCTTATGGAGTAAAGAACGCCATTGGCAACGGTTTCGGCGCTGATCATGCTGGCTTCATCCCGGGGACTATTCCCTTGTTTTATGCCGTCTCCGTTCAGTGCATTTTTTCGAATATTGGAAGCCGTAAAACCCGGGAATATCATGGAAACATGCAGGCCATCATCCAGATGTTCGGAACGCAGCGTATCAAAGAATCCATGCAGGGCAAATTTTGAAGCAGAATAGGCCGTTCGGCCGGGTAGTCCAACGAAACCTGCGGTAGTAGAAATTACAGCGATACTCCCTCTGGTTTTTAGCAGATGAGGCAGGGCGTATTTGCTGCAGAACACGGCACCCCAAAAATTGGTTTGCATGACCTGTTCCAGCACCTCCATCTTGCAATCCATAAAACGGGCCCGCATGGAGATGCCGGCATTGTTCACGAGTATATCAAGTTGGGAAAAATGGTCAAGGGTTTTATTGACGAGCGCCTGGCAGTCTGCCTCCCGGGTAATATCGCAGGGAACGACCAGATGATCACCCGTCAAAGTGCCCGCCACGCGTTTCAATTCATCCGGGTTTCGTGCGGCAAGGACCACACGGGCACCGGCCTTACTAAACGCCTTGGCGCAGGCTTCCCCGATGCCCGAGGAGGCACCGGTAACGATCACAACTTTATTATTGAAGGAGTAGGCCAATGCGCGAGCTTAAGGTTTCCAAATGATCGGACAACCTTCTGCAGGGACAAAGGGGAAATCTACTTCAAGGCCGTCGAGGCAATATTCAATGGCATCTTCGAGATAAACACGGGTAACCAGGTTCGCGTTTTGCCAGTTATCGTCAATAGCGCCGCGGTAAACCAGTTCGCGTTTTGAGTTAAAAAGGAATACCTCCGGGTTGGTGGTGGCTCCGTAAGCTTTGGCAACCGCCTGGTCTTCATCGTACAGATACATGAAGTTGATGGATTCGAGCCCCAGTTTTTTCGAGATGGCCACCATGTTTTCATAGGAATCTTCGGGACTTTGGGCCGCATCGTTCGAGCTGATCCCGATGATCCCAAAATTATCGTCTTCGTAAGCATTCAGGAGTTTGATCAATCTTTTGCCATACGACTTGGAATAAGGACAACTGTTGCTGGTAAACACGATGCACAGGGCATATTTATCGGCGTATTCGTAAATATTGTGCATTTTCCCATCGGCCCCTTTGAGGGTAAATTCTTTGAATTTGTCTCCAATTTCCATGACTCAGATCTTTTGTTGCTAAATTGACCCCGCGAATATCTGATTTGTGCAGTACAAATGGAAGTAATAGAAGTTAAGGATTTAAGATCGGAGCAACAATTTCTTCAGGTGCCCTTCGAAATATATCGGAATGACCCGAATTGGGTTTGTCCGCCGTTGGTGGAGATCCGTTCCCTTTTCGATCCGGCAAAAAATCCTGCCTGGGAAAGGGGAGAGGCAAAACGTTGGGTTTTGCTGATGGATGGTAAATTGGTGGGGCGTATTGCAGCATTTTTTCAGGTCCATACAACCAGAAAAGAGGCGGGAATTGGCTTTTTTGAATGTAGGGATGATAAAGATGGGGCCGCCGTATTATTCCAGACTGCGATCGACTGGCTGCAGGAAAAGGGATTTGATGAGATCGATGGTCCGGTGAATTTTGGTCACCGCGATTCGTATTGGGGCTTGTTGGTGGATGGATTCCAGATTCCTTCTTTCCAGGACAATTACCATCCGCCATATTACAAAAAGCTTTTTGAAGATTTTGGTTTTAAGCCAGCCTATGAGCAGGTAACGGCACGAATTACCCGGGCTGATTTTAAAGCCACACGTTTGGCGCCCATTGCCAGGAGGATCATGGCCAACCCGGCTTATTCCTTTCGTCCTTTTTTGATCGGGGATACGAAGAAGATGGCCCGTGATTTTGTAGAGATATACAACCAGGCCTGGGTTCATCTGGAGCATTTTGTGCCTGTGGAAGTGGAGAAGATGGAAAAAATTATCCGGGAGATGAAGCCATTGGTGATCCCGGATCTGATCTCCTTTGCTTATGTGGATGAAAAACCGGCAGGGTTTTATATCAGCATCCGCGATATCAACCCCCTGATCCGTTCGTTCAGGGGCCGTTTTGGCGGGTGGCAGAAACTGATCCTGTTGTGGCGTTTAAGAACCCAAAAGCCACGGAAGCTGCGGTCTATCGTGTTTGGCGTGATCCCTGCCCATCAAAACAAAGGACTTGAAACCGGGATGATCTGGCGCTTTTATGAGGCCATTCAAAGGCACCCCTCTATTGAGGAGGTGGAGCTCAGTTGGGTAGGCGACTTTAACCCGAGAATGCTGGCTTTATTGGATGGGATCGGTGCCAAACCCTGGAAAAAGCATATTACTTTCAGGCTGAAAATGAAGCCTGAAACTGGAATTTAAAATTATTTTTGCTTCCGGATTTGCAAATGTCCAATGTCCGCTTACCTTTGCAGTCCCTTTACGGAAAACGATTCCTTAGCTCAGCAGGTAGAGCACATCCCTTTTAAGGATGGGGTCCTGGGTTCGAGCCCCAGAGGGATCACGGTTAATTTTTAAAAACCCTTGTAGCACTAGCGTTACGAGGGTTTTTTCGTTTCATGGTAAAACGGAACCAAAAATATGAATCAATGCTCCGCCATTCAAAAAGGTTATTTGCGAGTCGAAGTAGGGTGAGTCCGCAATAATCATTGAAGCAAATTCAGGATAGAGAGCAGGAGTTCGAGTCCCCTTCTAGGCACAAGCCAAGCTAGTAAAAATTAGCAAAATCCAACAAAATCAAGCCTCTGGGAATTACTCAGAGGCTTTTTTCATGTTAAAATTTGCAGAATTAAATGAATTGGGAGGTGTGTAATTAGGTGCGCAGTACGCGAAATAAAAAGTGCACACCTAATTGCATGCAAAAATTTTTGTGTGCATTGGGGGACAGGAGATCGGAGATTAATGAGTTGCTACAATGGAGCGTTTTGATAAATTTCGGGTTTGTCCAAAAATCGGTCATGATTCTTGATTACTGTAGGCTTAGTCGACCTACAGGAATTTTAGAACTGCATTTCGAATATGGGACCTCGGCCACTTGGTAACCCGATAAAAAGCTATCCCCTACGGCGACCTTTCCGAGATAATTTCCACACACGAACAGACCAGCTTTATCCGCTGACTCATTGATCGCTTTTACCATCTCCGGATAGCCGGGTTCCATGAAGGGAATGGCTTTTGCCCAATAATTGGCATGCAAAAATTGAGGCACGCCCTTCAATCCAAACTCTTCCAGTTCTCCTTTTAAATGATTATAAACCTTATTCGCGTTCATTTCGTCTTCCCGATGAAATATGGTCATCAGGCGATGGCCTTCAGGCGCCTTTCCGGCAAAAACAGACGAATTGAACAGGATACCAAAAATTTTCTTATTCATGTAAGATGGAACGAGAAAGCCGAAGCAATGGGGCAGTGCCTGGCAATCTTCTTCCCTGAACCCGATACTGAGTGTTGCCATGGGCTGATACCTGACATGTGTAAGTTTATAGGACAATCCGGGGAACGTCGTTTGCAGAACTTCGGAAGCAACATGGGCCGGCAATGCACTTATCAAATGATTACAGGTATACAAACGCTCCTCTCCCTCAGATCTGGCTTTTACTTGCCAGACATCATCTGATTTGGTAACTGCTATCACCTTTGTTCCTAAATGAAGATGTTCCGGATAACGGCGTGCAAAGGCTTTTCCAAGTTCCGAAAAACCACCCACAATACCCCTGATTTCACGTTTTGGTTTTGGTTTGGCATTCAGCAAATAACGAAACAGACTCCCATACTGTTGTTCACCTTCTTTTAATCCGGGTAAAACGGCCAGAGCCGAAAGCTTCCGAATATCTGCTCCATAAATTCCTTTCATAATGGGGTCAACCATTTTTTCTGCAATTTCAGGATGAAGCCGACGGGATACAAAATCATAAACGGATTCTTCCCCGGCATTTCCTGGTTTGCGAAAAGGTTCAGTGACCAGGGCCCACTTTGCTTTATGCGATAACCAAGGCGCTTTTAGGATTGAAAAAATGGAATTTTTTACCTCTGTCATGCCTTCCCGCTGCCACAAAAACCGACGATCACTGGCCGGTAGAGGTTTTATTAAAGGAAGTTCGAGAGATTCAAGAAAAGACAAATACTCCGGGTTGATCGCAGCAGTATTGGCACCGGTTTCAAACGTATATCCGTCCGATTTGATACTTTTAAGCATTCCTCCGGCTTGTTGCTCCGATTCCAGAATAAGGAAATCGGCCCCCTTGTTTTTAAGGGCGAAAGCAGCACCCATTCCTGCTATACCACTTCCAAGAATTAGAAAATCACTAGGATAGTGATTCATGCAGGTAAACTCTGGTTGATCCATTTGGCAAGAAGTCTGCTCCAATCTTCGCGTTCGTTGAGGCAGGGTATGGGTACAAAATCTTCCCCACCTGAATGTAGAAAATCTTCCTTCCCTTCAACCTGCATTTCTTCAAGCGTCTCCAGGCAGTCGCTGACAAAAGCAGGACAAACCACGGCCATTTTTTTGATACCTTGAGTAGGGTAGGTCTTAAATACTTTATCGGAATATGGGCGTATCCACTCATCTCGACCCAAACGGGATTGGTAGGACTGGCTGTATTGATCTTTGCTCAAACCAAGCTTTTCAGCTACCAATCGGGTAGTCACTTCAGTTTGATGTTGGTAGCAAGTGCGGTGGGCAGACGAATCGATATTGCAACAATTGCCTGTCTGTCGGCAATGCGATTGTGTTGGATCACTTTTTTTAAGGTGGCGGACAGGAATTCCGTGATAACTAAAAAGCAAATGATAACCCTCGGGCAAATGCTCTTTAATGGATTTGGACAGAATTTCCACATACTCCTCATCGCGGTAAAAAGGTGCTTGAAAACGGATCTCAAGTTGTGGAAAATGCTCCCGTGCCAATTCTTTAACCCGGTCAACCACGGTTTCATAAGAGGACATGGCAAAATGAGGATAGAGGGGTACCACAAAAACCGACTTTAATTCAGGCTGATCCTGCACCATTTTTTCTAATGTCCCTTTAATGGATGGCTTGGCGTAGCGCATAGCCAGGTAAACAGGTTTTTCCGTAAACTGCTGAACCTTTTCTCTTAAGCGCCTGGAAATAACCATCAAGGGTGAGCCCTCCTCCCACCAGACGCTTCGGTAAGCTGCTGCTGATTTTTTCGGACGGGTATTTAAAATGATCCCCTTTACCAATAAAAATCGGGTGAGGTAGGGGATGTCAATAACATGATCATCCATAAGAAACTCCCCTAAATATTTTTTTACATCCTTAACAGATGTTGATTCTGGCGAACCAAGGTTTATCAATAAGGCGGCTGTACTCATTTGCTTTGCATGTATTTTTTTGGCGTAATGCTGAATTTCTTCTTGAAGGCGGCAATAAAATGGGAGGGATTAGAGTAGCCAATGGCATAGGCAACCTCATTTACCTGCTGCTGTTCCTGATCGAGCAGGTGACGGGCGTGATCAAGTTTGTAGTCGAGCAAAAATCCGTAAACGGTATTCCCATACACCTCTTTAAAACCCGTTTTGAGACGATATTCATTTATTCCAACTTCCTTGCTCAGAGCGGCTATCGTTGGGGGATTATTCATGCGCGCCAATAAAATTTCCTTTGCCTTTTTAATTTTTGAAAGATTGGCCTCATCCTTTAGAAAGGGACAAGCTTCCACATCTGTTTCTTTGTGTGAAAAGTGCAGGGAGAGTACTTCGTAAATTTTGCCTTTTGCAAAAACACGGAAGGCATTGTCGGCCATTTTTACTGAGAAAAGTTGCAATAGGGCCAAACGAATGGAAGTATTAAATTCCTTTTCCTCGTAAATTTTGTGATTGGCATTTTCGCCAGACAAAAAGGGCAACTCACTCATATGGTCTAAAAAGAGTGAATGCAATTTCTGGATGCTAATAAAAAATCCCACCCATTTTACCTCCCCTTCTGCATGGATATCAAAGACCATGTTCTTCTCCGGATTATAGAAAAAGAAATAATTCCCTTCTTTAAGCTGCAACTGATAATGCGGTCCGAAACTATAGGTAAACTCACCCTGCAAGGCATAATAAAACTGCACAATACTGGTTTCTACATTGCCTTTCACATGGAAATAGGCCAAACTTTCTTCGGCACTCTGGAATACCTTAAAGCCCTCTTCTTCAATTAAGAGGCGGAGACAACTTTTAGAGGTATTTTTTTCTTCTTTTACGGGTATTAATTGCATACTTCAGGTATTCACCTTAGGGTCAAAGGGAACTTATAGGACAATACAAATGCAATTATAACGGGCTTTTGTACAGATTCCGACAAAAATACCGATACGGGCACTATATTTACCTTTAGAGGTATTATGCAAAATTAGCCTCAACTAGTTTTGTAGCCTTGAACAGCACAGAACCTTCTTCTTG
>JAKFCJ010000002.1:0-5891 GCA_036676705.1 Bacteroidota bacterium
CAGTTTGTTCCCGATGATCGATTTTGAGGAGGTTTCCATTCAAAAATCAGGATCGAATGAGAAAAAGACACTGACTGAAGGTCAGATCGAAATGCTCCTGCAAATAGTCAATGACCCGGTCTCCTTCGACTGGGGCGAAACGTCCCATGATCCAGAATTTCAATTAGAATTTTTGAAAAATTCCCAACCAGTTGCTTCTATCATTATCGGTGCAGGCAGATCCCGAATAGAAACAAACCACCATTGGCCTTACTTTAAAAAAATGAAATTCGGACATTTGAAAAAAGAATCGCGTAATGCACTAATTCAATTGTTGGATCAGGTTGAACGATGAGTCGTGAGAATCCGTTTGCCGCCGCCCTTCGACACGGCGTGGAGCTTGTTTTAAAACTTATTATTCGTTTGCCTGCTCAGGGTGACGGCCTGGTGGTCATTGTCTAACTGCTGCAAAGCAAACACAACCCTCCGCGCCTCTGCGCCTTTGCGTCAAATAATCAGGCGTAAGCAATAATCGGAGCAAACCTCCTACGCTAGCGCTTCGGCGGTTAAAAACAAAACCGCGCCTCTCTTCATGCGTAAGCAATACTCGCCCTCAAAACAAAGCTATCCGCGTCTCCGCAAGAAATTAAGCGCGCATCAGCCCTCGCTCAGTTCAAGCCACCGCAGCTCAGCCGTTTCCAGTTCCTCCACCAACGCCGTCATCTCAGCACCCAATTTCAGGAGCTTCTCATGATCACTCGCATGGTCGATGAGCAGTTGATTCAGTTCTTCCCTGCGCTTTTCTATCTCAGGAATACGTTTGTCAAGCAGCTCCAATTCCTGTTTTTCTTTATAGCTTAACTTTCTCTTTTCCACGGAACCTTTGCCATGGTCTATGGTCAATGGTCCATGGTCCGAATCAGAGCTTGGGGCATGGGGCATGGAATTTTCCGCCTCTAACCGTTGACTGTCGGCCGTTGACCGTTGACCACTTTTCTCCTCGATCTCCTTAATGATCCTGTAATCCCCATAATTCCCGATAAATCCACGAACATGCCCATTGCCTTCAAATACAAAAAGCTGGTCAGTAAGGCGATCCATAAAATACCTGTCGTGGGTCACGATCAATAAACAACCGGGGAAGTTGGATAAAAAGTCTTCTAAAACCCCCAGCGTTACCAGGTCCAGGTCATTGGTAGGCTCATCCAGGATGAGAAAATTGGGGTTGGTCATGAGGATGGTCAGCAAAAAGAGGCGCTTTTTTTCACCACCACTCAGTTTGCTCACAAAACCATGCTGAACTTCAGGCGGGAACTGGAACAACTGAAGCAATTGAACGGCATTTAAGGTACTACCGTCCGCCATGGGTATTCCATTGCCAATTTCTTTCACCACGTCGATCACGCGCTCGTCTTCGGGCAATTTGAGGCCTTCCTGGGAATATTAGCCAACCACCAGCGTTTCACCCATGATCACTTTTCCGGAATCGACTTTTTCTTTGCCGGTGAGGATATTCAGCAGGGTAGACTTGCCCACCCCGTTTTTTCCGATAATGCCGATACGCTCGCCCTTTTTAAAGACATGGTCGAAGCCGGTGATGAGTTTTTTGTCGCCATATGCCTTATGGATCTTCACCAGTTCCATGATCTTTCCGCCCAATCGGTTCATTTTGAACTTGAGCTCCAGATCGTCCATGCGTTTTTTGCCTTTGACTTTTTCGGTCAGGTTGTCGAATTCCTGCAAACGCGATTTGGACTTGGTTCCGCGCGCTTTAGGCTGGCGGCGTACCCATTCCAGCTCTTTTTTAAAGAGACTCCGGGCCTTGTCAAGTTCACGACCTTCGTTAAACTCCCTTTCTGCCTTTTTTTCAAGGAAGTACTCGTAATTTCCTTTGTAGCGGTAAAGTTGGTTATTGTCCAGTTCCAATATATCGGTACATACCTCATCCAAAAAGTGCCTGTCGTGGGTCACGATGAAGAGGGTGATATCATTCCGGTCAAAATAAGCCTCCAGCCATTCGATCATTTCCAGGTCCAGGTGGTTGGTAGGTTCATCGAGGATAAGCAGTTGCGGGTTTTCAATAAGGATACGGGCCAAAGCCACCCGCTTTTTTTGTCCGCCCGAAAGGGTATCGGCCTTTTGATCCAGGTCATGGATATTCAGCCGGTTCAGGATCTGGTGGATGCTGGCTTCATAATCCCAGGCTTCGGCGTTTTCCACCTCTTCCATGGCCAATTGCAGGGCCTCCTGGTTCTTTTCATTGGCATCGTGCTCGTAATGTTCAAGGGCCAGTTCATAATTCCTGACGGCCATTAACTGAGGCGAGTCGGAATTGAACAGGGTCTGGTAAACGGTTTCTCCCGGCTCGAAATAAGGCTCCTGCTCCAAAAAGCCCACACGGATATCTTTCCGGAAAACCACTTCGCCCGAATCGGGTATTTCTTTGCCCTGTAAGATCTTGAGCAAGGTCGATTTCCCTGCACCATTCCGGGCTACCAGGGCCACTTTTTGTCCCTGGTCGATCCCGAAACTCAGGTCACTAAACAAACTTTTATACCCAAACGATTTGCTGAGCTTTTCAACGGATAATAAATTCATGCCTAAAAAACCTCTAAAATTTCAATCGTTTGTCCGTTCCAGCTTACCTGCTCCCCGGTTTTTTTGCCCATCAATTCCATACCCAAAGGAGAGGAGGGAGATAAAAAGATGCAGGCTTCTCCTTCAAATTCAATTTTGCCGAGACCCAGTGCAATAAAATAGTAGGCCTCTTTGGTTCGAATGGCTGCTCCTTTCATTACCTGGCTCTTTTCACTGATATCCAGTTTGCTCAACAGGTCCCGCTCTTTGATGGCCTGGTCAAGCTGACGTGCGTTCATATCCCGTTCCAACTGGCTCATGGCCCGGGCGGTTTCGTACTTGTCGCCGGCCGAACTTTTCTCCTCACCCTGCGCAGCCTCCTGGGCTCTTTTCATGGCCTTTTCCGCCACCTGTATCCGGTCTGAAAGCACCTGATGGGCAGCTTCCAGCCAATTTTCTTTCTTGTTTTTCATGCTTTGTTTAATCGAACGCGCATCAATGCCCTGACCTTTTCCAATCCTTCAGGCGTGTCGACAGAAGGCGCAGGCTCATCAATTTCAGCAAGCTGAATACGGTAACCATGCTCCAGCCAGCGCAATTGTTCGAGGTTTTCGGCCAGTTCGAGACTGCTTGCCGGAAGCCGGATGAGCTGCTCAAGGATTTCACGCTTAAAGGCATACAACCCGATATGCCCGTAATAATCCACCTGACGGGAATCCCGGTTAAACGGAATAGCCGAACGGGAGAAATAAAGTGCACGGTCATTGACGTCTTTGACCACCTTTACCTGGGCAGGATCGACCACCGATTCTTCATCCTCCAGCTTCCTGCATAAGGTTGCGATCTGGGTTTCCGATCCTAAAAGACCGATCAGTCTTTCCAGATGTTCCGGATCGATAAGCGGCTCATCTCCCTGCACATTGATAACATAGTCATGATGCGGGTGACGAAGGGAAACCTCGGCACAACGCGCAGTGCCGTTTGGGTGCGACTCGCTGGTCATTTCCGCAATCCCGCCGAAGCCAACAACCACATCCAGGATGCGCGTATCGTCCGTAGCCACAATAACATTGTTAACCGAGGTACAGGCCTTCACCGCCTCATACACCCATTGGATCATGGGCCTGCCTTCAATATCTGCCAGGGGTTTGCCGGGCAAACGGGTAGAGGCGTAACGGGCGGGGATGACAGCCAGGATATTCACCCTGCAAAGATCGTATTTTAAGGGCGCTTAATGGGACCCGGGCAAAAAAAAAGCACCCCGAAGGATGCTTTCCCTATAATTTAGTGAGATCTATAAAGTAGAACGAACCTTCATCATGTCCATGATACGTTGCTCAGCCATGGCCGTAGCAGCCTGTTGGGTAGGGATATTTTCGGCAGCAGCCTTTTTAAAGATGGCCGTGGCAGTATCGTAAATTTTTTCTGTGGCACTGTAAGCTCTTTCGCGGTTATACCCCAGGTATTCGCTGTAAACATTGATCAAACCACCGGCATTGATCAAAAAGTCAGGGGCATAATAGATGCCGCGTTCCAACAACATCGGTCCGTGTTCTCTTTCGTCGGCGAGCTGGTTGTTCGCGGCACCGGCAATAACCTGGCATTTTAGCCGGCTAATGACATCCGTATTCAATACCGCACCCAAAGCACAAGGCGAGAATACGTCAACATTCAGGTCAAAAATATCCTCACCACCTACCACGATGGCTCCAAACTGGTCAGCCGCCGCTTTCAGGGCTTTTTCATTGATATCGGTTACATACAATTTAGCGCCTTCTTTATGCAGGTGCTCGAGCAAATGGAAACCTACCTTCCCGATTCCCTGGATTGCGACAGTTTTACCGGCAAGGCTGTCAGACCCCCAAGCCATATTGGCCGATGCTTTCATACCCATATAGGTTCCGTAAGCGGTAACAGGAGAGGGGTCGCCTCCACCACCCATTGATTCGGGTAAGCCTACCACATGGCTGGTTTCCATGGCTACATATTCCATGTCTTTGGTAGTGGTATTCACGTCTTCGGCAGTAATGTACTTACCACCCATGTTCTCAACAAATCGGCCGAATTTTCTGAAAAAAGCTTCGGATTTGATCTGGCTGGCATCGCCAATAATCACTGCTTTTGCACCACCCAGATTCAAGCCGGAGATGGAGGCTTTGTAGGTCATACCGCGACTTAAACGAAGCACGTCATTGATCGCGTCGGCTTCGTTTTTATAATTCCAAATCCTCGTTCCGCCCAACCCGGGCCCAAGAACCGTATTGTGAATGGCAATAATGGCTTTCAGTCCGGTTGCATTGTCCTGGCAGATCATCACCTGTTCGTGATCATGGCGGGCAATTTGATTGAACAATTCGAACGAAGTAGAGGAGATTTCTTTAACTTCCATCATAAGAGTATCTATGTTTGCAAAAAGTGGCACAAAAGTAGCCAAGAAAATCAAAAGTTCATCGCTTTTTACACACACCCTTGAAATCACTCGCCGCAATCAATAAGTACTTCTGGAAGTACAGATACCGCCTTTCCTTAGGAATACTCTTCGTGGTCATTTCGACCTATTACAGTGTTTTGCAGCCACGATATGTAAAAGACGCCATTGACACCGTAGCCGACAAGATCAACGCCAATCCGGGTAAGTTCAGTGAAGCCATCCGCGAAGAACTCCTGCATGAAACCTTTATTATCGGTCTCCTCATTCTTGGAACAGCCATACTAAAGGGAATATTTCTCTTTCTCATGCGCCAAACCATCATTGTGATGTCGCGCCATATTGAGTATGACCTGAAAAACGAAATATTCGCCCAATACCAGCGCCTGAGTATGGCTTTCTATCGCCGCAACAACACCGGCGACCTGATGAACCGCATCAGTGAAGACGTAAGCCGGGTGCGTATGTATATCGGACCCGCCATCATGTATACGCTGTCCCTGGTGGCCACCTTTGCCTTTGTTATCTATAAAATGCTTGAGGTGAGTCCCTGGCTGACCATGTGGGTGCTGATTCCGCTGCCGATATTATCTGTATCCATCTACCTGGTCAACAATATCATCTATAAACGCAGCGACGAGATCCAAAATAAACTTTCGGAAATGACCACTTTCGTTCAGGAAGCTTTTTCAGGTATTCGTGTGCTTAAAGCCTTTGGGGTTGGCCGCGATTCTTTTAATGCTTTCGAAAAGGAAAATAAGGAATACCGGGAAAAAGCACTTTCCCTGGCCAAATTCGACGCCCTCTTTTTTCCCTTGATGATGCTGCTGATCGGATGGTTCCTGATCCAAGCCGCCGTGAACTTCAACCCGGACGAGGCCCGTGGACTCGATGGGGCGCTGCGGGA
>JAKFCJ010000003.1:0-11401 GCA_036676705.1 Bacteroidota bacterium
TGATCGCCACATTTTTGTATGGATTGCTGATGCTTTATCTCAAACTCGTTTCATGAAATACTACCTCATTGCCGGCGAAGCTTCCGGAGACCTGCATGCCTCCAACCTCATGAAGGAATTAAAAAAGCAGGACCCGCAGGCCGAATTCCGTTTCTGGGGCGGCGACCTGATGCAGGCTGTCGGTGGGGAAAATGTATCGCATTATAAGGAAAGAGCCTTTATGGGTTTTGTGGAGGTGCTGGTGAACCTGAAAACGGTTTTGGGCCATATCAAACAGTGCAAAGCCGACCTGGCTGCCCATGTTCCCGATGCCCTGGTCCTGGTGGATTACCCGGGTTTTAACATGCGTATCGCCGAATATGCCAAATCGCTAAACATCCCTGTTTTCTATTATATCTCCCCTCAAATATGGGCATGGAAAGAAGGACGCATCAAAGGCATCAAAGCTTTTGTCGACCATATGTTCGTGATCCTTCCTTTTGAAAAGCCCTTTTATGCGAAACACCAGTATGAGGTCGATTATGTGGGCCATCCCCTGCTGGATGCGGTAAAAGACAGTGTTCCGGACCCCGGTTTTATGGAGAAATGGAAGCTCGACAAAGGTCCTTTACTGGCCCTGCTGCCCGGTAGTCGAAAGCAGGAAATTAAAAAGAAGCTGCCCCTCATGCTTTCGGTTATGGATGATTTCCCCGACTACCAGTTCGTTCTCGCAGCAGCACCCGGCATCGAACCGGATTACTACCTTTCATTTACAAAATCCTCGCGGGTAAAGGTGGTTCAAAACGACACCTACCAACTGCTGATGCACGCTGAAGCCGCGTTGGTCACTTCGGGAACGGCAACACTCGAAACCGCCCTGTTCGGAGTTCCCCAGGTGGTCTGTTATAAAACCAGTGCCATTACCTACGCCATCGCCAAACGACTGGTGAAGATCAGGTTCATCAGCCTGGTCAATTTAATTATGGATAAGGAGGTCGTTAAAGAACTGATACAAGGGGAATTAAACACTCTTAATTTAAGAAAAGAATTAAAGGCCATCGTAGCAGGTGGGTTAAAACGACGCAAGATCATGGATGCCTATGCTGAACTTAAGTCGAAACTCGGGGACCATGGGGCATCGGAGAAGACGGCACGGTTGATTCTGGGTTATCTGGGAGCGGGCCTGCGGCCGGAGCGGGGGAGCGAACCTGCGGTTTAAGCGAGGGAGTGGTGAAGCAGAACTCCTGCGTCGTTCGCTTCACCGGGGAGCGAAAGGCCCGGTCACTGAGTAGCCAAACGAAGTTGCCGAGTTTACTGAAACTTCACGGCGTATCGAAGTGAGCGGAAGGGGTACCAGTCAATCCAAATTAACCCCAAAACCTATCGGTTTTCTTGGTTCCTGTGGAGGATTTAGCAGTTCCTTCAAAGCATTAAATATTAGCTGAATGTCGTTTTCCAACCTTTCTGTTTGGTGGTCCTGACGGAGTACCTTATTTTCTATTTGCTCCAATTTCAACAGGATATCCTTATTGGTAAGAAACATTTCGCGCAGCCTGGTGTACATTTTAATGTTTACCTGTATTGCGGTTGGACTGCTTAAAACGCTGGATAACATCAAAACCCCGTGTTCTGTAAATGCAAAAGGTCGTTTTCTTCGCCCCCCTCTGTTTGATGTCGCAAATTGCGACATCAAACTTTCAAATTCCTCCTCGTTCAGCTGGAACATAAAATCTTCTGGAATCCAATTGTCAGGGTTCTGTCAAACTTGATGTCGCAAATTGCGACCTCAAGTTTAAGCCAACTCCAGATCGTTTACCGGTATCCGAACCTCAATGCGTGTTCCCTGCCCTTCACTACTCTTTACCTCAAAGCTTCCTTTAAACAGGTCTACCCGGAAGCGGATATTGTCCCAGCCTATGCCCTTCGATGCTTCAACGAGACGGGTGTCGAATCCCTTTCCATCGTCTTCCATATTCAGGATAATACCGGATCTGTCCTCAAATAGCCGGATGGTTATGTGTGTGGCTCCTGAATATTTGATCATATTGCTCAGGCATTCCTGATAGATCCGAAATAGCGCCAGGCCAATATCCTCTGAAGGATCTTTGTTCAGATTCAAATCGGTATGGATCTGAATTTTCGTGTTCCCGCTTAGCTGTTCGACACTTTCCAGCATGGCCTTTTGCAGGCCTAAGCGCAATAAAGCCCCGGGCATCAGGTCATGGGAAATATTACGGATCTCCTCCAATGATTCGTTGAGCAAATTGGCAGCGGTATTCAAAAATACTTTTTCGTCTTCAGGAGCATCGATGGCATCCACATGCAATTTGGCCGATACAATAAGCTGGCTCAATCCATCATGCAGTTCCCTGGCAATACGGGCGCGTTCTTTTTCCTCGGTTTCGAGTATGGAACGAAACCGGCTTTGTTCCATGGCCTTGGTGCTCGCAGCCAAAGCCAGCCGTTGTTTGCCGCGGTATATCTGAAGCAGGATCACGGAAAGCAGCAGGATCACCAACAAACCGGCGATCAGCAAACGAACCTGCATGTTCTTCGCTTCCAACTCCGCATCCTGGACCTTTTTGGCGCTTTTTAGTTCTGAATTTTCACGGATCTGCCTTTCCGTTTCGTATTTGATCTGGAGCTCACTGATCGACCTGCTTGAACTTTCACTGAAGATGGAATCATTCAGTGCCTTCCCTTCCATCAAATGATCGTAAGCACGTTGATATTTTCCCTGTGAATAATAAGCCGCCGCCAAACTGAGCAGTACGTCTTTATGGTCCTTGATCACGCCGATCTCCCTGGCCAATTTGAGGGACCGCTCCAATAAGGGAAGTCCTTTTTTGTAGTCGGAATTTGCCGTGATATACAAATTACCAAGCTGCGACAAACTGGATACCAGGCCCTTTTTATCTCCGGCATCTTCCCGGATTGCAAGTCCTTTTTTAGCATAATAAAAGGCCGAGTCAAACTGATCGATCCTGGAATAGCCATTGGCCAGATTGTTCAAAGTACTGGACAGGTAATACTTATTCCGGGCGGTGTCAATATAATCGAGCGCGCGCAGGTAGATGTCGATCGCCTCGCGGTATCTTTCCTGGTCAAAATAAACATTGCCCATATTCGACAATGTGCCGCCATATCCATCCTTGTCACCGATCTTCAATTTGATATCCGCGCTTTTCTGGTAATATTCCAGCGCTTTATCCGGACTACCCAAATTATAATGGAGGATGGCGATATTGTTTTGTGCGTAGGCTATTCCATACTCCCAACCCAAACTGTCATAGTACCTTAACGATTGAAGCTGTGCCCGCATGGCATCCACAAACTGCCCGCGACTTTGAAATACGATGCCGATCTTGTTATACAGTCCGCCGAGTCCTTTCAGATCGCCCATCTCCTTGCGCAGGGGCAGTGACTTTTCATAACAAAACAAGGCGGAATCATACAGGGCTTTATCAAAATAGATGATGCCCAGGTCATTCCAGGCCTGGGCCAGTGCCGGGGTATGCTTCGACTTTTTAGCGAAATAAAGGGATGCCTGTGCATACGCATAAGCCAGGTCGCTGTTGGCGAAACGTGCTTCAAAACTCAGGTCCCCGTAAATTTTTGCCTTCAGGGTATCGGGTGTCCGGGCAGAACGGGCAAGGTTTAACAAGCTGTCGTTTTGCGCCCGAAGCGAACAGATCGAAATGAGCATTCCAATAAACAACACGAGCAGGCGCATGGCATCAAAACTAAGTGACCGTTAACGATTTATTCACATTATTTATTGTATGGCTGTGGAAAAACTTTGAAAATTTAAATTATTGTCGTAATTTCGGTAGTAATCAACTGGTAACGTACCCTGCCCGATGCATGTATAATGACTCGGAGCTATGAACCAAAAGAGAGTTATGGGGTACATACGTGTGCTCCTTATTATGCTGCCGCTGATCCTGTCACGGGATACGTATGCGCAGTGTGACCCAACCGTACCCACTTTTTATGTTGACCTGACCGGAGCTCCTGACAGTGCCTGGATCAGTACAGACACGGCCAGAAATGATTTTTGCTGTGGCACAACCTCTGACCGCTGCATCCGGTTTATCCTGACATTGGATTCCCATGCAGTGGGCATCAATTTCACCATCATATCGGGGGCCATACCGCCGGGTGCCCTTTTCTACCAGATAGGGTGCGGTACTTCCTACGCTGTTGGCGACGATATTTGCCTCAACGGGGTAGGACCTCATGAGATCACCTTTTGTAAGCCGGGGAACAATTCCAATGTTTATGGAATTACATCCATAGCTGAGCCCGAAGTTTCTGGCCCGATCATCGTTTCGGCAGCCTGCAGCGATACCCTGTTTGTTACGAGCCTGGTAGAAGACAGCATCGTCTGGCGTTCCTTACCGAATCTTCCGCTCTATGACTCTTATCTCAGCCAGGCCAGCGGGGAAGACACCGTTATTGTAACCCCCACCGGAAACTACCCCTCAACCATCAACTACGAGGTTTGCGGCACCATCGTAGGTTCCTGTGGCGCAGCCTATTTCTGCGATACGGTAACCGTGACTTTTGTCTCTTCTTTTGTGGTCACCATTCTGCCCGAGGACCCAACCATCTGTTTTGGTGGCTCTCCGGCCGAGATCCATGCCGTCGGGTCGGGAGGAAGAGAACCCTACTCTTTTCTCTGGTCGACCGGCCAAACCAACGACACCATTTCCGTCAACCAGGGAACCTATACTGTAACAGCCACCGATTCTTTGAATTGTGCAGCTGTGTATGATACCGTTGTCGTTGACAGCTTTTCCCATACCATCACGGCGAATGCGGGAAATGACACCTTCATGTGTAAAAACGAATCCGCCATTTCGATCAACGCCGGTGTTACCGGAGTCAGTACCGGAACCTGGCGGGGTGGGACCGGGATCTTCAGTCCTTCGGCCGACTCGGTTGACATGACCTATACCCCGACGACTGCGGAACGTGCTGCCGGGGAAGTAACGCTTTTCCTTTATACGACCAATAACCGGAACTGTCCGGGTGACACAGACGAGGTACATATTCGCCTGGAGGACAATCCTATACCCATCATCGAGGGGCCCGACACGGCATGCCAGTTCGAAACGGCTTTCTTTTATAATACCAACCTGGGTACGGATATTCAACAATGGACAACGCCCACGGGGACCTTTACCAATTCCCCTTACGCCAATCCGGTGCAGGTTGTATGGAACGATACCGGCTACCAGACGATCCAATTGCAGGTGACCGATACGGTTGGGGGTTGTGATTCGGTCGTGGTTTATTCCGTTTATGTTGCAGGCTCGCCTATAGAAGCCATTTCCGGAACCGATACAGCCTGCCAGGTGGTCAATGAAACATATTCCGTACCCTTCCATAGCGGAAATACCTACGCCTGGACCGCCCAGGGTGGTACGATCTCCGGACCATCAAATACCAATAGCGTTAGCATCAACTGGACGGATACCGGTCCGGGGGTGGTTTCTGTAAGAATAGCCAACTCCCTGGGTTGTGATACCTTGGTCAGCATTCCGGTATATGTGGCCCTGAAACCCAAACCCCTGGTCAGCGGAAACGACAGCACCTGCCTCAATAAAATTTACCCCTACACGGTTGCCGGGCAAAGCGGACATACCTACCAATGGTCCGTTTCAGGAGGCACCTTGTATGGAAACCCTTCATCGACAGGCATCGAGGTACTCTGGACCAGCACCGGTGGCGGATCTGTTTCGCTTATGCAGACCTCTCCGGAAGGTTGCGATACGCTGGTGACCCTTCCTGTAACTGTTTTTTATACCCCTGCTCCACTCATTGCGGTGCCGAATGATACGGCTTGTCAAAATAAGATCTAGGCCTATTCGATCAATTCCATGGCCGGAGAAAGTATCCAATGGACGGTAACGGGCGGCCAGATCCTGGGAAATACAACGGGCAGTGCCATAAATGTGCTCTGGGCCGGGCCGGGTACGGGAACAATCAGCGTTACGCAGACATCGGCCTTTGGTTGCGACTCTGCCGTTTCAACGAATGTGCGGATCGTTGCTACCCCCGCCCCTGTTATCCAGATCCCGAATGATTCCGCCTGCGCCTACAAGATCGCGCATTATTCCGTTACCCCGGTTGCCGGGGAGAGCTATTTCTGGCAGGTGAACGGTGGCCGGGTCCTTGGTGATCCCACAGCCTCTGAAATTGATATCCTGTGGGGCGCTCCGGGAACAGGCACCCTATCACTAACCCAAACGTCGGCCTTTGGCTGTGATTCGACCGTTTCGGCAGGAATAAACATTGTGTATACGCCCACTCCTATTATTTCCCTTCCTAACGATACCGCCTGCGAGAATAAGATATACACCTATTCTATCAGCAATACTTCAGGAGAAACACAACTTTGGTCGGTATCAGGCGGACAGATCCTCGGTGATCCTACGGCAGGAACCATCAACGTGCTCTGGGCCGGACCGGGAACAGGCACGGTCACCGTGACCCAGGTTTCAAGCTTTGGCTGTGATTCCACCATTTCGGCACAGGTGACCATTGTACAAACACCAAAACCGGTCATCCAGCTTCCCAATGATTCTGCCTGTGAATTCAAGATCGTCAATTATTCCGTTACGCCCGTTGCCGGAGAAACCTACTTCTGGCAGGTAAACGGCGGACAGGTTATTGGCAGCGCCACCGGGTCTTCCGTGAATATTCTTTGGGGAACACGGGGAACCGGAACCATAAGCCTCACCCAGGTTTCTGCTTTTGGCTGTGATTCGACCGTTTCCGGATCGGTGACGATCGTTTATACACCCGTGCCGGTTATCACCTACCCCAATGACACGGCTTGTGAACATAATATCTATACCTATTCGGTCAATGCGGCTGCCGGGGAGACTATCCTTTGGAATGCCAGCGGAGGGCAGATAATCGGAAGTGCAACGGGCAGCAGTGTCAATGTGCTCTGGGCCGCTGCGGGGACCGGAACCGTGCAGGTTACCCTTCGTTCGCCTTTTGCCTGTGATTCTACCGTTTCACAAAAGGTGAGCATCATACCCACTCCCGTACCCGTTTTATCGCCCGGCAACGATTCCATTTGCGAATTCAGCAGCGCTTCGTATGCCGCAGTATGGGGACCGGGAGAAACGTACTCCTGGCAGATAGTCGGAGGAACCTTTTTAAGTAACCCAAACACCCATGCCGTGACCGTATCCTGGGGCAAGTATGGCACCGGGATCCTGCGTCTTACCCAAACCAACCGCTACGGATGCGACAGCACGGTAGAAAAAACCGTGCTCATCAAACCCAAACCCCGGACGCTTATGTCAGGACCTGCTATGGTTTGTTTAAACAACAGGGAAAATTACAGCACCTACAATATACCCGGACTGGTCTTTAACTGGGAGGTGACAGGGGGTACCCTGATTGGTCGGGATGATCAAAGCAGCATTGAGGTTTTATGGAATATCCCGGGTACGGGGGAACTTCGGCTTACCCTCACCAACCAGCTCGGCTGTGACTCTTTAATGGTTCTCCCTGTCCAGGTGAGTTCAAATCCCGTTGCCAGCATTGGAGGAAACTCCATGGCCTGTGCCAACACCACAGGAAACCCCTATTACCTCCAGGACTATGGAATCCGAAGCAACAGCTTAAGCTTGTGGTATGAATGGTCGGTGATCGGGGGACAGATCGTAAGCGGTGTCCAAAAAGATACGGTGACCATCAACTGGCAGGGTCCGGGAACCTATCCGGTGATCCTCAAGGTCACCAATATTTATACCGGCTGCTTCTCCTACGATACCTTCCAGGTAAGTGTTGGGCTTATTGAGCCTCCATCCATTGCTGCTGAAGATTTTATCGGCTGTGTTCCGTTCAGCATCCGTTTAAGCGAACAAAACGGCGTTGACAGTGTCGATTATTCCTGGACCGTATTAGGCCTGGCCGGTATGCAAAGTACGGAGGCATCCCCCACTTTTAGTTTTTATAAAACGGGCATGTACCAGGTGCGTCTTATTGTAAAAAATGGGTATGGATGTGCGGATACGGCCTTCTTTAAGGTGGATGCCACCCGTTTTGTGGTCGCTGATTTTATGATCATGTCGGCCGATTCCCTTTTCCCCGGAACCGAGGTTTTGTTCCTAAACCAGTCGATCGGCGCCAGTGCCAATGAATGGACCTTCGACGACAGCGTGGTCCACTATTCGGTGCATACCAGCAGGCTTTATGAAGAGCCGGGACCTCATTCCGTGACCCTGGTGGCCTGGAACGAACTGGGCTGTACGGATTCTGTCACGAAGGACTTTTTTATACGTGCAATTCCGGAGGTGTATATTCCGAATGCGTTTACACCCAACAGGGATTTCCATAATAGCCATTTCACGATCTATACGACCTATCTTATTGATATGGATTTTATCATCTTTGACCGTTGGGGCGAGATCGTTTACCGCTGCAAGGACCTGGATATAAAGTGGGACGGCACCTTTAAAGGAGAGCCTGTGCCCGATGGGGTATTTGGTTATTACATGGTGGCCCTTGATTTTAATGGCGACTACGTGATCAGAAAAGGCACGATCACCCTCTTGCGCTGATCGGAGCACAACTGACAGATAATTTTATCTTTGTCAGTTGTATGACGAAATTTGGTGCCCAACTCCGAGCAAGCTATAAAGAATACCTGGTCTATGGCATTTCCATGGCCATGGTGCTCTTGCTGCTTAAAATGTTGATGGCGCATTTTATCGTTTACAATTACCGCCTCGACTTTTTTATCGGTTCCATTGCCATCGTTTTTACGGTTTTGGGGATCTGGCTGGCGCAGAAACTTGTCAAGCCAAAAGTGGAAACCCGCATCATTGAGAAGGAGGTTTATATCGATAGCTCAGAAGCAACGGAGATCAATGTTAAAGAAATTGAACGGCTCGGGTTGAGTAAACGCGAACTGGATGTGCTGGGACTGATGGTAGAAGGCTGGAGCAATGAGGAGATCGCCGAAAAATTATTTATCAGCCTGAGTACGGTCAAAACCCATTCCTCCAATATTTTTTTAAAACTCGACGTAAAAAGGCGGACACAAGCGGCAGAAAAGGCCAAACGCCTGAATATCATAAAATAAGCCTGCTGGTACTTTCGTATGAAAATGGGGATATTCGTTTAAAATCATCCGAAAGTATGAACGCCAAGGACCAAGCCTGGGGTTCTTTTGTGGCATAAAACAGCTATCATGAAAAAAACAATCCTTGTATTCGGACTCATTTCAGGAGTCATCATCAGCACCTTCATGGCCATTTCCATGTATGTAATGTCGTGCAGCAGCGGCACTGAAGATATGACCCGCGGCATGATCATAGGCTTCAGTGCCATGGCCGTAGCTTTCTCCTTTATTTTTGTGGGCATTAAAAATTTCCGCGACAAACAGAATGGCGGAACCATCACCTTTGGCAAGGCTTTTTTAATTGGCTCGATGATCAGCCTGATCGCTTCTACCCTGTACGTACTCACCTGGGGAGTGGAATTCCATTTTTTTATGCCTGATTTTATCGATAAGTATTCTGCCATGGAGATCGAAAAACTGCAGACTGGCGATTTGAAAGGTGTTGAGCTTGAAGAGGCTGTTAAAAAGGTGGAAGACACCAATTACCTGTACAAAAACAATATCTTTTTCTTTGCGATGTACACCTATGTGGAAATCCTTCCGGTAGGCATTTTGATCACCCTGATCAGTTCGTTGATCCTGAGGAGGAAAACGGCTGTTGGCGACTTGCCGGGATAAGCGTTTTCATGGCATAGATCCCGGCGAATAACTACTATGGATAAGCAATATTTTAAAAGCGGGTATTCCGAAGTAAAGGGCCTTAACATGTATTATGAAATCTATGGAGAAGGAAAACCCCTTGTTCTGATACACGGTGGTGGCCTGACCATACAAATGACATTTCAACAAATTATCCCGCCGCTTTCAAAACGCCGGCAAATTATTGCCATGGAATTACAGGCTCATGGAAGAACCGGCGATAGGGATTCATATTTGACCTTTAAACAAGATGCGGATGATATAGCAGGACTGCTGGAAAACCTGGGTGTACAGAAGGCTGACTTTTTAGGTTTTAGTAATGGTAGCCAGGTGCTGATAGAAATCGCTTTGCGCCATCCGGATTTAATTGACAGACTAATTATGTGTTCTTCATTTTACAAGCGATGCGGAACATATCCGCAATTTTGGGAAGAGTTCGATCGCGCAACACCCGACAGTCTGCCAGATCACCTCAGGGAGGGGTTCCTAAAAGTTAACAATAACGTAAATGCACTGTCAACAATGTTTAATAAAGTTGTGCAACGCATTCAGGTATTTGAAGACTGGACAGAGGAACAAATAAAATCTATCCAGGCACCAACATTCCTTATAAACGGCACTGCTGATTTTGGAACCCTTGAACATACGGTTGAGATGTACCGGCTTATTCCGGATTGTGAATTGGCTATTTTACCGGGTGGACATGGGGACTATATAGGGGTACAAGGGGCACGGCCAACAAACAGTGAATTGACAGAGATAACGGTTGCCTTAATTGAACAATTTCTAAATAAAAGAAAATCCAATTCCCGCAATCCAACCCTGGCCAGGTAAATTGCCCGTGTCGATCCGTCAATTGCCCGACTACTTTTCCCTCCTTTCTGTAACTTCGTTTTAAGACACAAAACCAGTGTCCTTTTTGAAAAATGAACTTTGAAAACTACCGTATTCGCCTGATCGAAGCAACAGACCTGGAAGCCTATTACCTGCTGATCGAAAATAACCGAAGTCGGCTGGAAGATTTTTTTACCGGAACCGTATCGCGAACAAAGACCTTTGAAGAGACCCGGACTTTCCTTGAAGAGAATATTCAACGGGCGCTGGATAAAAAGTACTTTCCCTTTATTATTGAAGATACCGGCACCCGCGAAATTGTCGGGTATATCGATGTCAAGAATATCGACTGGAACATCCCCAAAGCGGAACTGGGCTGTTATACCGATGAAAAATACGCCGGTAAAGGACTCACCTCCAAAGCCTTTTCGCTGGTAGTTGACCATTGTTTTAAAAATTTCGGTTTTAAAAAACTGTATTTAAGGACGCACCAGAGTAACGTCGCTGCCCAACGCCTTGCCGAAAAGGCTGGTTTTGAGGTAGAAGGAAGGATACGCCGCGATTATAAAACGACCAAAGGTGAACTGGTTGACTTAATTTATTATGGCCAACTGGGAAACAATGGCTAGCGAGAATATCATTTACAATACGATCGGAACCGGCTACAACAGCACCCGGCAGGCGGATCCCTATCTTGTTTCAAGGCTGAAAGATCTCCTGAGCCCTGAACAGGGTAAGGTTTACCTGGATATCGGCTGCGGAACCGGAAATTATACGAGCGAATTAGCCTCGGAAAAC
>JAKFCJ010000004.1:0-5649 GCA_036676705.1 Bacteroidota bacterium
AGAACTCCGCCTGCCATCACAGCTAGTAACATCCTGGTTTTCATTGTATAAGTTTTAGACTGTGAGAAAAAAAACGACTGGTGGATCCACGTTTCTAAGAGTAATTCATGAAGGTTGCCAGAGCATGATTATCGTGCTCGAATGCTTGTATAGCAAGGCGTTTAGACTTTTTTCCAGAAAGCCGGAACTCGAAAAACCACTATCATATTGGTAAAAAAGTCTATCAGTATGAGAGGTATGAGATAGATCGGTCAGGAAAAATTAACTTAGCACCATGAAATACCTGTTAACCTTCCTGCTGCTTTTGGGCACTTTTACAGCCTGGTCACAAAACAAACTGTCTCCCCAGGGGCGCTTATTCCAGCAGGAATTAACACGAATGAAGGTCTCGGAAGAAGGCCTTACAAAGGAGATCAGTCCGGATTTTTCCGAAAAATATTCCCTGACCCGCATTGGCGGCCAGTATTATATCGGCGTACTGCTCCTGGTCGATGAAAATTTTGATTTTCAGCTTATGGATGACCTGGGCATTATCAAAGGCGCACAAATAGGACAGCTCTTAAGTGCCCGGGTTCGTTTGAGCCAGTTTGACCTGCTGCTGACCCTTCCCGGAATTGTCTATATCGAATGTGGAAATACGACCGAACCGGAGCTTGAACGGGCGCGTTACAGCCTGCGATCAGACAGTGTGTATATGGGATTGGGCGACCTGGCCATGCCTTACACGGGAAAAGGCGTCGTGATCGCCATCATCGACTGGGGATTCGATTATACGCATCCCATGTTTTATGATACCCTCATGCAAAATTACCGCATCAGCCGGGCTTGGGACCAGAATAAAAACAGCGGACCGGCACCGGAAGCTTATGCGTTCGGAACGGAATATATCGGACAAACCGCATTGCTCGCTGCCAAGGAAGACACTGTTTATGTTTTTGGTCCCGGCTCGCATGGAACCCATGTGGGAGGTATCGCCGGTGGAGGCGGGGCGCAAACCCGCTACCGGGGCGTGGCACCGGAGGCGGAATTGATCTTTATTTCCCTGAAACGTGATGGACCGTCTTTTATCGATGCCATCAAATACGTGAACGATTACGCCGCTGCGGTGAACAAACCCTATGTGGTGAATATGAGCTTCGGCAACCACAGTGGTCCGCATGATGGAAGCACCCTGCACAACCTGGCCCTGGACCTGCTGGCCGGAAAAGGAGCTGTATTTGTGGCTTCGGCGGGAAACAACGGGGGCAATACCTTCCATATCCTCGAAGATTTTACGAGCAAAGACACCCTGATCACCGAAGTGCCCAATGCCAACGGACTCAGCGACTATTGGGGAGAATCCGTGAATGTATGGGCCGAGGTGAATGCGCCTTTTGGCATCCAACTCGAGCTGGTCAATGCCCAGGACAGTTCCATTTACCAGTCGGCCTGGTTCGCCACTTCAGCGAATCTTTCCTTCTACGATACCCTTTACCGGTCAAACGGAGATACGCTGGTGGTACGTCTTGTTTCGGAGCACGCGAATTTATTGAACAACAAACCCAACCTGCTTTTTGAATCCCGTAAACTGGGCTCGCTAAGACTGATCCTTCGGGTGGTGGGCAACGGAAAAACCCATATCTGGCACGTGGCCCAGTTGAATAACCGGGTAACGAACTGGGGACAACCCCTCAAAAGCGGCTATCCCGGCGCCGTGGCAGGGAATGATGAATATGCCATAGGCGGACCCTATGCCATAAGCAAAGGAGTGATAACGGTGGCTTCTCATCTTGCAGAGGCACGATTGCCCAACGGACAGGAAACCCTGGGAACCCTGAGCGCCTATTCGAGCCAGGGTCCTACCGTGGATGGACGTGTAAAACCGGATGTTTCCGGTCCGGGAGAAAATGTGCTTTCTTCGGTGAACAGCTTCGATCCCAACCCGGGCATCGTGGCAGAAACGGTTGTTTTTGATGGAAAAACCTACTCTTTTGTGCGTTATTCCGGAACCAGCATGTCTGGACCTTCTGTAGCCGGGGTTGTGGCCCTGATGCTGCAGGCCAATCCCAACCTGTATGCCCAGGAGGTCAAAGAGATCTTAAAAGCTACAGCCCGGCTGGATAACAATACCGGTCAAATTGGTCCCAACGGCGACCTCCACTGGGGTTGGGGCAAGGTGAATGCCTATGCCGCAGTGCGTATGGCCGAAATGAAAACAGGAGGAGTGACCATACGGGAAAAGGCGCCATTCGCGTATTACCCGAACCCGGTTGAAAACCGGCAACTCACCATCGAGTCGGTCCAAAACCTGAAGATCCGTATTGTGGACATGCAGGGCAAAGAACTGCTCTGTGAAGAACTGGCAGCCGGAAATACCCAGCTTGATCTTGGAAATTTACCGGCAGGTGCTTACCTCCTTGAATGGCAGTGGGGTTCGGAACTTGGCTTTGAGAAGCTTATTCTTCCTTAGATCCGGACTGCTTTTTTAATCGCGACGCGGCATAGGCCAGTCCCGCAGCGGCCAGCAGACCCAGTCCCCCATCCACGGGAACGGGATTATTCGGGTTAGCAGGTTGTGCCACCAGCGGCAAGATCAGCAGGATCAAGAGGCAAAGGAAAAGGATACGTTTGTTCATGGCAGATAGATAAGTTGGCTATACAGGTTTCCTTCATTTTCAAAACGAAGGATATAAAGGCCGGAAGAGAAGGGCAAAGGACCAAATCGGCTGCAGGGTTTGTTCTCAATTGCCGGGTAGGAATGGAGCGTTTTTCCATCCGGTTGAAAGAGTGTCACGGATGTAATTCCACTAGCTTGTATATGGATATAGCGGTCGTTTACGAATACTGTAGGGGCTTTTGGACTATGGATTTCGCTTAAGCCCAAAACCTGTTTTTGAAGATGAAATCTGTTTACATGCCGGCCTTTTTCGAGTTCAAGCTGGAGTTTTTGTCCCGGGATCAGGGGATAGTTTTTGTCGGTTTTTTCATCATAAAGCGACCATTCCCGGGTGGGTGGATCGGTTTCCGGTATGGAGAAAATATAGGTGCCATTAGAAGGAATTTCCAGGGAAAGTGGGATCTTTTCTTCACCCTGGCAGCGCCAGATGCTCCAGTTTTTGGCATTCATTTCGACCCAAATTTGCGGGGCTGTTTCCAGGCCAAATAATTTAGGGGCATGGGTAAGGGTCAACGAACTATCCGCGGGAAGAAAGAGATCAATAGCATCATTATAGCCCGAATTCCCGCTGACCCGGATATTCAGGTGCCAGGCCAGGCCGGATCTTTTCCCGAAATGGTTAACCTGTCCGGTATCGCGGTAACTATTTCTCAGCACAAGATCCTGGTTGAGGGCCTGGTTTACCTTTACCCAAAAGCCCTGGAAAGGAGGGATAAGGTCACCCGCCGATCCTGTGGCCCCGTTCCAGGGACGATAATTCCCGTCTGCCTCACTCCAAACAGCATAATTGCCATTCGCTCCGGAAGGCAAACTCACTTCGCTCCAACGCAGGGGAGAAGGGAAGGGGTTACCCACCAGATGCCATCCTTCATTTTGTGCACTCCCCGAAGTAAATCCGAGCTGTCCAAAAGAAACTTCCGAAGTATCATAAAGGCCGCAGAGTTCGATGATCGTGCTGTCCGGATTAAAAACGTAGAGGTGCACGACCTGTTCATGAAGGTTCGTGGATGCATGGTTGAGCGCATTCCAGGATGCCGTTGACTCCACCCATTCAAAGGCATTGCGGTTATCGCCCGAGCTGGCTGTATTCTGCAGATGGACCTCGATCTTGGTGCCGAGTTGTCCGAGTGTAACGGTATCCAAAGGAGAAAACAAACTGCGCCATCCCGCCGCCTGACCGGGGATCAGGGTTTGCATGCACATGGCTCCGCTGATGGTGCCAGTTCCACCCGGCAGGATCTGGGCGGCTGCATTTTCCCCCTGCAAAAGGTGGAGCGTAACCGTGCTGACCAGGGTTCCCTCTTCCAGGCTTAGCCGATCATGGATATAACCGGTATCGACCAGGTTCACGTAAGCATTGGTTCCCGTGATCGTGAGACCGGAAAGTCCGTTGCTTGTTTCAGGATAGGAAGAAGAAAAACGAAGCACGCTGCTATCCCCATCACCATGGAAGAACAGACTGGAAGAAGCATGCCCGATGATCTCCCCCGGTCCGCTTAATGCTCCTTCAAAGTGCAGGTCCTTGCCGGCAAGGGCCAGTTTTCCTTCTAAATACACAGCATTCAGGGTATCACCGGCACTCAGCCAAACACTGTCCTGCTCCCGGATCGTGATCGCCGGATGCTGGTCAGGAACAAGGTAGGCCTCACGGTAGAGGGTATCGTAATAGTTGTATTCCCACATCAGGCTATCATGGAAATTACCATTGCCGGCAGAGCGCAGGCCAGACAAGGATTTGCTATACCACGAGGCCAGTTCCAATTCCAGGTCATCCAGGCGGAAATTGGCGATATTGATGGAGGCGGTTCCCGTTCCGTCATAAAGAAAAAGTTTAAAAAAGGTGGAGTCGCTGATGCTGAGTGCGGGTTCATTTGCACTTGAATCCGTCAGGCTCCATTCTGAGTTAGCCGTAAGGCTTCCTTCGAAGAGGTTCGTTGAAAAGCCATCCGCTGAGGAACGCAGGCACCAGCTCCGGGGTCCGGAGGAAGTGGACCGCGCCCCGAATGTTACACCCAAAACATGGAGTTCGCGGCCACTATCCGGAAGGAGATACCAGCCTATATAGGCACTGTTCAACGAATCGAAAGCACCCGTCGGAACGGCCAGGGCAGCATTGTTTCCTCCCGAAGCCCCGGAATGATCGGAGGCTACCGAAGAAGAAATAAACTGCGTGGTTCCATAATTATTGCCCTGGACAAAGGAACCGATCCCGAAATCTTCGGGTTCCCGGGCAAGGGTATCGCTGTCACATTCCCAGCTTGTCCTGCTTTCCCCTGCATAATAACTGCTCCCCAGCAGGTCAATTTCCAGGGTATCCGTTTCAGAAGAGAAAAGGAGGAGGCTTTCGGTATACGTTCCCCTGCTTTCGGCTGCTTCCATCCTCACCCACACTTCCCGGGTGAAATAGGCCGAATCCGGCAAGAGTAGCAAATCCTCGCTTTGGTTTTGGGTATCGGATGCTATGGAAAAAGGGGAAGTGCTTTGGATATGAATACTGTCCCCGTTTTGAAAGGCATAGGCTTCCAGGGTGATGGACTGCCAGCCTGAGGCTGAATAACCGCTATAAGATAAAAAACTCAGCGAGACAGTGCTGCACTGAATAAAAGGGGATGAAACCTGGCCGGACAAAAGGATATCATCGAGGCGCAAGCTCCCGCTGCTTTTTATCCAGCGTAAGGCAAGTCCGTTTACCGAGGCGTTTTGGGGCAATAAAACCGGACCGATATAATACCATCCGGTTGAAGACCCGTCAGCAGGAAGGTATCCGCTTATGGAAACGGAATCCCAAGTTTGTCCGCCGTCTGTACTCCAGTCGATACGAAAACCGGCATTGGATGAAGCACTTTCCTTTCTGTAGCCGAAGTAGAGTTCCAGGCTGTCAAAAGCAGCAGCGCGAACGCCGGTCATGGAAAACCCGCGCTCGCCACTGCTACCAAACCACAGATTAGCCCCTCCGCTCGCCACACCGGAATCGCGCTGCACGTATGCCCCTG
>JAKFCJ010000005.1:0-3002 GCA_036676705.1 Bacteroidota bacterium
ATGAACAATATGAAGAACTCGGTTTAATGGTAACCGGGGATGAGATATTCGCAGCCATAACCAATCCGGTTGATTTTCCGCAAATCCGGGATGCGGCCGCCTTCAAAAATCAGGCGACCCAGCAATTTGATCCCATGATCTTCAAACAACAATATGAGTTTTGGCGCGCCGGTGGTGACGAACAGGCCAGAACGCAATGGAAACAATGGGTGGAATATGAAAACAATGGAGTGAAACCCCAGCTCATCCAGAAAAAATACAATATGCTGCTTAGCAAGGCAGTGTATAAAACCAGTCTCGAAGTTAAAGCTGAAATGGATGCCAACATGACCACGGCCGATGCCAAGATCGTTGGTTTTAATTTCAACAGTATCGTAGACGATTCTGTTACCGTGAACGACGAAGAAATGGAGGCTTATTTAAAAGCCCATAAATCCGAGTACCAACAAGAGGCCACCCGGCGTATCGAGTATGTAATGTTCGAAATACATCCTACTTCACAAGATACAGCGAAAGCCCTGCAGTGGATCACCGAAAAAAAGGTCAAATTCCAGAATGCAAAAAACGATACCATCTTTATTCAATCGAACAGCGACAAAGGTTTTGATACTACATTTAAAAGCAGGGGTACCTACCCGGATGACATAGAACCTGCCATTTTCAGCGCCAATGAGGGAGATATTGTCGGACCCGCTTACAGCGAAGGAAAATATTCTCTTTATAAGATATTGAAGTTTCAAGACGACACCGTTCCGTATATCCGCGCAAGCCAGATCCTGATCAAACCGCGCGGAGCTTATGAGAAAGAAGATTCCCTTCACGCCGTTGTACGTGCCAATGCGATTGCCGCTGCCTTGCGTAAGGGCGCTGACTTTACCCAAATGGCCAAAGATTCCAGCCAGGATTACCGTACCGCAAGCAAAGGCGGCGACCTGGGATGGATGAAAAAAGGAACCGGTGCATTGCAGGAAGCTGTTGAAAGAAGCCTATACGCTACTCCGGAAGGTGGTATCGTTGTGGTTCGTGGTTCTGGCGGGGTTCATATCCTTAAAGTAACCGGTGCTAAAACAAACCGCACCGTAATGATCGGAGAGATCAGTCATAATATTACCTACAGCAGCGAAACGGAAGGTAACGTGTACGATGAGGCTTTCAAATTTGCTTCAGAAAGCAGGGAAGGCACCGCTTTTTCTGATAATGCAGAAGCTGCAGGTTATGCGAAAATGGTTTCAGATGACATGAAAGAAAGTGAAGAAACACTTCCTAACATGTCGAGCGCCCGTGAAATTGTTCGTTGGGCATTTCATGAAGATACCGAGATCAGTTCTGTTTCTCCGGTATTTAATGTCGATAACAAATATGTGGTTGCACAACTTGTAGGGATCAAAGAAAAAGGCCTTGCTAAAATTGATGATGTGCGTGAGCGTCTCGAAAATGACACCCGTATTGCCAAGAAGGCTGAAATGCTGAAAAAGCGTATTGAAGGTGTGATGGATCCGAACAAAACCATCGAACAGATCGCACTGGACCTTGGAGCTATCGTTAACAATTCGCCCAATACCATGTTTGCTAACCCGAATCTGCCTTTCGTAGGAAATGATCTTATTCTTACCGGTGCCATTATGGGTTCTGAGCCGAATAAGATATACGGCCCGATCGAAACAAAAAATGGTGTATGGATCTATACCGTGAGCAAACGTAATGAGGTTCCTTTCAATGGCGACCTGATGGCGGAACGTACCCGTATGATCAGTACCAGTTCGGCAGAAGTTGCTAATCGCGCTTTCGAAGCCCTCAAAAAGATGGCTGACATGGAAGACTACCGCTACAAATTCTTTTAGTCAATAAACTATTCTAAAAAAAAGCCGGTTCATTGAGCCGGCTTTTTTTTGTAAATTCCTCCATGCTTAATTTTCATATCCGGGGAAAGGGAGAAGCGCTGGTCTTCCTCCATGGTTTCTGCGAGGACCTGAGGATCTGGGATTCTTTTGCTCCTGAATTTGAAGAAAATTTTCTCGTATGCCGCATCGACCTGCCCGGGTTTGGGAAAAGTCCCACCGGGAGCGACGACTTAAACGAGTGGGCGCGTGCTTGTTTTGAGGTTTTAGATTCGCAAAATATCCGGCATTTTTCCCTTATTGGTCATTCGATGGGAGGCTATGCAGCCCTGGCTATGATGGAACAGGCTCCGGAAAGGATCTTACGTTTTGTATCTTTTCATTCCAGTCCCCTGCCCGATCCCGAAGAAAAGAAGGCCAACAGGCTTCGACAAGTTGCCATTGTGCAGGAAAGAGGAGTCGCTTCTTATGTCAATTCATTGATCCCTACCCTCTTTAAACCGGGCTACGAAGGCCCCGAACTCCATACAAGCCTGAGCATAGCCCGCGAACAAAGCGTTGCAGGAATAGCCTCCGCTTTGCGTGCCATGCGTGCCCGGCCTGACCGGTCCCGGATCTTGTCGGATTTTGAGGCGCCCGTGCTGATGTTAAGCGGTCGCTATGATGCTCTATTGGCCATGGACGACCAGGAAAGAGTCGCCAGATCTTTAAAAAAGGGAATACACCGGGTGCTGGAAGGAAGCGGGCATATGGGATTTTTTGAAGAACCTGAGGAAAGCAGGGAGATAATAAGCGGGTTTTTGAGGTATTAACATCAATTGCTCATCAGGTTCCAGGCCACGGCCGTACTCCGCCATTTATTGATACAAGCCTGGAAATCTTCCGGTAATTCGGAATCAAAAAACACATGTTTGCCTGTTGCCGGGTGAATGAATCCCAGTGATTTGGCATGCAGGGCCTGGCGTGGGATCATATCGAACAGGTTCTGGATAAACTGCCTGAATTTTGGCAATTGGGTTCCTTTGAGGATCTGGTCTCCGCCGTAGGTTTTGTCATTAAAAATAGGATGGCCGATATAACGCATGTGCGCACGGATCTGGTGGGTACGTCCGGTTTCCAGTTTACATTCGATAAGGGTGGCATAATGGAAACGTTCTATCACCT
>JAKFCJ010000006.1:0-13450 GCA_036676705.1 Bacteroidota bacterium
GAATGTAAACGGACAAAATCTGTTGCAACATACCATGCCTGGTGTTAATGTGATGTTCTATGCGGCTCAATATGCCTCTTCGCCGACCATTCAGTCTTCGACATGTACGACGAGCGGTCCTGTTAATGTTATCCTGACTTATTCTAAACCGGATGTAGATGACCGGGCCTGGCTCGACTTTGCCGAGATCATTTACAGAAGGAAACTGGAAAGTAATGGGCAGCTTTTATTTCGTGACAGCCGTGGCGTGAGTGTTAACGGGATCACGCGCTTTAATTTACAGGGATCAGGCTATCAGGTTTGGGATCTGAGCGATCCCTTAAATGTTACCCGCATCAACCTGAATAATGCTGGCGGCAATGAATATTTCGTCAGCGAATCATCCATACTCAGGGAATATGCTGCCCTGAAAAATGAGAGTTTTAAATCCATCACCGCCTTCGAAAAGATCGCCAATCAAAATATCCATGGTCAAAAAAATATCGACTATGTGATCGTTGCCCACCCTGATTTTCTCGCTGAAGCCAAACGGCTTGGTGATTTCCATCAAACGAATAACAACCTGAACGTGCTGGTTGTGCAGCCCTCCGAGGTATACAATGAATTCTCCAGTGGCGTTCCGGATATTTCGGCCATCCGCAATATGATGCGCTATTTTTATGAAACAGCCAGTCCGGGTAATGAACCCCGCTATCTGTTGTTGTTTGGCGATGCATCTTACGACTACAAAAACATCCTGAATAATAACAGCAATTTTGTTCCCACCTACGAGAGCAAAAATTCAGTGGAACCTGTTGGTTCATATTGTTCCGATGATTTTTTCGGCCTGTTGGATGAAAATGAGGGAGGAGATATCAGCGGTTCCGGTTTCCTTGACCTGGGTATGGGACGTTTAACCGTTCAAACCCCTGAAGAAGCCAAAGCCATGGTCGACAAAATAATCCGCTACCAAAGTGCTGAGGGATTAGGGGATTGGAGAAATGTGGTGACCATACTCACTGACGACGAGGACAATAATATCCATATGCATGACGGGATGATCTATGCGGATACGATCGAAGAGAATCATCCCGAATACAATGTCAGAAAGATCTTTGCCGATGCCTACAAACAAACCACCATCGGCAATGGCCAGCGTTATCCGGATGTGATCAAGGAGGTAGACCGCTCCTTTAATGACGGAGCCCTGATCGTTAATTACAGCGGTCATGGCGGAGAAATCCAGCTCGGTGGCGAAAAATACGTGGATATTCCCCAGATCAATTCCTGGAAAGGGGGAGCCAAACTTCCGCTTTTCATCACGGCTACCTGCGAATTTACCCGCTTCGACGACCCCGCCCGGCAATCGGCAGGTGAGCTGGTAATGCTGAACCCAAATGGAGGGGGTATTGGCCTGTTAACGACCGTACGTCTGGTATACCAATGGCCAAACCGCCAGTTGAACAGCAGCTTTTATAGTCATGTTTTTACTTACCCGCCCAATGAAGTGCCCGCTTTGGGAGATCTGTTGGTAAAAACCAAAAATGCTACCTATCCTTCCGTAAACAGCAGGAGCTTCGTGTTTCTGGGAGACCCGGCCCTGCAATTGGCCTATCCGAAATACAATGTTGCCGCCACCACCATTAACGGGGTAAATGTGAGCCAACAGAACGATACCATGCAGGCGCTTACCCGCTTTACCATTGAAGGAGAAGTGCAGGATTTTCAGGATCAAAAACTGGGTACTTTTAACGGAACGGTCTATACCACGGTTTTCGCCAGCAAACAACAGATCACCACCCTGGTGAATGACCCGGATAGTTATGAAGAAACCTTTGAAGCCTATACCAGCATTGTTTATAAGGGAAAGGCCAGCGTGACGAACGGGAGCTTCAAGGTTGAATTTATATTACCCCGCGATCTTCCCTTCCAGATCGGTGAAGCAAAGATCAGCTTCTATGCTGAAAATGGAGTTGAAGATGCCAATGGCTACGAAACCTTTATGATGAGCCCAAGCGTTGACCCCAATGCTCCTCTTGATTTTAAAGGGCCTGAGATCCGCCTGTTCATGAACGATTCCAACTTTAAATTCGGGGGGATCACGGATGAAAACCCCTTTATCTATGCCCTGGTGCATGACGAAAGCGGCATCAATACGACGGGAATTGGAATTGGTCGCGATATATCCGGCGTGCTCGATAACAACAACAAAGAGGTTATCGTGTTGAACCAATATTATAATGCTTACGTCGACGATTTTACCCGGGGTTCGGTACGTTATCCCCTAAAAGGACTGGCAGAAGGCCGGCATACGCTTCGTGTCAAAGTGTGGGATGTCCATAACAATTCGGCCGAAGCGACCACGGAGTTTGTCGTAGCACCCTCTGTAGAGTTTGCCATCCATAACCTCATGAGCTATCCTAACCCTTTTACATCAAGCACCACGATAAGCTTTGAACACAATCAACAGGGAAAAAATCTGGATATTCAGGTTTTGATATACGATATGCACGGAAAACTCGTTAAAACCTTGTCGGCCATGGAGTTGTCGGCAGGTTCCCGGGTTAATTCCCTGGTATGGAATCCATACCGTGATGGTGCAACCGAGGTGCTACCGGGTATGTATCTCTTCAAAATTATCGTGAAGAGTGAGGATGGTAAGCAAGTCGAGGAAACAAGCCGCTTTGTGTACCTGCCCAATCCCTAAACACGAATTAATCAACCATAATTATATATTTGCTTCGCTTTTTAAGCTTTTGAAATGAGATTAAAACACCTCTCTGCTGCCTTGTTTTGCCTGCTCGCCGGAGCTGATCTGGATGCACAACCGAATTTATTGGGACAGCAAAATGCTATAACCACCACAGTTCCTTTTCTGATGATATCTCCGGATGCCAGGGGCGGTGCTATGGGGGATGTAGGAGCTGCCACCACTCCGGATGCCAATTCAGGGCATTGGAACCCGGCTAAATTTGCCTTTATCGAAAAACCGGGTGGCGTTTCGCTTACCTATACGCCCTGGTTACGTCAGTTGGTTGATGGGGTTTCCATATCGTATCTCTCCGCCTACGGTAAAATAAACAAACGGAGTACACTTGCAGGAAGTCTGCGCTTTTTTTCCCTCGGAAATATCAATTATACAGACGACCAGGGAAATAGCCTGGGTACTTTCAACCCGAGCGAATACGCCTTTGACGGCTTTTACAGTACCCAACTTTCCGACCATTTTTCAATGGGTGTGGGCATTCGCTTCATCTATTCCAATTTGATCGGAAACCTTTCCAGCACAACTACCCGCCCCGGAATTGCCGGAGCAGCGGATCTCGGTATGTATTATACGGATAAAACCAAACTCAAGGCTTCCAAAAAAGTGATGGACTATGCCTTTGGGATGGCCTTTACCAATATCGGAAGCAAGATCACCTATACATCCGATGCCCAGCGAGATTTTATTCCCATTAACCTTCGCCTCGGTGCCTATGCCGGCGTTCAGGTGGATGACTATAACCATGTTGGTTTGGCGATGGATTTTAATAAACTCCTGGTTCCTACCCCACCTTTGTACGCATTGGATTCCAATGGGAGAATTCTGATCGGCGGGGGCGGACCAGTAGTAGCCCACGGCCGTTCAAGTGACGTCCCGGTTTTGGAGGGAATGTTCCAGTCGTTTAGCGATGCGCCAAACGGATTCAAGGAAGAAATGCAGGAAATCCAGGTTTCCGTAGGTGCCGAATGGTGGTACCAAAAGCAGTTCGCCGTTCGTACGGGCTACTTCTATGAGCACAAAAACAAAGGGAATCGGAAATTCCTGACTTTTGGGGTCGGGCTGCGATACAAAGTGTTTGGCCTGGATGTTTCGTACCTGACGGGGCTGGGACAAAGAAATCCGCTTCAAAATACCCTACGCTTCTCCTTATTGTTTGATTTTGCCGCCTTTAAGACGGTAACGGACTAATCTGCTTTTTTGATCTCTTCCAGTTTATCCAGTGCCTGACATTTCCCGCAGGCTGCACCACAGTCGCGTTTTGACCTGAACGGTTCACGGATCTTTCTGACAACAAACCCTGTTGCCAGCACAACGATCAAGGCCAGGAGGATATATTGAACCATCATGGCCTTACAAAAGGGTTAAATCGCTTTTCATGCCCGATAGTCGATTCCGGACCGTGGCCTGGGAATACGGTGTAGTTGTCAGGCAGGCTGTACAATTCGCGTTGAATGGATTGAAACAAGGCCTGTTGATTTCCTCCGGGAAGATCGCTTCGCCCAATACTTTCACGGAACAACACATCTCCCGCAATGACCCATTTATAGGCATGGTTGATAAATAATATGCTGCCCGGTGAATGACCCGGCGCCTCACGGAGTTCCCACTCCCCTCCTAAAATTTCAAGTTGGTCACCATGATGAAGGTCAACCTGAAGCCCCGGACCTTCTTCGTACGGCACGCCAAACAATAAAGCGGATTCAGTGCCTCGCTGAAAAACGGCAATTTCCTTTTCATTGGCCCGGGCTTTCAGAGAAAAGGTATCATAAACCCAGGCATAACCCAAAATATGATCGATATGGGCATGGGTTAAAAAAAGGGATTCCAGGCGCAGGTTGTTCTCTTTCAGGAAGGCGGTTAGTTCACCCTGTTCACGGGCATTGGAACATCCCGGATCAAACAGGGCCGCGGCTCCTTCACCATTATACAGGAGGTAGGTGTTTTCGGAAAAGGGGTTGAAAGTAAAAACCTGGAGCTGGAGCATATTCTGGTGCAAAAATACGAAAGCAAATAAGATAGCATGGGATTTGAGGATGTATTTCTATTGCTTAACTTTGACAGAAGCCATTGAAAGCAGCCAGCGTCCTTTTCTTTTTCCTTTTGTTGTTGCCATCCGGCATAGTTGCCCAGGGAGGTCAACCCTATTTTGGGCAAAGTACCCGGCAATACAGCATCCATAGCTGGGAATTTATCAGCTCCGACAATTTTGATGCTTACTACTATGGCGACGGGCATCATCTGGCCGAACTGGCACTGATCGTTGCCGAACAGGAACTAAAAAAGATCGAAGACCTGGTGGATTATCGCATCGGCACCCGTTCCCAGATCATCCTCTTTCAAAGTGAATACGATCTGAGGCACAGTAATCTTTTCCAAAAAACCATACCCTTTAATCCCGGCGGCTATACCTACGTTATTCAGAATAAGGTGATCGCCGCTTTTAATGGCAACCGCAATGACCTGAAACGTTCCATTCGTTACGGGATCGCGGATATCCTGGTGAGCGAGCTGATGTATGGAGGCTCGTTCCAGGAACGCCTGAGGTCTTCTACCCTTTTGTACATGCCGGAATGGTTTTATAAAGGTTTGCTTTCTTATCTCGCTGAACCCTGGAATACCACCATCGATGACCAGGTCCGGGATGCTTTTTTGAACCATAAATTCCAAAACATCAACCTGCTCTCTCCTGCTGAGGCAGAAATCGCCGGTCATAGCTGGTGGAATTATATCGCCCAGACTTACGGGAAACGGAGTATATCGGATATCCTTTATCTGACCCGGGTAAGCCGGGGTTATGAAAACGCCCTCACTTTTGTATTGGGGTCCAATTCACGCGAAGTTTTTAAAAGTTGGAGCACCTATTATGAGCACCGTTATGCCACAGATCCGGGGAATGAGCTTCTGCGAACAGTTTTACAGCTTCCAACCCGCCTCAATAAAAGGGATATTACCCAGATGAAACTTTCCCCCGACGGGACAGAGCTGGCGCTGGGGACCCAGATCAATGGAAGGCTGGAGATCTGGCTTTTCCATCTCCCCTCCAAAAAAGTAACCCGGCTCTTTAAAAGCGACGACAAAACGCCTTTGAACTGGAAGGAAACGGAACCCATAATTGCCTGGGATCCCAAGGGCAGGGAAATTCATGTTTTCCTGCATGAGAAAGGCAGGCTCAACCATGTTCGTGTTGACAGGTCAGGGAAAAAGATCCATCAAAAAATGCTCCCTGATCTCAGTTTGATCCGATCCGCCTCCCTGCATCCGGATGGGAAAACCATTGTGTTAACTGCCGTTAAGAACGGACAAAGTGATGTATACATTTTGGATGGAGACGCCATGATTCCAATTACCCTGGATGCCTTTGATGACCTTGACGCTGTTTTTAGTCTGGATGGAAATGAGATTTACTTCAGCTCGAACCGCGACGGACAGCCCAACGGGGCACTCTTCGACCATCGGTATATTCCCGGCGATTCGGCCAGCAGCGATATTTATTCCATGCCTTATCCCTATAACGGGGAACGGATGAAAAGAATAACAGCCACCCCCTATATCCATGAAATTCAGCCTAAGCCCTATGCCCAGAACGGAATATCCTACCTGAGCGATAACAATGGTATTTACAATACCTATGTTAGCCTTGGCTCCAGGAGTCTTGAAAAAACCTGGGTGATGGTGAATAAAAAGGGGAGCACGGAGATCCTGGATAGTTTTGTTGTTCATGGAGAAATAGATCAGGAGACCTTTAAACTGAGTGACCTGGACCTGGATTCGGCTTTACTGGAAAATATGGGTGACTATTCTCTGGTTCCTGTGTACAAACACCAGTTCCGGCACTACCCTTTAAGCAACTATAACCGGAATATCCTCCACTTCGATACAGACCAAAAGTTGCAAAATGAAGCCGCTCTTTTGCGTAATGACGGGAAATACTTTATACAGATCATGGAGATCTCAAATGAGGTTGAAAACGATGCCCGCTTTACCGAAGTGATCCCCAGTGCTTATAGGAAAATGACCGGTTATCTTGCCTTTGTAAGTGATTCGGGCAGCTCCGGCTACCTGGTAGAAAAACACGAACAAAAGGTGGAAGATGCCATCGTGGTCAACAAGGCCGATTCAGTCGAAAAACCGCTCCCCTATACCTTTCAAACAGGATTTCCTGACCTGCCAACACGTGAGCCAAAGAAGGTGATCGGTACCGACAAGCAAATTGTCTATAGGGTAAATCCTCATGCTTATAAAACAACCTTTTTCCCTTCTTACCTGGCGACCCAGCTTATCGACAACAGCATCATTAACACCCCCTATTATATCAATAACGGATATAGCTCCACATTCAATACCTTCAGTCGTCCGAATTTGAATGCCCGCCTGGAAGCCAGCGTTAACGACCTGTTTAAAGACCAGAGCATAACAGCCGGAGGGCGCATTCCTTTACGCCTCTACAGTTCCGATTTTTATATTGAATACATCCAACGCAAGTTCAAACGCGACTTCGGTATTCAATTTTTTCGCTCATCGCGGCTTATTGACGGAACCACACAAAGCAACCGGGTATTTATTCATGAGATCCGTCCTTTCATCATCCAACCCCTGCCGGCGAATTTTGAGTTTCGTTTTTCTCCTTTCGCACGTTTTGACCGAACCGTTCAAAATGCAACCGACCAGTCCACGCTTCAGGAACCTGATGAGGTGAACCAATGGGGTGGCGCCCGCCTGGAATTGATCCTTGACCGCCATATTATTGAAGATCTGAATTTTCCGCATGGAATTCGTGCCAAGATCTATCTGGAACATTTTCAAAACTTTAGCGCTCAGAAAAAGAGCACCTCAATCTTTGGTTACGACATACGCTGGTACAAAAAGCTCCATGCAAAAGTCATTTGGGCCAACCGGGTCAGTGGAGCAGCCAGTTTTGGGCCTTCCCTGGTCAATTATATTCTTGGCGGCACTGAAAACTGGCTGGGTAATGTGTACAATGCGCAATTGGGACAGAGCGCAAATCATTCCTTTATCTTCAGTAGTCTTTTTACCGGTGTTCGGGGTTTTCAGCAAAATATTCGCAACGGCGGACAAGCCTTTATCGTCAACAGTGAGCTACGTATCCCCATCGCCAGCTACCTCAGCAGAAATCCTGTGAGTATGGGTTTTTTACGCACCTTGCAATGGGTCGCCTTTTATGATATGGGATCGGCCTGGAATGGATGGAATCCTTTCTCGGACCAACATTACAATACCCGGGTGATCGATCAGGGAGCAGTAAAGATCACGGTAAGAAACAGGAATAACCCCTTTGTCAGTGGCATTGGAACCGGTTTCAGGACCCGCATTTTTGGGTACTACCTGCGCGCTGATGCCGCCTGGGGCATAGAAAACGGCGTATTGAATAACGATGGAAAAGCGCAATGGTACTTTTCGCTGGGATATGATTTTTAGAAACGAAGGTGTTTAACCGTCTGCTTTTTCCCAAGTAACTGCTTTAATGAATCGATCCCGATCTTCACATGGGTTTCAGCAAAATCAGCGGTAACCTTGGTATCGCTTGTTGAAGTCTTAACTCCTTCCGGTATCATCGGTTGATCGCTGACCAATAAAAGGGCACCACTTGGTATCTGGTTAAAAAACCCAACAGTAAAAATGGTAGCCGTTTCCATATCAATAGCCATTACCCGGATCTTCCTGAGATAGGTTTTAAAAACCTTGTCGTGCTCCCAAACCCTGCGGTTGGTGGTATAAACGGTTCCGGTCCAATAGTCGAGGTTATACTCGCGAATGGTCGTTGAAATGGCTTTTTGCAGGGCAAATGCCGGCAGAGCGGGAACCTCGGGAGGGAAATAATCGTTGCTGGTTCCGTCCCCACGGATGGCGGCAATAGGAAGGATCAGGTCGCCAATATTGTTCTTCACCTTCAGGCCTCCACATTTACCGAGAAAAAGAACAGCCTTGGGTGAAATGCTGCTGAGCAGGTCCATTACCGTTGCTGCATTCGGACTTCCCATTCCAAAGTTAATGATGGATATCTGTCCGTTAGTAGCTCCACGAAAGGGTTTCCCATCACCAAAAATTTTAGCGCCGGTAATTTTGGAGAAGGTCTCTATATAAAAATCAAAATTGGTCAGTAAGATATACTTTCCAAAGTCTTCCAATTGAACACCCGTATACCTCGGGAGCCAACTTTGGGTTATTTCCTTTTTGGTCTTCATTCGCCCTTAAAGGTACAATTTTGCCCTGAAGGTGTAAACGTAATCTTTGTTGCCTATTTTATACCTTTGTTGGGTATGACACAACAGGCTTCCACCTCCATTCAAAAGGTTTTACAGGAACTTGGCATCCAGCCAGAAAATCCTGCAGCTTCTACCGGTTTAACCTGGCTTGGCCGGCAAGACCGCGAGGTTCGTGAAATTATTAGTCCGGCTGATGGAAATAAGATCGCCAATGTTCATTTGGCGAATAAGGAAGATTATGAGCAGATCATGCTTCAGGCTGCACAAGCATTCACGTACTGGCGCACTGTACCTGCTCCGAAAAGGGGAGAAATTGTTCGCCAGATCGGCGACAAACTGCGCGAATTCAAATTCGAATTAGGCACCCTGGTTTCGTATGAAATGGGGAAGATCCTGCAGGAAGGATTGGGTGAGGTTCAGGAAATGATCGATATCTGCGATTTTGCGGTTGGTCTTTCGCGCCAATTGCACGGGCTGACCATGCATAGTGAACGTCCTTCTCACCGTATGTATGAACAATGGCATCCTTTGGGCATTGTCGGCGTTATTTCCGCATTCAATTTCCCGGTTGCCGTATGGAGCTGGAATGCAATGCTGGCCGCAGTTTGTGGTGATGTCTGTGTATGGAAACCTTCTGAAAAAACCCCACTCGCTGCCATTGCCTGCCAGAACATCATACGAAGCGTATTAGCAGATAATAAACTTCCGGAAGGCATCTTTAACCTGATCATCGGAGATTACCGCGTTGGGGAATTGATGGCGAAAGACACACGCATGCCTCTGCTTTCGGCCACCGGCTCTACCCGTATGGGGAAAAAAGTCGGCGCTGCTGTGGGCGAACGCCTCGGGCGATCTTTGCTTGAACTGGGAGGAAATAATGCCATCATCATCACCCCAAAAGCCAATCTGGAAATGGCCTTGCAAGGGGTGGTATTCGGAGCTGTTGGCACATGTGGTCAGCGTTGTACCAGTACACGCCGGCTGATCATTCATGAGTCCATTTATGAACAGGTAAAAAATAAGCTGGCATCCATCTATCCGCAACTCAAGATCGGATCACCCCTGGCGTCTGATACACTGGTAGGACCCATGATCGATCCGGCAGCGGTAGCCCAGTTTTTAGCTGCCGTAAAATCGGTTAAAGAACAGGGAGGAACCATCCTTTACGGCGGCACCCTCTACGAAGGAGAAAATAATTCCGGGACTTATGTCATACCTTGTCTGGCAGAAGTAAAAAATGACATGCCCATTGTACAGGAAGAAACCTTCGCTCCCATCTTATACCTGATGACTTATGGAACTTTAGAAGAAGCCATTTCCCTTCAAAACGGTGTAAAACAAGGACTAAGTTCATCGATCTTCACCGACAGCATCATGGAAGCGGAAGAATTCCTTTCGGCCCGCGGATCGGATTGTGGTATTGCCAACGTAAACATTGGCACTTCAGGCGCAGAGATCGGTGGTGCTTTTGGCGGAGAAAAAGAAACCGGAGGCGGACGTGAATCGGGCTCAGATGCCTGGAAAGTCTACATGCGTCGCCAAACAAATACCATAAATTACAGTACAGAAATTCCTTTGGCCCAGGGTATCACCTTTGCTATTTGATGGATAAGATAGTGAAGTCCTTTCTTTTCCCGCTTTTGGCCCTTCTGATGGTCTCTACAAATGCGCTTGCCATAGATCCGGGCTTTGCCGTATACCGCAGCCAGGGTTATTTATGGGCCCATCGAAAAACCATGTTGCCCATGGAAGCGCTTACTTATGGGGTCGACCTGAATGTGTATTTTATGACCCAGCAGGGTAAACAAAACTGGACCCGACAATACCGTTCTCCCCGACTCGGAATTTGCTTTACCTATTTGAACCTGGGGAATCCGGAAATTTCCGGGGAAGCCTTTGGTATCCTTCCTTATGCTGAGTTTAAAATTGTTGACAGGCCCCGGCAGGAGTTTAATGTTCGCGTGAGCAGCGGATTAGGTTACCTTACCAAAGTGTGGGATCTGGAAACCAATCTCCTCAACAAAGCCGTAGGGAGCCATTTGAATGCAAACATGCGCCTCCACCTTGCCTACCACTGGATGATCCATCCAAAAATTGAGTTATCAGCGGTATTGGGCATCACCCATTTTTCCAATGCTAACTACAAAATGCCCAACCTGGGTCTGAATTCTGTAGAAGGGGGTATTGGTTTAGGCTATCATCTCCATCGAAAACCAATAGGATCCAAAGCATATGTGCCTGATACCGTAAAGATGAAACGACGGCACGAAATACGTTTTTCCGGAGCCAGCAAAGTAACCGGACTCGTTTATTCCAAACGGGTTTTTGTGAGTGAATTAAGCTACAGGTATTCGTTTTGGGGAGGACAAAAAATTCGTCTTCATGGAGGTGTCGATGTTTTCCACGACCGGGGTTTCCTGTATCGCGACAACCCGGCTAATGTCACAGAAAGTCCGGGTATTGCTAATTCGATCGAGACGGGACTGGTCCTGGGCAATGAATTTCTGTTAGGTTCCCTGCATATCATCACGGAGGGAGGGATTTACGCCTATTCTCCAAAATGGAATAAAGGGCCGGTATACCAACGACTCGGATTCAAATATGAAATTGGCCAACATTGGGCTGCAAGTATCACCTTAAAAACACATTTTGCTCGCGCAGACTATATCGAATGGGGAATCGCTTATACCATATTGCAACCGTAATCGCCCTGCTATTTCTCTCTTGCAGCAAAATAGAAGACGGCTGTACGGAGAAGGGCGCCCTGTCTGAAATTACCCGGACAGTAGGCGGGTTTTATCAGATACAGGCAGAGGATCGTCTGGATGTAGAACTCATCCATAACCCGGCAAGAAAAGGAGAAATTGTATTAAAGGGTCATGCCAACCTGCTTGATGGTGTACGTATGGAAGTGAGTAACGGCCGACTCATCCTTAGCGATGCCAACCGGTGTAAGTGGCTCAGGGAGCTCGACAACCGGGTGCTTTGTCAGGTTTTTATCGATTCGCTGTCTGAAATTCACAGTTACGATGATGCGGCCTTTTTTTCCCTGGATACCCTGCCGATCACCCAGCTTTATTTTGAGCATATAAGTACGGCAGATCAAAATCTCATCCTGGATATCGGAACCCTGATCTTTGACCATCGGGAAGCCGGCGAGGTGAGCCTGACTGGCAATTGCGACATCCTTGTTGCCACCATGTACGAAACAGGGAAACTTCAGGCTAAGGACATGCCCGCTGATTTTGTTTTTGTATACCACTATGGCCTCAATCATGTTTATGTCAGTCCAATTGGTCAGTTGGATTGTTTGATCGAAAATGCAGGGAATGTTTATTACTACCTCGAACCTCAAAATGGACCAAACGTAACTGGCAGAGGATCAGGTAGTGTAGCGCGTATTTTTTAAAATTGGAACGCTTCTTGAATCCTTGTTCGGAAATTAGGAGCCATGAATATTCTACTTCCACTTTTCGCTGCGATGTTATCCGGCTCAGCCCCAAACATCGGCGTATCGGATCAGACCGGACAGGTTAAACCAGACTCTATTTACCGGGAATGGGCGAACAACGCCTGGGCCGAAGGGGAGTTTCTGAAATACCGGGTGCATTATGGTGTTATGAACGCCGGAGAACTTGAAATGCAGGTTGAAGACGAACTCATGCCTATCGGAAAAAGACAGGTGTACCATATTCATGCAAAAGGACGTTCCTACTCCGGTTTTGACTGGTTTTACAAGGTTCGTGACCATTATCAGACCTATATCGATAACAAAGCCTGCCAGCCTCTTCAATTCTCCAAGATCATGGAGGAGGGAACTTACAAAGACAGTGACTTTGCCATATTTAACTATAAAACCAAGACGGTGAGCAGTGCCAGGAAAGGTACGGTTAAGTTCACCGGCGACGTCCAGGACATCATTTCTGCGATCTATTATGCACGTACCCTGAATATTAAAGATGCCAAAGCCGGCGATGTATTTCCATTGCAGGTTTATATGGATGGAGAAGTGTATGACCTGAAGATCAAATTTGTAAAACGTGAAGTTATCAAAACGGATCTGGGCAGGATCAATGCTGTAAAAGTAGTACCCATGGTGGTTGCCGACCGGGTTTTTAAAGACCAGGAAGGCCTTGAGCTTTGGGTAAGTGATGATGAGAACAAGATGCCTCTGCGTGTAAAGGCAGGGTTACTTGTTGGTTCTGTAAAAGCGGATATCATGAGCTTCAGTAAGCTGAAACATCCCCTGAACTACGCGAAATAATCCTTTCTTATTGGATCGTATAGCGCAATTGAATTCCACCCTGTGTGATAGCTGTCGGGAACGATGAAGCCACAACAGGCTGAGTTGCCCTGCGATCGTAGAATATGCGGAGATTTAATTTATCCGAAATGCTGTAGTCGATGGTCGGTTTGATGGACACAATACGATTTCCCATTACCGGCGTACTGGTTACCACATCCACCTCGGATACAGCAT
>JAKFCJ010000007.1:0-56072 GCA_036676705.1 Bacteroidota bacterium
TACATAATGGGTAGCCATATCGCTGCAACCATCAGCGGTTACAGTCATCGTCACTTCGTATGTTCCGGGACTTGCATATTGATGGGTTGGGTTGCTTCCGCTACCCATTGCTGAGCCGTCACCAAAGTCCCATGAATACGCAGGAGTTCCTGAAGGAATGATGGATCCGTCAGTAAACGGAGTTACCGTACCTTCGCATACATTGCTGTAACCAAATTCTGCCGTCGGGTTTTCATTCACCGTAACCGACAGGTTAGCCACGTTTACATAACCATAATTGGTCGTTGCAGTCAGGGTAACATTGTAGGTACCCGGACCGGCATACGTGTGAGCAGGATTGATCAGTACGCTGGTGTTTCCGTCACCGAAATTCCACAGGTACTCAATTGTACCTGAACTTAATGTTGTATTGTTGTCGAACTGGACCGCATCCCCATCACAGGCTGTTGCTGCCGTAAAGGAGGTAACCGGCCGTGGAGCCACAAATACCTGGCGTTCGATCGTAGGAGCGATACAGCCGTTTGTTAACGAACGAACTGCATAACGGATCAGGTAGGTGGAATCGCTTTGTCCGATTACCGGGGTAAAGGAATTTACAGCGGCATTTGCTCCGCTTGGATTGGTTTTGGAATATTGGGCTCCGGCTGATGTTCCACCCGGAGTTACCATTTCCCAGAAATCGAATGTCCAGGCAGAACCATATTGGTTGTTGGTGTAACCGGTTGGAGGCTCGATTTTATGACGCACATTGTCTCCATAGGCTACAATATCCGGATCAATCGCATCACCGCTATTGAATGCACCCACAAATACAGTTCCTTTAGATATATAAGAACCTACCGGGGCCGGGTTAACGGTATAAGGTTTAGTTACTACGGGTGATTTTCCTCTCACATAAGCTTCCAAAGTGAAATTACCGGTTACGTTACTCACCACCGGGGTGGTAAATACAAAGGTTGCAGAAGCACCGGCATTGATGGTACCTGTATATTGCTGGGAAGCCTGGAGTACCCCGTTGATTTTATAGTTCACAAAGAACCCGGTCAGGTTCAGTGTGGAACTATTGGTAATGGTAACTTCTACATTATTTGTTGCTCCCTGGCAAATAGATGACGGGAAGTTATAGGCTGTCACATTGATAGGAATATCAAATTCGATCGCTCCCGGATCCGGATTGGTCATGCTCCTGGCATTTCCATTCTGGTCGGTAGTCACACCCGCAGGAACTCCGCGACCATCGAGATCGATCATGGTTGGAGTCAGGTTATGTGCAGCGGGGTTAACATAAGTAGGACGAATATCTGTTCCATTTGGATCAGGGTAGGACGAAAGGTTCTTCCAGTCGGCGAAGGTCAGGGCTGTATTACCACCCGCGGTTGCCGTTGCAGCATAACCTGTATAGTGGTAGCTGTTATTATTCCGAGGAAGCACGTTACCATCGGCCAGGAAAGGACCATAACTGTAGCTGTACACGTTATAGAAGGTAGATACATAGGAGTTAAAGCTCACATCAATGATGTTATTTTTGAACTCCATATTATTATAGTCGTACATATAAGTATAGATACCATATCCATAGCCCTGATTAGAGCGCATATAGATGGTATTATGCAGGAATTTTTTTCCGGAGGCATAGTACATCGAACTGTAAATTCCCATTCTGTAGTACCCGGAATTCAGGTTGATGGTGTTGTTGATGTACTCACTTGGAGCTGTATTTGTATTGGTTCCATAGTACTCATAGAGCGCATAGGTCGTATACGTCATGGAGTTACTCGGACAATCATCAGCAATGTAGTTGTCATAATACTTCACTCCCGGGCAATAGTATGAATAGATCGCCTGGAAGGTCGTGTAGGATGGCTTGGTACCCCGTATGATCGTATTACCGCGCAGGATCTCATTCCTCATATTGTAGTAGATCCATACCCCATAAGCATAAAAATTATGGATGTAGTTGTCTTCGAGCAGGGTGTTATGGTCTGCTACCGAATTACCCCCGTTCAATACGATACCTGCATACAATCCGTTATTGGCTGTACTTCCGAAGATCTCGTTGCCACGGAAGGTATTATAGATCCCTTTGGTTCCACCGGTAGAATAAGAAGCATAACCCAGGGCATTACCAACCAGGGCAATTCCACAGGAATAACCGGCGCTGGTAGTGGTGCTTGCAGTAATGTCTATTTTACAATCCTGAATGAGGTTGTAATTCGCCCCGTTCAACAACCATACTCCCCAGGTATAGGAAGCATTGGTTGGTTTGATATTGATGTTTTTGATCCGGATATAATCCGCACCATCCAGTTTAACCACGGCCGGCTCAGAGCTGGTTGTGTTAAACTGCAGAACCTGAGCACTTCCTTCGAAAGTAATGGTGTTGGTAGCACTGGCTCCGGTGATGGCAGGGATGATCACCTGTTCGGTGTAAGGCCCTGTACCCGAAGCTACCGTAATGGTTACCGCTCCATTTACTCCCGTACCCAGGGATGGACCACCGTCGGAACGTGTTAATCCTCGTAATGCCTGAACAGCCGAGGTGTAATTTTGGAAGTTGCTAGCCGAAGCGGCTATGGTCTGGTCAATTGTATAATTGCCATTTAACTGACCCTGAGCAATATTGCCCATAAAAAAAAGCATGACCAACATGGCCATACCATAGTAACGAACAGGGTTAAACCCTTTCTTGTAAAAGTTAATCTCCATAAGGCTTGAAATTTGGTTATCCAAATATACTAGGTATCTTCATAATACCGAAACCAATTTTGCCGTTCGTCGATTAATTACACCTCCATCACGTAATTTATAACCCTAGTTATATTTAACTATTTTTTGATAATAACTATCTTATTTTAAAGATATTACAAAATATAGAAACAAAATAGTGTAATGTGCATTTATAACTATTATCTATACTATTTACACCTGTATACAATTATAATACACTGATAATATGAGATTTATATTTCTTATGATTCACAAAAAGTACCCATGGCCAAATACTTTTAACTTCCGCGCATATTTTTAGCACCCGGGCACAAATAAAAAAAAGTGGAAAGCCAGGCTTTCCACTTTTATCTATCGAATTGGATTTTTGATCAATTCACCAACGTAATTTTTGCCGTAGTGCGGATACCGGCACCCAGCACATCGATCAGGTAGGTTCCGCCGGGATAAGCACGAAGATCAAGGTTTGTGGTAATTCCACCCATTGACTGGCTGCGGAAAAGCTCCTTGCCCTGGATATCCCTTACCACCAGTTCAATGGCTGTTTCAGCGACCTCGGATAGATCTACAAACACCATTCCGGCACTTGGATTCGGATAAATCCGAACATTACCTTCGATCTCATCCAACCCGGTTGGGAATACAGCAACGGTCTGGGTACTGCTTGAAGTACACCCTTTATCGGTCGTAACGATCAACTGAACACTATAATTCCCCGACGCGTTGTATTTATAAGTAAAGCCCTGGATGGTCGATTTGCCTCCATCACCCATAAACCATTGGTAATTGTATCCTGTTCCAACCGGTCCCAGGAAGACCATCTTGCCGTCACCGGTTTGTGCAGACTGATACGTGAACGTAGAGGAAGGCAACTCGTTCACATTCAGGGTCTGGCTTGCCGTATCGCTGCAGCCGTTTAGCGTCATTGCATATAATTTCACATTGTAAGCTCCTACCGCGCTGTATAAGAGGCTGGTATCTTTAGCCGAACTAAAACGTCCATCCCCAAATTCCCATACATAAGCTATACCTGCAGAGGTATTGATGGTATTGTTGATAAAGGAAGCGGCCGTGCCATCACAAACATCCCCGGCATGGAAGTCGGCGATCGGTTTGGTATCTATGTTGATTGTGCGTGACGTAAAATCAGAACACCCATTGGTATTCGTTGCCGACAAAGTGATCGTATAGGTTCCGGGACCGGCATAACTGGTAATAGGATTATCCAATGTACTTGTTTGTCCGTTTCCAAAATCCCACGTATAACCGTTTGAACCGGGCTGGGGACTATTGGTCAGGTTGGTGATCTGTATCGCCTCCTCAGTACATTTGGACGAAAGTGAAAAATCCGCCCTTGGAGATTCGAGCAACGAAATATTTTGCGTAACCGAATCCACACAACCCAGGTCGGAGGTAATGATCAAAGTCACATCTACACTGCCAAAAGCCGAATAAACATGGTCGGGATTTGGATTGGTACTGGTACTTCCGTCTCCAAATTTCCATTTTGAACCAAAAGTCCCGAAAGCCAGCGTGCTATTATTGGTAAAGCCAACCTCTTTGTCATTGCATGAGGTACTTACACTGAAACCAGGAACAGCCCGCGGTGCAAGGGTAACATATTTGCTTTTGCTATTCGTACATCCATTCACATCCACATGCAGGTTGACTAAATAGGTTCCGGTAGCCGAGTACATATGACTCGGATTCTGTGCATTCGAACCTGAACTTCCATCGGCAAAATCCCAGGTAAATATCGGCGTTCCTATGCTTGGAATATAGGAGGCATCTGTAAACTGATGTGCACTTCCATCGCATACGTTTGTCACTGAAAAATTAGCCAGCGGAATCTCGAATACCTGGATGGTTGAGTCGAACACGGAACTAAATCCATAATTCGATGTGGCAATAAGACGCACATCATAACTGCCTGCCTGGGCATAAATATGATTCGGACTCGGATTGGTACTGGAATCCCCGTCTCCAAAATACCATTTATAGGACAAGAAGCCGGATGCCAGGGTCGATTGGTTGGTGAACGTAGCCAAATCACCTTCACAGATTGCCGAAGCACTAAATTTGGCCTTAGGATCGGCAGCCACCAATATATAGCGTGTTACTGTCGTATCGCACATGGTGGAGGTATTCAACACGGTTACCCGAACCATTATAATACTGTCGACCCCTACCGTAGGGGTATAGCGGAACATCCCGTTGTTTGCTCCGGGAGAAACCGTGAGGGTATCACTGCTGTTTACGGCACCGCCGTTCAAGGTGCTTACGACAAGATTGGTAACCATCCATGCGCTACCAAAATTTCCGTTATTAAATCCGGAAGGTGGCTTAAGTTCATAGGCCAAAGTATCATTCAAACGAACCACATCCGGGTCTGACACATTACCGGTACGATAAAGTCCCTTTTTAGGATTGCCTTCGATCAGCTCAACGCCCGACGGACGGGGAATGATGATCACATCGATGCCTTTTCGCTGGCTTTTACATACTTTTTGATAGAACACAAAAACGTCGGCACTGTAACCATAGAGGTTGTTAGACCAGGCCGTTTCAGCTACATCGCTTGCATTGACCGACATATCCACGTTCGCAATATTCGTAGTAATACCCAATTTAAAGGCATAAGCAGGAATTCCACTTGCCGATCCCGGAGCTGCGCGGGCGGTAATGGCGAATCCATAAGTCTGGCCCTCTCCTATCCTGAGCTTGTTCGCTCCGAGGCTGATATAGGTAGGTTGACCAAGTGAAATGGCGTCAACAGTATCGATCTTTAATAAAGTAAATGCCGACTGGTTTGTCTGATAGCCATAATAGGAACCTGAACGGTAATAAATCGAACAGATGTAACGGCCATTGTAAGCAAAGTTGCTCGCAAAGCTGTCGATCACCACCTCATTGGTGGCACTTATATCAAAAAATATAGCCTTTTCAGCAGTGGTATTATAGCGGTAAACGCCGGTAAGTCCTGTGCTATGCTGGGACTTTAAGTTCCGTGTATTCTCAGCATAAAACCTTCTTGAGGCATAAACGGTATTGGTATATTCAAAAGGGTTTCCTCCTCCAAGTGCCACAGACGTCAAAGAATCATTATACCAAACTGTTTCTTCTCCCGCCAGCGCATTTGCTGTTAAGGTTACCGGTCCTACTCCACAGCGCACAATAGCACTCCCCGATGGGTCCGTTGGTGTTGGGGCGGTAACTACAGTGGTCAATAACGTATCGTTGGTTGTTGTCTGGTCGCCTCCATACGTTGTGTATGCCGTAAAATTGAAGTTTCCACCAGCTGTGGTATTAATGGTATTCCCTGTAAATACATTCACACTTGCACCCGCTCCCAGGGTGGTGATCGTTGTAGAAAAATTGCCCGAAGTACCTCCGGTAACACCCATGTTCACACTAATGCCACTTGCCGTAGAGGTCCCGAAATTTGTGACACGAAGTGACAAACTCTGGTTGGGATCAGGACAGGAGTTATTTTTGGGATCGACCAGGGTCTCAACACCCACATCATTGGTATAACGGCTGAAGAGTTTCACGTTGTCGATCATCCAATAACCATGTGTTGTGGAACCGGGTTTGGTCCAGCGAAAACGCACCTTAAAACTGGCATTTCCTGTATATCCGCTCAAACTGACACTTCTGGAAGCAGAAAAGAAACTGCCTGTTGCAGTTGAGTACACCGTAGTCCAGTTTGTGCCACCATCTGTTGATACTTCCACATAGATCGAACTCGAATTGAGTTGCATGTACAATTCATCCCAGGTGAGGGTCAGGTTGCTCAGCCCTACCGTGCTCACCGACGGTGAGACCAGCGCCAGATCCTGCGTATTCGTATTGTTTGAGCCTGTATTGGGAAATCCGCCCATATAGGCATCTGCCAGTGCCACTTTTCCGGATAAAGGCGATGGTACATCATACCCGATGGTATTATTAAACTGCCATCGGTCAACCGCGGAGTCTCCCGAAATCGAAACAGCCGTCCAGCCATTCGCTGAAGTACCGTTCAGGTTTCCGGGAAAGGATTCGAAGTTTTCTTTGATGAGGTAATTCTGAGCACTAAGGGTGCCTGCTGCACAAACAAGTGTTGCCGACAGCATCACTGTCCTGAATTTTCGTAGGAGGTGTTTCATTGGGTTTGGTTTCCTTTGGTTATTTACCTGGTCCTTAAGTGAATAAAAATCAGGCTTACATATCGAATTTAATAAATTTTTGTGGATTCCAAACATCTGGTCCCGGGCAAAAAAAAAAGGGTCCCCGAAGGAACCCTTTATTCGATAAAATGATGGTTTACTACTGAATCTGAATTTTCTGATTCCAGGATTGCCCGTTCGAAGTAAGACGAACAAAATAAACACCCGGAGTTACAGCCGACAGATCAACCTGAACGCTTCCGTTATCCAGGGTTACGTTTTGCATAAGCAATACAGACTGGCCCTGAGCATTGAATACTTCCAAAGAAGGGTCAATGGCTGCTTCATTAAGATTTACTGTGAATAGACCGGTATTCGGGTTTGGATAAACCTTCATGGCATTATTGAGTTCATCTCCAAGTCCGCTTGGGGTTACCGATACCGTTTGTGTGCTTTCATTTTTACATCCGGCAGGGGAAGTTACGATGAGTTTTACCTCATAATTTCCAGGTGCGGTATAAGGATGGATAACAATCTGACCTGTAGGTTTTGATCCGTCACCTAAAAACCAGAGGAAGCTGTTTGAAGCCGCTGCATTCGCTGTGAAGGTCATGGTACCGTCGCCTTTTTGGCCCGAAGCTGCCACGAAGGTAGCATCAGGAATGGGGTTAACAGAAATCAGCTGGGTTGCGGTATCCGAACAACCATTTACTGTCGACACGACAAGGCTAACCATGTATTGGCCAGAAGCAGCATAGGTGAAAGCAGCATCCGTTGACGTGCTGGTCTGTCCGTTTCCAAAATCCCAGTTATTCGACCCACCGTTAGGCAGGTTGACTGTATTGTTTTGGAAGGTACTTAACTCACCCTCACATACATCTTTTGCAATGAAGCCGGCAATTGGCTTGGTGTCGATCACCACAGTACGTTGAATGGAGTCAGCGCATCCATTGCCGTTAAAAGCAAGCAGCTTAATAGTGTAAGTTCCTGGTCCGGTATATTGGGTTACAGGATGCTCATCGGTGCTGGTCATTCCATTACCTAAATTCCAGGAGTAGGTATTCGCTCCGGATCCCGGTGTGTTTGTCAGGTTATTGATGGTGATCCAGTCTTCTGAACAGGCGTTACTCAAAGAGAAGTCAGCATTTGGTGATTCGATCAATGAAACCGTCTGGGTAATTGAATCGATACAACCCAGGTCCGTAGAGGTGACCAGGGTCACGTCAAAACTTCCAAATCCGGAATATTTGTGGGAGGCATGGTGCGAGGTAGCAACGCCTCCATCACCAAAACGCCAGGTTGAACCAAAACTTCCAAAGAGAAGGGTACTTCCGTTCGTGAATTTAGCTGTTGCATTATTGCAGGCAGTTTGAGAGGTAAATGAAGGTACAGCGCGGGGTGCCTGAGTTCCATATTTTGTTTTGCTGTCCGGACATCCATTGATGGTTACGGTCATGGTAATGGAATAGGTGCCGGGAACCGCATACTGATGACCCGTAGAAGGGCCTGTTCCGTGGCTGGAGCCATCGCCAAAATCCCAATCGTAGCTTGGAGTACCGGTAGGGAGTAAAGACTGGTCAGCAAACATTACGTCACTTCCTTCACAGGCATTGGTTACTTCAAAATCAGCAGTCGGCAATTGATTCACATTAACCACCATGTCAATGGAATCCATATAACCCCAGTTGGAGGTCACAACAAGTTTCACGGTATAAGCGCCGTATGTTGTATAAAGTTTGGTCGGGTTTTGTAAAATTGAAGAAGTACCGTCACCGAAATCCCAGACAAATGACATGGTGCCGCTCTGAAGGGTAGTGGTATTGGTGAAACTCATGGTTTGTTTATCGCAAACGTCAAGTTGGGTAAAAGAAGCAACCGGAACCGGAACCACATTGATATAACGTCTCAGCACCGAATCACAGGCATTTCCCATGTCATTAACGGCAAACGAATAGATAACGGCGGAGTCGAGCAAGGCAGCATCAGGACTAAAAGTAATTTTGGCATTATTACCTCCGGATGGAGCGGCAAAGGAATAATAGCTGTTCGCCAGGGTGGTACCGTTCATGGTAAAGAACGTTAAACCGGTAATATTCCAGGTACTTCCATAACCCGAATTGTTTTTTCCAACAGGGGGAACAACTTCATACGTCAATACATCTCCACCCGTCACCACATCAGGATCTGCCAAAGTACCTGCACTTTGCATACGAGGTGATTCATATGGCGTGCTTTTTACGATCTGAGTTCCAGTTGGCGAGGGCAATACAGTAATGGTTGTTTTGGCCGTATCATTCGCGGCATTAATGTCGCCCTGAATATTGATCGCTGCAACATTCACACTGCCCGCAGTAGCCGGAACTACAACATCAGCTAGATTTACAGTGGTACTGGCCCCGGGAGCAAGTCCGTTCAGGTTGATCGGATAAGAACTAATTACCCCGCCAACGTCCAGTCCAAGGGTCATTCCTGCAGCGGAAAAAGTACTGTTGTTTTTTACACTTACTGAAAGATCGCCTTCGTGATGGGTACAAAGTGATGACGGATTGATCTGAAGATTGGTCAACTCCAACTCCGGATTACATGCTTTGTTTACACAAAACGAAATATCATCCATGTACCATTCGGAACCTGAATACACCTCATAAAGGTCTAAATAGGAAATCGGGTCAGGGTTATTTAATGAGCCCTGTAAAGTTCCATCCACATAGATATCCCAGGTATCGGTATCAAAATTAACATCAATGGTCAATTCAAACCACTGATCATGGGGGAAGGTACCATTGGCACTATTGCCACCATAGGCATTCCAGGTGCCGCCGGAATAAAAGTAAAAGTCCATGGACCACTGTTGTCCAACACCGGCTCCTCCCTGAAAATTGAAATAGGAATATCCACCGGTAGGGATATAATACATGGCTGTGTATTTAAATTTTCCGGAGTTGTGTACCCCGCCAAAATCCAAAACAAGATCATGGGGACCATTGCCACTGGCTGAATAAAAGTACAATGACTTTGAGCCGCTATTTGCAAAGGAATTGTCAACATAAACGTCATCTGACCCTCCCTCACTCCCGAATCCCAAAGCAGCACTCCAGGTTGTCCATTGGTTCGATTGAGGTGCTACATAGGTTCCTGCCGTGTAACTTTCGAAGTTATCACTAAAATATTGCGCCCAGGAAGGGGTATACGCAATAAACAGCATTATTAAACTTACTACAATTCTTTTCATGGTTTTGGTGAAATGGTTTCAAGTCCTACTCAAAGCTAAGCACGGTATTTGTTAATTCCAAACTTGATACAATTGAATAAAAAGGGGGACATGCGTCCCCCCTTTTATAGATGTATTTAAAGAGGTTTATTATTGAATAGTAACCTTCTTATTTACGGTTTGATCTCCATTTTGGATGCGAACAAAGTAAACACCGGCAGCAACACCTTTCAGGTCTATTGCCAGCTCACCATTCACAAACTCAGGATTCGATACTGTCTGAAGCACTTTACCTTGTGCATTGATCACAGAAATCGCAGCATTGGATGAAAGGTCAACTTCCAATTTGATCGTGAAGCTTCCGTTATTCGGGTTAGGGTAAATGCTCACCCTGTCTTCCAGATTAACATCTTCTACACCGGTCATAGCACCATTCTCGCTGATCTGTACGGTACGGCAGGTGATGGCAGATTTGTTTCCTGATCCGTCAATAGCCTGGTAACATACCTCATAAAGACCTGGGTAGTTAAAGTCAACATTCGAACGGATGATCATGATCTTACAGCCATTATTGCTATTAACAAAATCAGAAGGAGTATAGTAATTATCTGTAACCACAAGTCCGGTAACAAAGTCATAAGAAGTCCAACGTGGAAGGTTTACCGGATTGGTAACAATAACCGGTTTTACATCATCAATAACCCGAACAACACGTTCGAAGGTTGACACGTTACCTCCGTTATCGGTAGCTTTATAGGTAATGGTATAATCACCTAAAATGTCGATAGAGAATCCGCTCGGATAAATTACTTCCAGATTCGCAAATCCGTAATAATTGTCGGAAGCAGTTACCGTCATATTCGGATGTTGTGCCCAGTTATTATCGAACACTTTTACGATTACGATCTCAGTGCCTGCTACATAATGAATTTTTGGAGCGATATAGTCAGCCACTTCGAAAGTAACCGAAGCGGTTGCTGACTGGTTTCCTGAAAAGTCGGTAGCCATATAGGTTTGTGTGTACGAACCAATTACGTTCGTATTTACACTACCGGATACTTTCACCAACTGTGGATTCATATCGAAATTATCCGTAGCCAAAACAGGATCAACAAATACAGAACCTACCTGGATGTTCACAACAGAAGGAGAAACAACCACCGGAGCAGTCATGTCTCTTACCTGAACAGTACGTGTAGCTTCAGATTTATTGCCATAATCGTCATAAACGGTATAAGTCAATACATAATCACCAATGGCCATTACATCTACATTTCCTGTAACCGTAACCAAATCGTCAACATTACTTCCGGAAGGCATATCCAGTGTGGTGAAACCAGGATCAGAGAACGGTACCAATACTGACCATAAGATCGGATTACCTCCGTTCAAAGTGATGCTTGGAGCTGTAAGATCCGCAACCACCGTTACTTTCCTGGTAATTGTCGCCGCAACATTTCCCGATTTGTCAGTTACATTATAGGTAACAAAATAAACCCCGGGCTGGCTTACGTCAACACCATTATCTACAACGATAGCCGCAGTGATATCTCCCTCGAGATTATCATAAGCAGTAGCCCCTTTATCGGTATACACGCTGTTTACTTCAATGATCTCATCCGATCCAATAAGCTGGATGGCAGGTATGATCATATCAGGGGTGAGGAATACAGTATAATCTTCATATTCTCCAACCTGAGCCGGTCCGCATGCGGATAACGAGGTGTTTACCAAACTGGCACCGATGCGCAAACGGGCTTCACCCATAACCACATCATTGACACCAGGAACGGTAAATGAACCGGAGAATACCTTGCTCATAGAACCCGTTTCAGAAGCAAGTAACTCGTTTGCATCGTTAAAATCGCCATCGCGGTTGTAGTCGATCCAGATTTTACGGTTGATCCCGTTAACATTGGTATTCCTTGAAATTTCAAATGAATACGTTCCTCCTAACAAGAGATCAATGCTCATGTCGTCAGTATAGTCTGTATAGCCGGGGACCTGTCCGGAAGCGGAGGTGTTCTCAAGAGCACCCACAACTACCTTATTGATACCAACGTCGGCAACGGTTGGATAAAACACACCGGGTGAACAGTATTCGATCACATCGATATAATTTGCTTTTTCCAAAGAAGTAGAACCGTTATCGTTGGTAGCGATCATTTTCACATTGTAGCTACCGGCGGCTGTGAATTTCACATCGATATTACGATCTGTTTCTGTTCCGCCGTTTTCAATGGTATAGGTATTCGGAGTGATCACCCATTCGTATTCACATCCCGCAACCGATTTGTCTCTCAATTCCACAACAGCACCCACTTTGGTAATGTTCGTTGAGGCCGTAAAATCGACGATCGGATTGTTGGAAGTAGCATCGATCACAAAGGATTTAACGATGGTATCGTTTCCTTCACATGATTTCAACACCAGGCGTACATAGCGTGTACCTGAAGTAAAGAATGGCCATTCCGGATTTTTTTCATCCTGGACATCGGCATACCCGGTCGGGTAATTTACGTTAGGGTCATAATCCATGATCCAATCATAAGAAGCCTGGTCTTCCAAAATACCTGTTGACGTATTTTCAAACAGAATATCATTACCCATCGCACACTGATACACCGTGTCAGGCACATAGAAGTCTGCATTTGGTGCACCATTATTCGGTACTTCTGATCCCCATGTGGCCGCAAAGCCAGGAGCCGTACCATTATTATTCGAAAGGAATACAAGGAACAGATATCCGCCTGAACTCGTTACGGAAGATGGAAGGTTAGCACCGGTAAAGGCACCTACCTGTGGAGCGCTGGAGTTAAGTCCGTCAAAAACTAACAGTTGATCGTTTGCTGCCACATTAAAGCTGGTAAAGTATAAGGTTACTCTACTTGCCCCACACGGGGCAATTAAGAACTCCAGGTACTCATTGTCGCTATAATTTGCACTCGGGCCACCTGAATCGTAGATCAAACCTGAATCCACATCAGAACCCAATTGCTGGCCCATTTTGTTGGTGAAGGTTGAACCTGCTCCGGGAGCTTTTATATTGATATAACCAGGTTTGCATAAAGTATCCCAGCCTGCTGAGTTTCCTACGGCCAGACATACATCATAAATTTGTATATCATAGAAGAAGGCAGTCGGGTTCTGATCAAAATTAGAACCTGAGGACCAGATATAAGGCGCCCCATTCATAAAGTCGGGGGTCATGATCCATTCCCATTGAGTTGCACCGTAAAGGGAGAGGTCAAAAAAGTCGATATACAAAGGTGTTACACCATCATAGATCACTTCATTCTGGGATACCACAAAGTTCGGTACCGGTGATGAAGTAGGGTTGATAACGTCAAAACTTTTTGAAACGATGGATGTTCCCTGGCAGTTGGTGCTGCTCAGACGAACCTGATAGGTTCCGGCGCTTGGGAAAGTATAGTTAAAGTTAACTTTTGTATCATCCGGATTTCCACCCTGGTTGATCACATCCCACTCATGGGCGATATAGCCGCTTTGGTTGGAATTGACAAATTTGGCCGGAGAATTTGTATAAACGGTATCAGGAACGACAAAATTTGCTGATGGAGTAGATGTTGACGCGATGTCCAACATATAGTCCATTGTTTCTCCGTAACCGTATGAAGAGTTTCCACAGCCATAGCTTGGACCCATTCCATAATAGTAGTCGATTCTGAAACGGATATAGGTAGCACCTGGTTTGGCGGTACAAGGAACAGTAAACTGGAAGGTCATTCCGGTTATGCTCGTTGAATTGTTACCGATATACTCGTTCTGATCAAATGTTCCGTTCTGGTTATAATCGATCCACGCAGCCTGTCCCAATTGGTAAGAAGCCTGTGAAGTCGATTTAATACTCAGTGTATATGTCGCTCCCGGACTCAGCGTAGTAACCGTACCGAGGTTATTCCAAAAACGATAGGTATTTGAATTACACGTAACATCGTGCGACCAGCCATTCAGACTCACTTTAGCAAAACTCCAGTTTAAATAACAGGGGTTTGACTGTGAATATTGATGGGTAGCTCCGCAGACTCCTGCAGGAGGCGAAGTTGACTGTCCGGCAGCATAGTTACCGAAACCAAATAGCAGCGCTAACAAAAGCCCTCCTGCTAATTTCGATATCCTCTGTTTCAGCAGAACCGATTTTGTACTATTCATTTTCATATTAGGTTGGTTTAAAGAGTAGTAAAATATTAAAGGGGATACCGGAAGTTCCGGTATCCCCTGGTTTAGTTTTATTTTATTGCAACACGTTTGCTTGTGCTACCCACTGTTGTGTTTACCTGAACCAGATAAACGCCTGAACTCAGATGAGCCAGATCAACGGCAAGTTCCCCATTATGGAATGCTTCAGCGCCGGTAGTAAATACCACATGTCCCAGCATATCCAGGATCACGATATCCGCACCGTTCACACCCAGTTCTGCATCAAGTTTGATGGTAAACTGACCCTGGTTCGGGTTAGGATAAACAGATACAGCATTATTTACATCGATCTGATCAATACCTGTATTGACACCCTCTTCCCTGATCTGCACCAGGCGAATGGTTTCTTCAGATCTGTTACCAGATTCGTCAGTGGCCGCATAGGTTACCTGATAGATTCCGGGATAGTTAAAATCAACATTGGTACGTACGATCTCAATTTCACAGCCGTTCAATGCATTAGCGAAATCTGTTGGTTGATTGTAGTTATCCGCTACAACTACTCCCAACATCAGGTTATAAGTTGACCATCTTGGAAGAGTAAGGGTAGTCGTTAAGATAACCGGTTTCTCATCGTCGATTACAACAAGCGTACGTTCGAAGGTGCTTACATTACCCGATTTATCGGTTGCCTGATAGGTGATCACATAGGTTCCGAGTTTATTGATATCAAAACCTGATGGTAAAATTTTCACCAGTTGGGCAGTTGGATAGTAGTTGTCAGTCACGGTCACAGCCATTCCGGGGGCATTCTCCCAGTTTGTATTGAATACGCGAACAAACACGGTTTCAGTACCTGGTGAGTGAATGATGGTTGGAGCGATATAATCTTCCACTTCAAAAATGATGGTTTGGTTAGCCCCAACGTTTCCGGAAGCATCCACTACGGAATAGGTCACACTGTAATCACCGATCACCATGGAATTCACGCTTCCATTAATTTGAACCGGAACCACATTCTGATCGAAGTTATCGGTAGCAGTTACAGGATTAACGAAAGGTGTTCCTACCTGAATAGGCATTGTTGGGTTAGCAACAATAACCGGAGCAGTGGTATCACGAACCTGAACCAATCTGGTTACAGTACCCTCGTTTCCATAAGCATCCATAACGGTATAGGTAATGGTATAGTCACCGATCATATTCACATTAACCGGATTGGTCACCTGAACCAAACCGGTAATGGTAGCTCCTGAAGGCATATCCGTAGCTACATAGCCCGGATCAACATAAGGAACAAGAACAGACCACAAAAGTGGATCAGCACCGGTCAATACAATTGAAGGATTCGTGAGGTCTTCTACAACCTGTACTTTTCTCACAACCTCAGCAGCTGCATTTCCTGATAGATCAGTCACATTATAGGTAACAAAATAAACACCGGCCTGAGTAACATCGATATTAATATCGGTGATAATTCGTCCTGAAATGTCTCCTTCAACATTGTCAAAGGCAGTGGCGCCAAGATCCGTATAGGTGGAATTCTTTTCAATTACAACATCAGCACCCGTCAACGTAATTACAGGAGCAAGTTTATCCAGTTCTACGAACAGGGCGTAGTCCTCATACTCACCAACCTGATTCGGTCCGCAAGCTGTAAGGGAAGTATTGGCCAGGCCCATTCCAACCCGAACACGGGTCTCTCCGGGGATCAGGTCAGCAATTCCGGGAATTGTAAAGTTACCGGTAAAGGTTCCTGCGTTTGAGTTAACAACGGAAGCTACTGTTTCGTTTGCATCAGCAAAGTCACCGTCACGGTTGTAGTCGATCCAGATTTTCAGGTTGACGTTATTAACCGTGCTGCTCCTTTCTACCCGATAAGAATAAGTCTGTCCGATAGTTACTGCAGTACCGAATTTTGCGGTATAATCTGAATATCCGGGAGATTTTCCGGATTCTGATTCATTTTCGATCGACTCCAGTTCAAATTCAATGATACCCACATCAGCAACCGTCGGATACAATACCGCAGGTGTACAATGCTGGATAACCTCAACGTGGTTGGTACGTTCCTTATAAGAAGAACCATTGTCGTTGTTAGCAATTAATTTAATGCTATACGAACCGGCAGCTTCAAATTTAACAGTGATCTCAACATCGGTGAGTGTACCGCCATTTTCCAGGCTGTAGGTGTTAGGGGTAATTTCCCATTCATAATCGCAGGCAGCAACACCGCTGGCTTTGAAGGTTGATGTTCCGTTCACTTTCAGAATACGCTCTGTCGTGGTAAAGTCTACGATCGGCAAGTTGCTGGTATTATCGATAACAAAAGGTTTAACAACCGTATCGTTGCCTTCGCAGGATTTTAACACCATTCTAACCAGGTACGATCCATTGGCAAAATAAGGCCAGATCGGACTTTCTTCGTCTGCAACATCAGCATAACCTGTAGGATAGCTCACGTTAGGATCATAATCGAAGATCCAGTCGTAAGAAGCCTGTCCGGCAACCACACCACCTGAATTATTCACAAATTCAACATCGTTTCCAACGGCACATGCATAAACGGTGTCGGGAACGATAAAGTCGGCAACAGGAGCGCCATTGTTGGCCACAACGGATATCCATCTGGCTTTAAATCCGGGACCGGTTGTACTGGCGTCCGAAGTCCACTCTAAATAAAGGGCTCCGGTTGTTCCGGTAACAGAAGCAGGTAAACTTGTACCGGAGAATGTTCCAAGGGAAGGAGCAGAATTTGAATTTCCATTGAATATTTTAAGGTTATCCCCATTTCCGAGATTGAACATATCAAAAGTCAGGGTAACACTGGCAGCTCCGCAAGGCTCTATGATAAACTGATAGAACTCGTTGGTGCTGTATGGATTGGCATCGCCACCTGAATCATAAATATAGCCTGAATCCAGGTTAGAACCCGCATTTTGGCCAAGTACATTGATAAAAGTAGAACCCGAGGTAGGAGGCGTTATTTCCAGATAAGCATAACGGCATAGTGTATCGCTACCCATGCTGTTGGATACGATCAGACAAACGTCATAGGTTTCTACATCATAGAAAAATGCCGACGGATTCTGATCAAAATTATTGGATAGCCAGATAAATGGTGCCCCGTTTAAATAATCGGGGTCCATGATCCATTCCCAGGAAGTAGGTCCATAAAGGGTAAGATCGTACAGATCAATATAAATTGGATTTGTTCCATCATAAACTACAGAGTTTTGACTGGCAACAAAATTAGCAAGCGGGGAAGAAGTCGGAGCAACAACGTCGAACGTCTTTGTTACCGTAGCTGTTCCCTGGCAGTTCGTGCTGCTTAATTTCATTTGGTAAGAACCCGGATTAGAAAAAATACCGGTATAGTTTACCGAAGTAGCATCCGGATTAGATCCCTGTCCGATGATATCCCAGGCATGGGAAACGTATCCAACCTGGTTTGCATTTACAAAAAAGGCAGGAGAGTTTTGATAAACGGTATCCGGAATGCTGAAATTCGCTGTTGGACTGGCAGAACCGGCAATGGTGATGATATAATCCATCGTCTCACCATAGTTGTTATTTGTTGTTCCGCAACCCCGGTTAGAACCCAGTGCGGTATAATAATCGCAACGGAAACGAATAATCGTTTGACCCGGCTTCGCATTACATGGAACGGTAAAGCTCTGGTAAAAAGTTGGAGCACTGGTACCGGTACTGTTCGGCCCAATATACTCGCTGGTACTAAAGTTACCATCTCCATCCCAATCCACCCAGGCAGCGCCTGAAGTCGCATAAGTCGTAGATTGTGTTTGGCACATCATGGTATAGGTACCTCCCTGACTCAGGGTGGCAATATTTCCCATATTGTTCCAATACCGGTAAACCGTAGAGGTGTTACATTGAACATTATGGGTCCAGGCATCCAAACCCACTTTTAAAAAGTTGAACCCGTAATTGTTGACACAACCATTGTTCGACATATTGGGGTGCGAAGTTGTACAATACCCTGTAGGAGGGGTAGTCGACTGGCCGACTACCCATTGAGGCAGCGACAAAGTACAAACAACCGCAAAGGCAAGCATACGCAGAAAAGACTTCCTGCCGCTTTGTTTCATTGTGGTAGAAATTTTCATCATTCGTTTTGGTTAATTGGTTTGGTTTGTTTCGGTTTGGTATTTAAACGGCAGAAAAGAGGGTGCCCGAAAGCCCCCTCTGTCCTGCAGTTTTTAAATTCTATTTATTTACTATAACACGTTTGCTCACGCTTCCATGCTCCGTGCTTATTTGTACAAAATAAACCCCGGCATTCATAAGACTCAGGTCGATCACGGTCTCACCATTCACGAAAGCGTCTTCTCCAGCCAAATATACACTTTTGCCTAACGCATCAACAATTTGAACAGAAATTTTATTTCCGAGCTGCGCGTCAAGTTTAACGGTAAATATACCGTTTGAAGGGTTAGGATAAACCTGTACCATTGAACCCAGATCAACACCTTCCAGTGCTGTTGGAGTCCAAACCAATACCGAGCGGGAAGTCAGGGCCGAAACATTTCCGGAACCATCTGTTGCACGGTACATAACGGTATAGATACCTGGATAGTTTACATCCACATTGCTTAATACTACTTCGATGCTTCCCGGATTGGAATCAAACCACTGGGGTGTCCAGTAATTATCCAGAGCAGAAACGCCAACCATTGGGTCAAAAGTTCCTGACCATCTTTGGATATTCAATGGAGCAGCGATCACAGTTGGTCTTTCCGTATCCACAACCACTATGGTACGTGTATAGGTTGCCGTATTTCCGGATCCGTCAGTTGCCGTATAAACGATAGGATAAGAACCCAATTCGTAGATATTCAAAGCAGTCGCATTCCTAACCAGGTTTACACTTGGATAGAAATTATCTGTTGCAGTTACCGGTGGTTCAAAGAAGTCGGCATCATTTACCTCAACAACCAGGACATCTGATCCTGCCAGGGTACTGATCATTGGAGCAATGGCATCGCCTACTTCAAAGGTTACAGTTACCGGTGTGGCCACATTACCAGAAAAATCAACGGCTTCAAATTTAACCGTGTAGGTTCCCAACACATTCACATTCATGTTACCGGTCATGGTAACCTGAACATTCTGATCAAAGTTATCGGTGATACTGATCGGGTTTATAAATGGAGTTCCTACTTGCCAGAATACCTGGGTAGCACTATTAATAACCGGAGCATCGATATCCCTAACCTGCACAATACGGGTTACGGAAGTAGAATTTCCGTTGACATCATCAACTGTGTATACCAGGTTATAGTCGCCGATCACATTCACATCCACACTTCCAGTCACCACAACATCGCCGCTGACATTTTTATTTCCCGGATTATCCAAAGCCGTATAGCCCGGATCAACAAATGGGGTCAATACACTATGAATATAAGGTGTACCACCGATCAGCGTGATGACAGGTTCTGTCAGGTCAGTTGAAACGGTTACAGTACGACTAACCCGAACAGCATGGAGTCCGGAAGCATCGGTTACATCATAATGAACATAATAAACTCCTGGCTGGGACATGTCTACCAGATTGGTAATGACAATTCTGCCTGAAATATCGCCTTCAATATTGTCGATCGCTACAGCACCTTCTTCGGTATAGGTAGTATTCACTTCCAGTTTGATGGAATTGCTGCCATTGAGGGTGATCACCGGAGGTAACTCATCGTAGTTCAGCATGACACCATAATCTTCAAACTCACCAACCTGAATAGGTCCGCAGGAATTAAAGCTATTCGCTCCCAGAGATGCACCGATACGTAAACGGCTTTCGCCCGGAACAGTATAGGTATAGTTTGGCACAGTGAAGGTAGCGGTATAGGACAAGGTGTTCGCATTGCTTTCCAGCATTATACGCTCAGCAGGATCCTGGAATTCACCATCGCGGTTAAAATCGATCCAGGCCTTACGGGTCATTGCATTCACGGTGCTATTCCGTTTAACCTGCAATTGGTAGGTTTCACCGGCAGTTAAGTTTACAGCAAAGTCGTCCGTATAATTAAAGAAACCGGGAGCCATTCCTGAACCTGTTTCGTTATCAATATTTTCAATGATCACATGATTGATACCCACATCAGCAATAGAAGGGATAGCTACACTTGGTGTGCAGTAGTCGATCACATCGATATAATTGGTCCTGGTTTCAACCGCAGTTCCGTTGTCGTTGGTAACTTCCAGTTCAACATGGTAAGAACCTGCATCTGTGAATTTTACTTCAATTATCCGGTCTGTCAGGGAGTAACCTGATTCCAGGGCCCAACCGCTTGCGGGGGTTATGTTCCATTCGTAGGAACATCCTCCAACAGTAATGTCGGTTAAGGTTACGATGCCATTGGCAGAAATACGGCGACTGGATACGGTAAAGTCAATTTCAGGAGTGGCAACGGTAGGTGCTACTTTGAGCAATTTTACCACAGTATCATTTCCTTCGCAGCTTTTTGCAACCATGCGGATATAATACTCGGCATACTGTCCGGAAGCAGGAACATTCCACTCAGGATTTTCCTCATCGCAATAGTCGCAATACATGGCCGGGTAAGTCACATTTGGATCATAACCGATGATCCAGTCGTAAGTTGCTTGTCCGGGTACAATACCGGAAGTTGCATTTTTCAGGACCAGGTCTGTTCCACCTGAACATTCCCATAAGGTATCAGGAAGATCAAAATCGGCTGAGATCGCTCCGTTCTGAGGAACGGATGCCATCCATGAAGCTGCAAAACCGGATTCAACTCCGCTTGCATTGGTAGTCATCAGCAGGGTCATGGTTCCGGAAGAAGCGGTGATGCTGCCCGGAAGGGTAACTCCAGAAACCTGGGCGATAGGTGTTCCGCCAGATGTAGGTGCATTGTAGATATAAAGCATATCTCCGCTCAAAATATTCAACGAAGAAAAATCCAGCGTTACGGAAGATGCGCCACAAGGAGCGATGGTAAATTCATAATATTCGTTTGAGCCATAATTTCCATTCGGACCGCCTGTATCGTAGATCAGACCTGAATCCAGCGTGCTCTTAATATCAATACCCATGGTATTCACATAATTGGCACCGGTTGGCTGGGTAATATCAATATACATGCCCCGGCATAATGGCGCTGAAGTTCCCATGCTATTGGTTACCGTCAAACACACCTCATAGGTGCCGAAATCATAGAAAAACGCTTTCGGATTTTGAGAAAACTGGTTACCTCCCGACCAAAACCAGGGGGCACCATTATTCACATCTGGCGTTATGGTCCATTCCCAGGCCGTAGCTCCGTACATGGACAGGTCATACAACTCGATCTCCACCGGATCTCCGGTGAAATAAACAACGTTGTCGGAACTCACAAAATTAGGTACCGGTGTGGAAGTCGGGTCTACAACAGTAACCGTTTTCGTTACGACAGCCGAACCATTACAGTTTACGCTGGTTAAACGTACCTGATATGTTCCGGCAGTATTAAAGGTAGTATTAAAATTCGTGGTGGTCGCATCGGGGTTATTTCCCTGGTTGATGATATCCCACTCATGAGACACATATCCGGACTGATTTGAATTCACGAACTGCATCGGTGCTCCTGTATAAATGGTATCAGGAACAGCAAAGTTTGCCGTTGGACTGCTGGATCCTGCAATGGTGATAATATAATCCATGGTCTCACCATAGTTATTGGTCACCCCTCCGCAACCATTATTCTGATTAACTGCAGAATAGTAATCGCAACGGAAACGCATGATCGTTTGTCCCGGAACGGCATTACACGGAACGGTGAACGACTTGGTGAAAGTCGGGGCACTTGTACCTGTGGAATTTGTTCCGATGTATTCGGTGTTTGAAAAAGTACCGTCACCATTCCAGTCGATAAACGCAGCACCCGAAGTAGGATACGTTGTTGATGCTGTTTGAATGGTAATGGTATAGGTGGCACCCTGGCTCAGTGTGGTTACACTTCCCAGGTTATTCCAATAGCGGTAAACCGTGGCCGTGTTACATGTAACATTATGCGTCCAGGCATCCAAACCGACTTTAAGAAAATTAAAGCCATAATTATTGACACAACCATTATTTCCCATATTCGGATGGGAGGTGGTGCAGTAGCCGGCCGGTGGGTTGGTCGACTGTGCCAAAACGATCGGTCCTAAACACAGAAAGAGTGCCATTATTAGCCCTCTTGATGCTTCAGACACAAATCGCTTCAGATAAACAGTTTGCGTAAAAATTATTTTCATACTCCTAGGTTTTGATTTGGTTTGTTTTTGGTATTCACACTATATAAAATAAAGGATACCGGAAAATCCGGTATCCTTTATAAAATTTCTATTGAATTACGACACGTTTGCTCACACTTCCGTGTTCAGTACTGAGTTGGATCAAATAAACCCCTGCTGTTACATGGCTCAGGTCTATTTTTGCTTCACCGTTCACGAATGCTTCGGTTCCGGCAGTATAGACTCCCTTGCCTAAGGCATCAACGATCTGAATGGTAACCTGAGTTCCCAATTGCTCATCCAGTTTTACAGTAAAGGCACCGTTGCTTGGGTTAGGATATACTTCGATCATCGATCCAAGATCCATTCCCTCCAGTGAGGTTGGTGTCCATACATTTACGATCCGTGTAGTAAGGGCAGAAACATTCCCTGATCCATCTGTTGCCCGGTAAACGATGCTGTAAATACCTGGGTAATTTACATCCACATTGCTCAAGACAACCTCAATACTTGTTGGATTACCAGCAAACCATTGTGGAGACCAGTAATTGTCAAGAATACTCAGTCCGCTCAGCGGGGCAAAAGTATTGGACCATCTCTGAATATTCATAGGAGGAGCGATAATCACTGGTTTTTCGATATCCACCACATGAATGGTGCGGGTATAGGTTGCTGAATTACCAGAACCATCTGTAGCTGTGTAAATAACAGGATAAGAGCCTAATACATAAATGTTAAGCGCAGAGGCGTTACGCACCACGGAAACATTCGGGTAATAATTATCGGTAGCCGTTACCGGAGGCTCAAAGAAATTGGCGTTGTTCACTTCAACAATGATCTCATCTGTACCCTGTAAGGTAGAGATCACAGGGGCGATCGCATCACCAACCTGGAATACAACGGTAACCGGAGTGGCTGCGTTTCCTGAGAAATCAACCGCATTAAAGGTTACAGTATAGTCACCAAATACATTCACATTAATATTACCGGTCATGCTGACCTGTACATTCGGATCGAAATTATCGGTGATACTTACCGGATTGACGAATGGGGTTCCCACTTGCCAGAATACATTCGCAGGACTGCTGATAACCGGAGCATCGATATCCCTAACCTGAACGGTACGAACAACAGAAGTTGAATTTCCATTGATATCGCTCACTTTATAAGTCAGGTCATAATCGCCGAGTACGTTTACATCCACATTTCCTGTTACCACAACATCGCCGGTAACATTTTTGTTACCGGGATTGTCAAGGGCGGTATAACCAGGATCTGTAAACGGAACCAATACGCTATGTACTACCGGTGAACCGCCGATCAAGGTGATCACAGGCTCGGTAATGTCGGTTGAAACGATTACCGTCCTGGTAACACGGGTCGCCATTAATCCGGAACCATCCGTTACATCATAATGTACGAAATAAATTCCCGGTTGGCTCATGTCCACCTGGTTGGTGATCACAATACGTGAACTGATATCTCCTTCAATATTATCAATGGCTTTTGCGCCTTCCTCGGTATACGTTGAATTTACTTCAAGCGTAATGGAGCTCAATCCATTTAAGGTAATAACCGGAGGCATATCGTCGAAACGCAGCATCACTCCATAATCCTCAAACTCACCAACCTGGATCGGTCCGCAGGAATTAAAGCTGTTTGCTCCCAGCGAAGCACCAACACGCAGGCGGCTTTCACCTTCCATGGTATAGGTATAGTCAGGTACAGTAAATGTCGCTGTATAACTCAAAGTGTTTGCATTGGTTTCAAGCAAAACACGTTCTGTAGCTTCCTGGAATTCACCATCGCGGTTGAAATCGATCCAGGCTTTGCGCGTCATACTGTTCACTGTGCTCGGGCGTTCGAATAACAATTGGTAAGTCTGACCGGCGGTCAAAACAACACCAAAGTCTGCAGTATAGTTAAAGTAACCGGGGGCCTTTCCTGAAGAGGTCTGGTTATCGATATTTTCGATTTTTACACGGGTAATGCCCACATCAGCGATCGACGGGATCACAACGGAAGGAGTACAATAATCAATTACATCAATATAATTGGTTTTTGTCTCCGTAGCGGTTCCGTTATCATTGGTCACATTCATTTCCACATGGTAGGAACCTGCGCTATTAAATTTAACTTCAATAATACGGTCGGTTAATGCATAACCCGGTTCGAGTGCCCATCCTGTTGCAGGAGTAATTTCCCACTCATACGAACAACCCGCAACACTCATATCGGTTAAAGTAACCACACTACCAGCAGAAACACGGCGGTTAGAGGCTTCAAATTCTACATCGGGCAAATTGGTGGTAGGAGATACTTTTAAGACTTTCACCACTGTATCATTTCCTTCGCAGCTTTGTGCCACCATGCGGATCATATACTCTTCGTATTGTCCGGATGCAGGAACATTCCACTCAGGATTCTCTTCATCGCAATAGTCGCAGTATCCGAAAGGATAAGTCACGTTCGGGTCATAATCGATGATCCAGTCATAAGTAGCTTGTCCGGGAACAACTCCGCTGGTTGCATTTAATAATACCAGGTCCGTTCCTCCTGAACATTCCCAAAGGGTATCCGGAAGATCGATGTCGGCTGTAATGGCTCCGTTCTGTGGAACTTCGGAAGTCCAGCTTGCAGCAAAACCGCTCGCGACCGTATTACCATCTGAAGTCATAACCAAAGTCATACTTCCCTGGGAAGATTTAATACTACCTGAAGGAAGGGTATTTCCTGTGAATTCAGCCAATTGAGGTGCACTTGCATCAGGTCCATCATAGATACGAAGGAAATCCCAGTTTGCTTCAAGGTCCAACGCATTCATGGTTAACGTTATGGAAGATGCGCCACAAGGTTCGATGGTAAATTCATAATATTCATTGTCGGCATAATTTCCGGTCGGACCACCTGAATCAAAAATTTCTCCTGAGTCTAACGTGCTTTTAAAGTCCTCGCCCATGATGTTTGTAAAATTGGAACCTGTAGGAGGAGTAATAATAATATAGGCAGTACGACAAAGTGGAGCAGAACTTCCCAGGCTGTTCGTAACGGTTAAACATACTTCGTAGGTACCGATATCATAGAAAAAGGCACTTGGGTTTTGAGAGAACTGATTTCCGTTTGACCAGAACCAGGGGGCTCCGTTGCCCACGTCAGGTGTGATCGTCCATTCCCAGGAGGAAGGTCCGAAAGAGGATAAGTCAAATAGGTCGATTTCTACAGGGTTTCCTGAAAAGTAAAACAAGTTAATGCTGCTTACAAAGTTGGGAACCGGAATGGAAGTTGGATCAACGACAACTACTGATTTTGTTTTAATGGCAGTTCCCTGGCAATTGGTGGATTCCAGTCGCAGGCTATAGGTACCAGCAGTTGAAAATGAATATTGATAGTTTACAGACGTGGAAGCCACTGTTTGCATGGTCGGATCGATGTCCGAGTTGTACCATTTGTGGGTATAACCGCCCTGATTGGTATTGGCGAAAGTGGCTACCCAATTTGAATAAACGGTATCAGGAAGTGCAAAATCCGCAGTCGGGGAAGAACCGGGAATGATGTTTACGTTATAATCTTCTGTTTCACCATAGGTAAAGGTACCGCATGGATTGATCGAATTGGATTCAATACAAACTACCCGCATACGCGTTGTACCTGCAACACCTGAACAAGGAACCTGAAAATTGATGACGCTGGTAAAAGTTCCTCCGGTATAAGCAGTTGAGCCTAAATTTTCTCCTGCATCATCAAAGTCACCATCTTTGTTAAAGTCAACAAAAGCCCTGGCAGACTTCGTATATACGTCTGATCCACATGTTCCTCCTGAATGAACACCGAGGGAAATTGACATCTGATAACTGGACCCCACATACAGGTCGGTGCTCATGTTGGTAAAATGAGTGTAGGTGGCGCAACCTCCGTTTGCGGTGTTATTCGCAATGTTGCCTAATTCTACATTGATGATGTCGGAGTCGAAAGTTGAAGTTGCTCCTGAGTTACAATAAGTCTGGGCCTTAAGACCCGTTGTCAATAATAGCCCTACTCCCATCGAAAGGAGAAGTTTGGTACAGCTCGTCTTCATAAGCATGTTTTCTGTTGTTTAGGTTTTTACGTTTTCTAAATAAACCACGCGACAACAAAGCCCCATTCTATTGATTTCCAATAAAATAACCGCTTTAGAGTTGGTGATCTGGCTGCGAATAGTCCGGAAAACCTGACCATACACAATCGCAATTTATACAAATCCCCCTGTAAAAAAAGCCCGAAGCACTGTTTTTCGGAAATATTTTCGACGTGGGGAATGGTGTCATTGCAAGGGTTCGACACCCTCCTTCTAAAAAGGTTGCCTGAGTTTTTATAAAAAAATAAATTTATCCCAAAATCGGAATTTCAAATCCCTGTATTACTAAATTCCCAATTCTGAATTTGTTGTCCTGAAAAAAGTCTCTGCCCAATTTTTCAGGGATTGCACAGAGAAACAGATAATTCTCCTATTTTTGAACATGTGCAATGGCACGGCTAATGTACTTTCGTAAACCCATGATCCGTTTTTCAGCTCCTTTCAACTTCCTTTTCATCTGCCTGATGCTTACAGGCACAGCAATGAATCCGTTGAAAGCCCAAAGCGACAGTCTATCCCTTCCGGATACCTTCGCCTACGACGACATTTTCAGCCTGAATTTCGAGGAAGATGTAACCGTACAGCTGCTCCCCCTCGATACCATTGTAGATATTGCCTTCAGAAATTCACCCACCCTCCGTTTCCATGAAGGGGAAGTAGGTGCGGCACGTGCACAGGTGCTCCTGGCCAAAAGATCCTGGCATCCTTATATATCGACCTTCGCCAGTTCCAGTTATGGAAGCCAGAATATTGCCTTAAATACCTACAATCCGGCAACCGGCAGCAACCAGACCCAGGCTACCAACGGCTATACCATCGGCGCCACCATCGTACTTCCGCTTTCTGTTTTTACGCAGACTCCGGTTAAAATAGACATGATGCGCCAGGAGCTGAAAAAATTTGAAGCCCGCGTTGATGAGGCCAAACTCCGGCTTCGTCGCGAGATCATTTCCGAATACTTTAAACTGGTGACCGCACAAAGGCTGCTGAAAATTATCAGCGAAGATGTCCAGACCGCTACCCTGACCTTAAACATTGCCGAGATCCAGTTTCAAAACGGTACCCTCCCTCCTTCCGAATTCAGTAGAATAAAAAACCTTCAGACCATTGCACGCACCAACTATGAATTGCAGTTCAGGGAATTTGCCACGGCCTATTTTCAGTTCGAAGCATTGGTGGGCGTAGAAATGTTTGAAATAAAACGAGCCAACCATCCATGACGCTGCTTACCTATTTACGGGTGGTTTATAAAAACCTCCTCTGGCTCATCCTCTTCCCCCTGTTGACCGCCCTGCTTATCGTATTCCTCACCCGGAATATAAAAAGGGAATTTGCAAGCAGCAGCAGCCTGTATACCGGTGCAGCGTCGGGTTATAACCTGGCCAACCCCCTGGAAGCGCGTATGGACTACCTTTCGGTAAACAACGCCTTTGATAATATGATCGCCGTGATCAAATCGAGGGAAACCGTTACCGAAGTGAACCTCCGCCTGATGGCCCAGCATCTTAGTATGAAGGAACCTAACCCGGCGATCCTGAGCCGTGAAATTTTCGATAAACTGAACCATGTCTTTCCTGACACGCTGATCCAGCAATGCCGAAAACTGGCCGATAAGGAGATCGTATACAATTACCTGCTCCCCTATGCCATGTCGAATGAATCCAACCTCATCAATAATATCTTGAGGGGCGATCATCCGTACTACTCGATTATGGGCTTTAATCATGCACTCACCGTAACCCGCAAAAGTTCGAGCGACATGATCGAAATGATCTTCAAAAGCGAGGACCCCGGCATTTCCAAAATGGCCCTCGATATCCTCACCCGGGTATTTATTGATCAGTACCGTAATATTAAAGGTGATGAAACCACCAATGTGGCCAGTTATTTCGAACAACAACTCGAGGCCGCCCAAACCTCTTTGAATGACGCAGAAAACCGTCTCAAAGACTTTATGGTGCAAAACCGCATCATCAACTACTACGAACAATCCAAATTTGTAGCAGAAACCAAGGAAAATATTGATATCGAGATCAATGAGCTCAGCATGAGCCTTGCCGCCGCCAAAGCTTCCCTGGCGGCCATCGAAGTGAAGATGGGCCAAAAAACCGAGATCTTTAACAACAACAAACAACTGCTTCATATCCGCGATGAGATCGCCCGGATGCGGGTCAAATTATCGCGTACCGAAATTTACGGGACCAAAGATGCCCCGGCAGATTCCCTGCGCAGCGCCATAAAAGTGCTCGAAGACCAATACAAAACACTTGCCCTCCAGTTTTATAATAATACGTATACCCTTGAATCTACCCCGCAACAGGACCTGCTTCGTTCCTGGCTGGATAAAGTACTCGAAGTGGCCGATGTGGAAGGACGAATGAAGGTGTACCAGGAACGTAAACTTGATTTTAATGTCGAATACGACAAATTTGCTCCCTGGGGCTCTACCCTCGCCCGGCTTGAACGGGAGGTCAGGGTCACGGAAGAACAATACCTGTCAGTGCTGCACGGCCTCAACCAGGCTAAACTCCAGAAGCAAAACCTGAAATTTTCGAACAATCTTACCGTAGTCGACCACGCCTACCTTCCATTGCAGCCCGAAAAATCAAAGCGTATGATGTTGGTAATGCTTGGTTTTATGGGAACCCTCTTTACCCTCCTGGCATACCTTGCGGCTAAAGAATTTTTCGACAATTCGCTCCGCACACCCAAACGGGCCATCGAAGAAACCGGCCTCGACCTCCTTGGCGCCCTTCCTTTTATGCCGGATAAACCAGGTCCTGTGGATGTAGAAAGCGTCCATATTTCCATGATCGAACAGTGCCTGTCAAACCTGATCCTGGAAACGGAAAACAGCCCGAATCTCAAACGTATCCTGGTGTGCAGCAATTTGAAAAGAGAAGGGAAAACCTGGTTCAGCAGCCACATGCAAAACCGCCTCAATGAAGTGGGAAGGAAAACCCTCATCATGATCCCCGATATCCAGGCTGAAGATTCGATCAGGGAAATAAAAGGAGATTATTTCGTTTACACGGTCAAAGAGAATTTTATCGATACGGAAAACCTGATCCAGCTTGGATTAAGCGAAAAACAAAGGGACCAATACGATTTTATCTTCATCGAACTGCCTGAACAGGCGACTTATCCATCACCTATACACCTGATCAGCCTGGTTGACCTCTGTGTGCGCGTGGCGAACAGTGGCCGGGTATGGACGCCTTCGGATATCAACCTGGTGCAGATCTTCGAAAAAGCCAAACCAAAAAAACATTTGCTCTTGCTGAACGCGGTGCCTGTTGACTCCCTCGAGGGACTTGTAGGTACAATACCAAGAAGACGTTCCCGGATACGGCAAATGGCCCACGACTGGCTCTCACAGAGTCTCACCCCTTCCCGGCTTAAAACCCTTTAAGTATGGAAATGCCGGCACAGCATATCGGCTTCCTGGCACGAAATCGCCACCGTTTTCCGGCCTTGTTTTCCGGCCTGGCGTTCAGCCTGATCATTTCCTGGCTGATCAGCAAAGGCGGACTCCCCTTCGCTTTGATCTATGCCGGATTCGCTCCGATCCTGGTTTACGTTTATGTTACCCTGGTCGCTCCCAGAATGGGACTGGTCGGGTATATCCTTGCCAGCTACTTTGCCATCGGATTGAACCGCTACATTCCCGGGCCTCTTGGATTGAGTATTGATGCCCTTCTGGTGCTTACCTGGCTGGGCGTTTTTTTCAGCACGACAAAAGCCGACCGCAAACGAATCAACAATCCGCTCAGTTGGATCATGTTGATCTGGTTTGCCTATACTTTCCTTGAACTGGTCAATCCGGAGATCCATAACCGCACCGCCTGGTTTTTTGCCGTTCGCGGACTCTCCCTTTATTTTGTGCTCGCCGTTCCCCTCGTGTTCATTCTTGTCAATAAGCGCAAAGACCTTTTTCTTTTTTTGCAGGCCTACCTCGGACTTACTTTATTGGTCGCACTGTGGGGATTTAAACAAAAATATTTCGGAGTCGACGGCGCAGAAAAAGCCTGGCTGGCGGCGGGTGCAGAGAGCACCCATATTTTGCACGGTCGTTTGCGGGTATTCAGCTTTTTGTCGGATGCCGGGCAGTTTGGTGCTTTGATGGCACATGCGATCATCATCAGCCTTGTTTTGGGCTTTGGCGAGAAGGTTTTTTGGAAGAAAATTGTCTATGTTGTTCTCGCAGCGCTCTTTTTTGTTTCCCTGGCCATTTCGGGTTCAAGGGGACCTGTGATCATCGTATTCAGCGGACTGGGCATTTACCTTATCCTCATCCAAAATTTCCGCCTGCTCGTTTTTGGCGCCTGCCTGGCTATTGGTACTTTCGTTTTCCTGAAATACACCTCGATCGGAAGCAGTATTTATGAAATACAGCGTATTCGAACGGCTCTCGACCCCAACGACGCCTCTTTTCAGGTCAGGCTGGAAAACCAAAAAATGTTGCGTGCCTATCTGGCTTCACGTCCGCTTGGTGGCGGTATTGGTGCCGGAGGGAGCTGGGGACAACGCTTTGCCCCGGGTACCTTTTTGGCCGAAGTGCCTTACGACAGCTGGTATGTGAAAGTGTGGGTAGAAACCGGGATCATTGGCCTGATCCTCTATTTTATCCTGATCCTGACCATCCTGGTTTATGGCTATTTTTATCTTCGAAAGGCCACGGATCCGGAGATCCGAACCCGGCTGCTCGCGCTTTATGCCGGCTACTTCGGGCTGGTAGTGGGTTCGTATGGAAACCAGATCTACGGACAAAGTCCCATCAGTACCATTATAGTTTTCAGTCTCTGCTTTATCTTTATGGCGCCGCAACTGGCAAAACCTTATGAATCCGAACCCGAAAATTTCGATCGTCACCGTCAATTACCGGGGAAATAAGGATACCAGGGAATTGCTGGAATGCCTCGGTCGCTGCCATTACCCGAATTTTGATGTTTGGGTGGTGGATAATGGAAGTCCTGAACCCCCGGATGACCTTCACAAGGATTTTCCCGATGTTCATTTCTTATTCAGCCCGGTAAATCTGGGCTTTGCCGGAGGAAATAACCTGGCCATAGAAGCCTGCAACGGGGATCTGGTCCTTTTGCTCAATAACGATACCCTTGTCGCCCCTGACTTTCTCGATGCCTTTCCATCCCTTTTTGCCAGTGATCCTCATATTGGAATAGCCGGTGCCAGATTGATGTACCATAGTGAGCCGGGCATCGTTCAGTTTGCCGGCAGCAGGGGAATGAACCCCTACACGGGCAGAAGTTTTGCCATTGGATGGAAAGAAAAAGACCGGCCTGAATTCCATAAAAATTACCCATCTTCCCATGCCCATGGAGCAGCCATGTGCGTGAAACGAGAGGTTTTTGAAAAGATCGGTTTGATGTGGGAGGGTTATTTTCTTTATTATGAAGAGCTTGACTTTTGTGAAAGGGCCAAAAGAGCGGGCTTTAGCATCTGGCATTGCGGTGAGTCGGAGGTCCGGCATAAAGAATCGATGAGTACGGGAAAGGAAAGTCCTTTAAAGTCCTATTACCTGAACCGCAACCGCCTGCTGTTTATTCGCAGGAATCTGAGGGGTTTCCAAAAACTAAGCGCGATCTTGTTTTTCTGTTTTTTAGCCCTTCCAAAAAATGTACTATCCTTGCTGTTCAAGGGAGAATTTAAACGGGCGTTTAAACTGTTACAGGGACTTGCCTGGAATCTGACACACCTGCAATTACCCGCTAATCCACGTTTATCATGATGGTCTTTAAATTACTTTTCGGATTGCTCTCCTTTTATGTGGCCATAAATGTGTTCTATATTTTCGCTTTTTCATTGATCGGGGCATTCAGCAAGGCAAAAAAGTTAAGTACCAACCCCAGACAAAACCGCTTTTTGGTATTGTTTCCGGCCTATAAAGGAGACGAGGTAATTTTAAACAGTGTCAAAGAAAACCTGAACCAGAATTACCCTCGTTCCTTATATGAACTTTTTGTCATAGCCGACCATCTGAAACCGGAGACCGTCACTGCACTGCGGGATAACCAGGCAGAAGTCCTTGAAGTCCATTTTGAAAACAGCACTAAGTCAAAATCGCTCAATGCTGCCTTGGATGCAGTGGATGCACATCGTTATGATTATGTGGTCATTATGGACATCGACAACATCATGCATCCCGACTTTTTGGTCCAGATCAATGACGCCCTGGCAATGAATTCACTGATCGTGCAGGGACACCGGGTGGCTAAAAACAGGGATACGGATATGGCAGTTTTGGACGCGCTGAGCGAAGAGATCAATAACAGCATTTTTCGCAAAGCCCACGTTCAGGTTGGCCTTTCTTCGGCACTGATCGGCTCGGGTATCGCGATGCGCTTTGTGGAATTTAAGGAGCTCATGGCTGAAATTAAGGCCGTTGGCGGATTCGATAAGGAAATGGAAGTGCGCTTGCTCAAAGCGGGGCATAAGATCGCCTATGCTGAAGACGCGCTGGTTTATGATGAAAAAGTGCAGGATGCCAAAGTCTTCGAAAATCAACGTAAACGCTGGCTGGCCGCCCAATTCCATTATTTGCAGCTCTACTTTTTTGACAGCGCCAAAGACCTGCTGAAAAAAGGAAATTTTGATTATTTCAATAAAGTCCTCCAGTTTCTGCTCCTTCCCCGGGTACTCTTATTGGGAGTCACCGTAATGCTCGCTGTATTTGCCCTTCTTTTTCCGAATCTGATAGAGAACCGGAATAATGCGCTGGGTTCGCCTTTTGTGGTTTTATTCAGTCTCTATTTGGCCACTCCCCGCTACCTGAGAAATAAGCGCAGTCTTCAGGCATTAAGGCAAATCCCTACAACGGTTTGGGTACTGTTCAAAACCCTTTTCCGCTTAAAAGGAGCCAACAAAACTTTTATCCATACGCCTCATTCCGAAAAACCATGAAGATTGGCATTGAAGCACAACGCATCCAGCGGAAGAAGAAACACGGCATGGACATCGTGGCTGTTGAGATCATCCGTCAATTGCAGAAGATCGATCTGGAAAACGACTATTATATTTTTGTAAAAGCCGGAGAAGACAAAACGGTGATCCAAAACACGGCCAATTTTAGGGTGATCGAACTACCCGGAAAAACCTATGCCGACTGGGAGCAGATGCAGCTTCCGAAAGCGGCTAAAAAGTACGGACTGGACCTCTTGCATTGCACCTCAAATACTGCCCCCCTATTGGGCAAAACCCCTTTGATCGTTACGGTGCATGATATTATTTACCTTGAAAAGCTGCACTTTAAGCAAGGCACCTGGTATCAGAAGCTGGGCAATGTATACCGGCGTTGGAATGTACCCCGGGTCCTGAAAAAAGCAAAGCGTATTCTCACTGTTTCCCATTTTGAAGAAGAAAATATCCGGAAAAGATTTCCGGCTCGTTCGGCCGATATTTATACCGTGTACAATGCCGCTTCGGCCCATTTTCGGGTAATTGACGACAAGAATTTATTGGAGGATGCCCGAAAACGCTACCAGCTTCCTGAAAACTTCCTTTTTTTCCTGGGGAATACCGATCCGAAAAAGAATGTTCCGAATGTGCTCAAGGCTTATGCCGCATATAGAAAAAAAAGCACTGAACCCCTTGAGCTGGTGCTTCCCGATCTTGAAACGGGCTATCTTCAAAGCCTGCTTGATGAAATTGGCGATCCCGAGCTGCACAGGCATATCCATCTCACCGGATACGTGCCCAACAGTGAACTTCCCTACATCTATAATCTGTGTAAATTTTTCCTCTATCCCTCCAAAAGGGAAAGCTTTGGGATCCCCATTTTAGAAGCCATGCAATGTGGGAAAGCGGTTCTCACATCGACCACCTCATCCATGCCTGAAATAGCTGCCCATGCTGCCCTGTTGGTCGATCCGGAGGATATTTCAGCGATAGAAACGGGTATTGAACGGCTTGACAAGGACGATGTCCTGAGGGAAAAGCTTGAAAAAGCAGGATTGGAAAGGTCAATGCAGTTTAGCTGGGAAAACAGTGCCCGGCAGGTCCTTCACCATTATCAACAGATCCTGGCATGATGGAAGTCGTTTTTTTAGTCCTACTCCTGCTCGTTTTTTATGCCTATTTGGGGTATGGGATCCTGCTGGCCTTATTGCTGAAGATCCGGGGAGACTACCCGCAAAAATCGGCCGATCCGAACTTCTTTCCGACAATTAGCCTGATCGTACCCTGTTTTAATGAGGAAGCTTATATCCTGGAAAAGGTAGCCAACTCCATGGCCCTGGACTATCCGGAAGATAAACTTCAGTTTATTTTTATTTCGGATGGAAGTTCGGACCGTACCCCTGAACTCCTGAATGGAGTGGAAGGTATCCTGCATTTGTATGAAGCCAAACGCTCCGGAAAAGCAGCGGCAATGAACAGGGCTATGTATTATGCCACAGGTGATATTGTCGTTTTTTGCGACGCGAATACCACCTTAAATACGGAGGCCCTCTTTTTACTGAGCAGGCATTATGCAGATGAACAGGTTGGCGGAGTTACCGGAGAAAAACGGATAATCAGTCAGGATGGAGCCGGAGCCAGTGAGGCCGGGGAAGGATTGTACTGGAAATACGAAAGTTTCCTGAAAAAAGCCGATTCCCGGTTGTATACCGTGGTTGGCGCTGCCGGAGAACTGATGAGTTACCGAAAAAACTTATACGAGCCGCTCGAACCCGACACTTTACTGGATGATTTTATGCAATCCATGCGCATCGTGCTTAAAGGCTACCGTGTGGTTTATGAACCAAAAGCCATCGCAACGGAAACCGCCTCTGCGAATGTAAAAGAAGAACTTAAACGTAAGATACGCATTTGCGCCGGGGGCTGGCAGAGTATGCTGCGTTTAAAACCTGCATTTAACCTCATTCGCAGGCCCGTGGTGGCCTTTGCGTTTATTTCCCACCGTGTTCTTAGGTGGAGCCTTGCCGCCTTCGCCCTGCCCCTGCTTTTTATCCTCAATCTGTTTTTATTGGATCAGTCGCTTTTTCTCTCCTTCTTTGTGGCCCAATGCGCCTTTTATCTCGCCGCCATGGCAGGATGGTATTATGAGAACAAGGGGATACGCTCGAAATTACTCTATATCCCCTATTACTTTTTTATCATGAACCTGGCCGTCTTCCTGGGCTTAAAACGTTATTTGGCCGGAGAACAAAGTGCGCTCTGGGAAAGAGCGAAACGCGCTTAAGTGTATTTCGGAATTTCTTTATTCAGGGCTTCGATGGATATTTCGAGGTTGCTCAGGATATGATCCAGCCAGCCGTCCATTTTATCGAGGTTCTGCCCGGTTTTCCCGGCATGTTCTGCCAGTTTAATTTCTGTATGGATATGCATCATGCCAAAAAGCTCCACGGTTGGTTTGATCTTATGCAGGATATCGGATATTTCCCGCCAGTTCCCTGTTTGTCTCAATGCCTTTATCTGCGCGATACTCGGAGGAGTTGTATCGGTAAAAAGTTGGATAAAGTCATGCATAAACTTGGGATCACCCCCACACATGGTCGACAAGGTATTTAAATCAAAAGGCTGCATTTTTACTTCCAATGGATATTTATTTTGCTCAGTTGTGGATTTCGTTTCCCATTTTGAAATGAATTTTTAAATTTGGAAATAATCCAACCTACATGACCAAAAAGAATACCATTAAAATATTCATCGTTGAGGATGATGAATGGTATAGCGAATTTCTGATTTATCACCTCACACTCAATCCTGATTACGAAGTTAAAAAATTCCGCACTGCCAAAGACTTTCTTGGCGCTTTGGCTGAAAATCCAAATATCGTCACACTCGACTATACTTTACCGGATATGACCGGTTCGGATGTGCTGAAAAGGATCAAAGATTACAACAATGATATCCAGGTTTTGATCATCTCCGGACAGGAAGACGTGAGCACTGCCGTGGAATTGCTCAAACAGGGTGCCTACGATTATATCGTAAAAAATGAGGATGCCCGGAACCGGATCCTGAGCGTAGTGAACAATATCCGCCAAAATCTTGAACTGAAAGAAGAAATTTCTCAGCTTAAGGAGGAGATCGGTAAAAAATACGATTACAATAAGTCCATAATTGGGAATAGTGCTGCCATAAACCGCTGTTTCGGTTTGATCGACAAAGCCTGCAAAAGCAAGATCACTGTATCCATAACAGGGGAAACAGGAACGGGAAAGGAATTGGTGGCTAAAGCCATTCATTACAATTCCGACAGGAAGAACAAGCCCTTTGTTGCTGTTAATATCACGGCAATACCCAGGGAGCTCATCGAAGCCGAGCTTTTTGGCCATGAAAAAGGGGCATTTACAGGTGCCCAGAACAGGCGTATAGGTAAATTTGAGGAAGCGAATAAGGGCACCATTTTTTTGGATGAGATCGGAGAAATGGACATTTCTCTTCAGGCCAAATTACTACGCGTTTTACAGGAGCGTGAATTTTCACGGATAGGCTCCAACCAGGTTATTCCCATTGAAGTTCGGGTCATTGTTGCCACACATAAAAACCTGCAGGAAGAGGTAAAAAAAGGGAATTTCCGCGAGGACCTGTATTACCGTCTTTTGGGATTACCCATCGAACTGCCGCCCTTGCGTGACCGCGAAGGGGATATCATCATCATTTCCAAGCACTTTATCGAAGAATATGCCCGCGAAAACCGGGTAAATAAACTCAGCCTCTCTCCCCAGGCCCAGAAAAAGCTGCTGAATTACCCTTTCCCGGGCAATATCCGCGAACTTAAGGCTGTTATGGAATTGGCCTGTGTGATGGCTGAAAACGATACCATACAGGACGACAATATCATTTTTAACAATGCCCGCAACATGACCGACTTGTTGAGCAAGGAAATGACCCTTCGGGAATACGACAATACCATCGTTCAGAATTACCTCGACAAATACGACAGCAACGTGCTTCTTGTCGCCAAAAAGCTGGATATTGGCAAGTCGACCATCTATAGAATGATCCAAAATAACGAGGTTAACATCAAATGAAATATACCTACTTTAACCGGGAAGAATTCGTTCGCCAGGCTGCCGACAATGAAGATGTTGCGCGCCAGGTTGCCCAACTTTACCACCGTGATATCGCCCAGGACCTCGCCTCGATGGATGCGGCCTTTGCGGACCAAAATATGGAAGCCTTACGGCGACTGGCCCATAAATCCAAATCAGGATTCATTATCATGGGAGCCAGCGAATTGTATCAATTGGCGCTAAGCATCGAATCCCGTTGTAAAAACGGAGAAACAGACCTGAAAGAGGATCTTATTAAGTTTCGCCAGATGTGTGAGGGGTTGGACGGAGAGGTCGTTGAAGCTTTTCAAATTTAAGTGTTCAGTTTTCAGTGTTCAGTTTTCAGTGTTCAGTTTTCAGTTTGGTATAAGAGGAATATAACAAAACCGCGCCTTTAGACTGACGTAAGCAAAACGCATCCTGAAAAACAAAGCTCACCGCGCTGCGCCCTCCGAAGCGAAGGCGAAGGAGGGTCCCCGCGCGCGATTACTCGTGCGCAAGCCCACTGAAAACTGAACGCTGAAAACTGAAAACTATTTCAGGTACTTAAACGCTTTACCGGGGAAATAAGCTGTCTCACCCAGTTCCTCTTCGATCCGCAATAATTGATTGTATTTCGCGATCCGATCCGTACGTGAGGCCGAACCCGTTTTGATCTGGCCTGAATTCATGGCCACAGCAAGGTCAGCAATGGTGGTATCCTCGGTTTCACCGGAGCGGTGACTGATGATGTTGGTATAAGAATGACGGGTAGCCAGGTTGATCGCATCGATGGTTTCGGTAAGGGTACCGATCTGGTTTACTTTTACCAGGATGGAGTTGGCCACATTTTCTGTGATCCCTCTTTGGAGGCGTTTTACATTCGTCACAAAAAGATCATCACCTACCAATTGCACTTTGCTACCAATGGTTTTGGTCAATTCTGCCCAACCAGCCCAATCGTCTTCGGCAAGGCCGTCTTCGATGGACAAAATAGGGTATTTGGATGTCCAGTTTTTCCAGTAGGAAACCAGCTCAGAGGAGCTCATTTCGCGTTTGTCGGATTTGTGGAAGCGGTATACCTTTTTCTCGGTATCATACATCTCTGAAGTAGCGGCATCCATAGCGATATAGATATCCTCTCCAGGGCGGTAACCGGCTGCTTCAATAGCTTTTAAAACCGTTTCTATGGCCTCTTCATTGGAAGCAATATTGGGAGCAAAACCACCTTCGTCGCCTACATTGGTAGAGTAACCCTTTTTCTTCAATACGTTTTTAAGATGATGGAACACTTCCACTCCCATACGCAGGGATTCACCGAAGCTGGACGCATTTACCGGCATGATCATAAACTCCTGGAAATCGATGCTGTTATCGGCATGCGAGCCTCCGTTCAGGATATTCATCATGGGAATAGGGAGTGTATTGGCATTCACCCCTCCGATGTACCTGTATAGGGGTTGTCCTGATTCTTCCGCGGCTGCCTTGGCTACAGCCATGGAAACAGCCAGAATGGAATTGGCACCTAACGAAGATTTATTCTCGGTACCATCCAGGTCAATAAGTACTTTGTCGATCAGATTCTGGTCAAAAATATAAAACCCTTCCAGCTCCGGGCCGATGATGTCGTTTACATGAGAAACAGCTTTTAATACCCCTTTCCCAAGGTATTGCGATTTGTCACCGTCGCGCAATTCCACCGCCTCATGAACCCCGGTTGAAGCCCCACTCGGGACAGCAGCCCGGCCCATGTATCCGTTTTCAGTCAAAACCTCTACCTCAACAGTAGGGTTTCCGCGCGAATCCAGGATCTGGCGTGCGGTAATTTCAGCTATTGTACTCATTATGATTGGTTTTTAAACTTAGTTCAGGGAATTAACGAAGTCGTCAAAAAGATAACGGGAATCGTGTGGTCCGGGATTGCTTTCCGGGTGGTATTGAACCGAAAACGCCTTTTTTCCTTTTATCCGGATCCCGGCTATAGTCTTGTCGTTCAAATGGATATGGGTAACCTCTACCCCTGCTGTATCCAGACCCTCGTCTTTGATGGCAAATCCGTGGTTCTGGGAGGTGATCTCGCAATGTCCGGTCAGCAGGTTTTTTACAGGATGGTTCAAACCCCGGTGGCCGTTAAACATTTTATACGTTTCTAATCCGCAGGCCCTTCCCAAAATTTGGTTGCCCATGCAGATCCCAAAAAGAGGGATATTGTTCTCCAATACCTGCTTTACCGTTTCCACGGCATAGGGCATGGAAGCCGGGTCGCCGGGGCCATTGGTGAGCATATATCCATCGGGGTTCCAGGCAGCCATTTCGGCATAGGTGGTTTTGGCCGGGAAAACCTTCAATTTTAAGCCCCTGTCGAGCAGGCAGCGGAGTATATTTTGTTTCAGACCCAGGTCCAAAACGGCTACCTTTTTTCCTTCATTATCCATCCCCAATTCATAGGGCTGGGTGGTACATACTTTAGAGGAGAGTTCGAGTCCGTGCATGTGCGGGATCTCCAGAACCTTTTTCTTCAATACCTCAACATCCAATTCCTCTGATGAAATGATGGCATTCATTACCCCCTTTTGGCGAATGTAACGTACCAGTTGGCGGGTATCGATATCAGCGATACCTACCAGGTTTTGTTCGGTAAAATATTCATGGATGCTGTATTTCGCTTTAGCCCGGGAAAAAGAATGGGCGAAATTTTTACAGACAAGTCCGGCGATCTTGATCGAACCGGATTCATGGTCCTCATCGCTGATGCCATAATTTCCAATATGGTCAACGGTGGCGATAAGGATTTGTCCGAAATAGGAAGGGTCGGTAAAGATCTCCTGGTAACCTGTTAATCCGGTATTGAAACAAATTTCACCGGTGGTTGTACCAATTTTACCGATAGAAGTACCATGAAATACGGTTCCGTCTTCGAGAACCAAAATCGACGGGAGTTTTGCAATCTGTGCCAATGGGAGATTTTGACTGCAAAAATATCATTTTAACGCAATAAGACAATGGTGCCTTTGTAATACTTCGGATTTCCAAGGTAGTCGCGCAACACCATGGTATACACATATAATCCCTCCGGAACTGCCCGATATTCTTCCGAATAAGGCCTCCAGGGTTCCGAATTGGCGCTATGGTAAATTTGCTGGCCCCATCGGTTATGGATATAAATTTCATAAACTTCCAGGCCTTCACAAACGGGTTCAAACAGGTCGTTGATGCCGTCGCCATTCGGGCTGATCACATTCGGAATATAACATTCCAACATGGGCCGGATCCGTACGGAACCCGATGCACTGTCGGTGCACCCATACTTATTTTCTATGTTTAAGGTAACCCACCAGATACCTGTATCTGCATAAGTATGGATCGGCGAAATATCCGATGAAAATGTACCATCACCAAAATTCCATAAATGGATCGAAGCTCCCTGCGACTGGTTCGTAAATGTAAATACCGGATCATCCATCAAAGAAAAGGGACGATTCGACACAAATTTGGCCGTTGGTTTCGGAGCAACAAAAATGCTGTCGGCAAATACATCCATAAACACACAACCTGCGTCACTACGGAGACTCAGCGAATAGGAATAATAACCGGGCAACAGGAAAGTCTCGCCAATTCTTTTCCCCGAATAGGCCTTTCCATCCCAGAGCCAGTCCCATTGGTTGATAGTATGTTCATTCAGGGTACTCTGATCTTCCAGCTCAGCCAAAAATTCAACACAGGCAGGATAGCTGTTGACCTGCACAAGCGGGGGATCCAAAACGTGGATATTCTGAATGAGCGTATCCCTGCATCCCGCCAGGGATATGACCTCCAGCCCCACCAAATAGTCACCCCCTAAGGTGGGTATCCAGCTAAAGCTGTCTACATTACCCATCTGCGTACCGTCCAGGCTCCAAATACGTAAAACAAGCGGGTCGTTCAGTCCGGCTATACTGTTATCCTTATGTCTCACCGGCGATTCGGGACATTGACCCAAGCTGCTAAAATCGGCCGTAGGAAGGGGAATCACCGGGAGGTTGACCAAGGCGCTATCCGAACAATTGCTGTCTGTGATCACCAGCAACATGGCGTTTGTGGGCATGGATGCATTGGGGGTAATATTTTTGATGGAATCGTAATAGGTTAAATTTCCCCAGGTCCAGCGATGATAAAAATTGCTGCTGCCTTTATAATCCGATTGATCGGCAAGCCGGCCGGGTTGAGCTTCACAATTTTTCTGATAGATGGGATTTGCCACCGGGTGCGGGTTAACATGCACCGTTCCGTTAAAGGTGGTTTCACAAAGTTCGGAATTGGTAACCTTAAGGCTCACCTGTTTTGATCCGGGTGTGGGAAAGGAGTAATCCTGTCCGGCCCCTGAACGGCTGTTTCCATCGATCAGCCAGGAGTAGGACCAGCCTGCAAAGGCAAGGGTATCAAATTCGGGCTTAAACAGGTATCTATCGTTCAGACAATTTCCCTGGCTCCCCCATTTCGCATAAGGATTGGGATAGATCGTAACCTGCTCCAGCGTGCTGTCGAGGCATCCGTTAAAACTTTGCACTGTCAGTTTCAGGGTATAGATCCCGGTGTCCGAAAATACAAATGGTTTTGCGGTACCGATGAAGCTCGTATCGCTGTAATCCCAGAAATAAGTTTCAGCCAATAAGGAAGAATCGGTCACGTTGATTGGCGTGCCGAAACAGGTATTCGACACGCTAAAAGAGGCAATGGGCTGTTCGTATACCACAAAAGAATCATGATAGTTAGCTGTGCAGCCAGAATCTGATTCAAGAAAAAGGTCGAGGAAATGGGTTCCCGGATCCAGGCTGCTATAATTGACCAATGGGCCTGATCGCGTTATTGTGGAATCAAACTGCCAGAGAAAAAGGCTTATTGCCCCCTGGTCAATGGAACTCTGGTCAATAAAAAAGGCCGGTAAGCCGGGACAGGTATCATTTTTTACGATCGCCGGTTCGGGATGCGGATTCACGAAATGAGCACCGTAGACCGTGTCGCTGCAAAGATTATTGTTCCATACAATGAGCTGTACCGGAAAGGAATCGATCCGGTTAAAATAACGAGCCGGATTCTGGACCACACTTGTAAGGGAATCGCCAAAGGTCCAGCTCCATTTACTCACATAACTTTTTGTGGTTGTCGGGTCGCTGAGGTCCTTAAAATGAAAGGTGTCGAGCAGGCAATTTTCTTCAATGGCAAAGGACGCTTTGGGGTACCCGTGTACCCGAACCCGATAAATGGTTGAATCAGTAGAACCGCAGTCTACCAGTCCCTCTTTACGGGTGACCAGCGAAACAATGTATTCACCCGGCGCTGAATAAACATGCTTATGGACCAGGTTGGTTGTGTCTGTGCTTCCATCGCCAAAATACCAACTCATGGAGGTTGGAATATAATTGACTTCAGCTTTCAGGGTAAGGGTATCTCCCAAACACATGGAATCGCGGGAGGCCGAGATACTCTGTACCAGGTTTTTAATGTTTGTTCCCGCCGCATAGCCATAGGATTCTACAGTTCCAAATCCATAGGAAATAACCTGGAAAAAGGAATCGGAGAACATACGGTGTACCCCGCTTGTCACTGTTTGTTGTGCATAGGCAAACTGGGGTCTGTTCGCCATGGTCGTGAAAGCAATTTTTTGTCCGTCGAGTCGAAATTTACTGGTATCGGTACTCCGGGTAATAATGTTCAAATATTGTCCGGTAATATTCTGATAAGGACTCGAGTACATGGCCACATATTTGACCATTTGTTCAATTGGCGGGATGATAATCAGGGTAGGATCCCCGGTTACCCCGTCGCAATTCTGGGTACGGGGAAATTGAGCGAAAGACACCGGCTTATTTGCCAGGATATAATCGGGGGTGGTGCTCACATAAGAATAATTTTCACCTTCGTCGAGGTAGAGGGGTGTTCCTCCATTGATCAAAATTTTAGTACTATCATACTTGGCCAATATGCGAAACTGGTCTCCGTTACGCGTCTTTAGCGGGGCTGTAACAAACTCCATTCCCCAGGAACTCGTCGGGAAAAGTTGTTCATAGAGGTTGTCGCCTGTTGAAGCCGATGTACAACCAACACGGGTAAAACTGCTGCCACTGAAGGCCGCCACTTTTTTGCAGGCAATTCCATTGGCTGAACGTGCCACGATCCGCGTTCCTGATACGTCGGTATTCGATTGGGCATGATAGACCTCACCGGTATTGAGCATAATGGTGTATTTCACATTTTTGCTTTTGGCCGGGAGAATATCGACCGTTGGATAAATATCAATGAAGGTACTGTCTTCTACCCCTACCAACATAAACTCAGAGCGTTGGGTACTGCTTACAGGGCTTTGGTCGAATGACAGCGCATAATACTCCTTTCCCAGGGTCTCTACCGGGATCAATAAGGTGGCGTCAGAGCGTGCGTTGGAATAGATATGGGCATAAACCACAATACCGTGATTCATGGATTCGATTTTCACCCCCTGATCACGGATGCAATCTGTGCAATTCATGTAGGTTTGTGAGGATGGAAGGGTAACCACGACCACCTGGTTTGATGGGATCACATGCAATTGGTTGTACGTGCCTCCCGGAATTGAAACCCGTACCAATGCACTTGTTGCCGCATCGGTAGTGATGTACAGGGCAAAATTTGACCCGGTTCCGTCGATATGGCCCATATGTCCGACCCAAAACAGTTTCCCTTCGTTGGAAACATTTTGGGCGATCAATGGGAAGCACAGAAAAACGAGCAAAAAACTCAGGAGAGCTTGCTTGATCATGGTTTCAATTTGGCGCAGCTAAGGTACTATGGTGCAGCGGTATTTTTTTTGACATAAATCAGTTAATTCAATTCATTTTTAAACAGTACGCTGACAATAGGCTGCTTAATTTTGAGCGTATGGAAACCAGGATGTGTTGTCTCGAATGCGGAGAAGCTTTGAGAGGCAGGATCGACAAAAAGTTTTGTAATGAAACCTGCAGGAATCAGTTTCATAATCGGCTGAACGTGGAAGAGGGTCGGGTGATGCGGGAGATCAACCGTGGCTTACGCCGGAATAGGAAGATCCTGTATGAGTTGATGGAAAGCGGAAAGCGCACCATACAGCGAAGCTGGCTGCTTCGAAGAGGATTTGATTTTGAATTGATCACGGCGGTTCAGGAGAAACAGGCAGGTACTCCCTGTTTTTTGTGTTACGATCTCGGGTATATCCCCCTTGATGAGAATCGCTTCCAGGTGGTCAGGCTCCCGGAGATTTGATACCTTTGGGTATGATCACACTGGACGACTTCAGCAAAATTGACATGCACATCGGAACCGTGGTGCGTGCGGAGGCATTTCCGGAAGCCCGGAAACCGGCTATCAAACTTTGGGTTGATTTCGGTGAACTGGGTGTAAAGAAATCCTCTGCACAAATCACGGATCTTTATGAAGCCGAAACACTTGTGGGTAAACAGGTGGTGGCGGTAACCAATTTTCCACCCCGCCAAATAGGGACCTTTATGAGCGAATGCCTCATTCTGGGTTGTTTGGGCAGCGATAAAAAAGTAGTGCTGCTCAAACCTGACAGGGAGGTGCCCAATGGATGGAAAGTATCCTGATTTATCTTTTGACTTATGCGTAAAAAAGTTTAACTTGGTGGTATGGAAAGTTATAACACCTTGAGTGAAGCGATCAGTGCTCTGAAGCAGCAGGGTTATACCCGGGATTTTAATTTGACAAAAGATAGTCTGGTTTGCAGTACCACCGGAGTATGTTACCCGGCACAAACCTTTCAGGTAGACCGGTTTTTTCGATTTGAAGGACTGAACGACCCGGATGACAGTTCTATTCTCTACGCCATTACAGCGCAGGACGGCACCCGCGGGGTACTTGTTGATGCATATGGCGTTTATGCGGACAGCATCAGCGATGAAATGCTCGAAGCGCTCCGGATGCCGAAATAGAAATAATGGCGATTTTAGTCGGCTGGCATCGAATTAGTGTTATTTTTGCGGCCGTTCAACTACCATGTCATTATCGTTTCATTCCATCCAAGTACGCGAAATAATACGGGAAACCCCGGATGCCGCCACGATCGTTTTTGAGATCCCGGAACCGCTGAAGACTACCTTTAACTATTTGCCGGGGCAATACGTGACGGTGAGCACCTGGTTAAACGGAAAAGAGCAGAGAAGAGCCTATTCATTTTGCAGCGCACCTTATACTGACCAGCATCCGGCTATTACGGTAAAAAAAGTTTCAGACGGACAGGTATCTCCCTTTCTCAATGATTTGCTGAAGGCGGGCGACATGATCGCGTTGATGCCTCCAATGGGCAATTTTACTGCGGACATCCATCCTGAAAATAAAAAAAATTATGTGCTTTATGGAGGCGGGTCGGGAATCACCCCCATCATGAGCCTGCTTAAATCCATACTCAAACAGGAGCCCCTGAGTACTATCAGTTTGGTATACGCCAACCGCGATGAGCAGAGTATTATATTTAATAAAGAATTGAACCTTTTGGCTGCTATTCATCCTGAGCGTTTGACCCTCGTTCATTGCCTGGAAAACCCTCCGGCAGGTTTTACCGGCTTTGCCGGTCGCCCGGGAATTGTGGATTATCAGTCCATCACCAAAAATTTGCAAAAAGCAGATCGTGTCAACGAATACTTTATTTGCGGTCCCGGTGGCATGATGGATGCGGTTAAAACGGCCCTCGAAGGAATGGGCGTTTCCCCGGAATTGATCCATACAGAATATTTTAATACCCCTGTTAGTAGCAAGGAAGCGACTGCCTCTGCCATTGTGGAACATGATGAGCCTTTTGAAGGAACCGCATCAGCCACCATCTTGTTTAATGGCAAACAATTCGAGATCACCATTCCTGAAGGGGTTACGGTTTTGGAAGCAGCTAAAGATCAAAATGTTGACCCGCCCTATGCCTGCCAGATGGGTGTTTGCACGACATGTCGGGCAAAGATCCTGGAAGGGAGTGTTTTTATGGACGAACGTGAGGGGCTTTCTGATTCTGAAATTAACGAAGGGTATGTACTTACATGCCAGTCGCACCCTACCAGCGCTAAGCTTAAACTGATCTACGAATAAAGCGGCTTATCCACTAAAGTCGTTAATCCGTCTTAATTGCTTTGCTCATTGTAGCCATTGCCTTAATTTGCACGGGCATGCTATCCGTAAAGTCTGTCTCAAAACACTATTCCGGGAAAACAGCCTTAGACCAGGTGAGTCTGGAGGCGGAACCCGGGAAAATTCTTGGTTTACTGGGTCCTAACGGTGCCGGGAAAACCTCACTCATTCGAATCATTACCATGATCACCGCTCCTGATAGTGGTGAGGTGTATTTCGAAAACCAGAAAATGCGTCAGGAACTGATCGCCGGGATTGGTTACCTTCCTGAGGAACGGGGTCTGTACCGAAAAATGACCATACAGGACCAGGCCATGTATTTCGGGCGTTTAAAAGGGCTGAGCAAATCCGACTGCCAGGCAGCAATCAACTATTGGTTTGACAAGCTGGAAATGGGCGACTGGAAAAAGAAAAAACTCGAGGAACTTTCCAAAGGCATGCAGCAGAAAGTTCAATTTGTATTGACGATCCTGCATAAACCGCGGCTTATCATTTTGGACGAGCCATTTACGGGCTTCGATCCTTTGAATGCGGAGATCATCAAAGAAGAGATCCTGGGATTACGCGACCAGGGCGCCTGCATTCTTCTTTCTACACACCGCATGGAATCGGTTGAAGAGTTATGTGACTCGATCACACTCATCAACAAGGGAAAGGTCATCATAGAAGGCGAGGTCAATGAAGTCAGGAACCGCTATAAAAAATCAGAATTCGAACTGGTGTATACCGGCAGCCTGAACACGACCCTGCCGGGAGTATTGGAAAGGAAAGACAGCCGTTTAAAAAACGGAGCGACTCAAAGCCTGCTCCTGATGCAAAAAGATGCCGCCATAAACGAGCTCATCCAGGAAGTTATGAAGCAGGCCCATTTGCTCGAATTCAGGGAAAAACTCCCCTCGATCAAAGACATTTTTATTGAACGAATAGGCGCACAAATATGAGGAATATTGCATTGGTAACCGGACGTGAATACCAAAGCCGGGTAAGAAAAAAATCATTCGTTGTTATGACCCTCCTGGGGCCATTCCTCCTTGCTGCCTTTTATGGCGGGATTTTTTGGCTGGCCATTAGCGACACCCAAAGTTCGGAGCCCAAAAATATCCATGTGGTGGATGAAAGCGGGATTTTTCATGAAGGAATTGAGGGTTCAACGAATATCCGCTATTCGGTTAATCCTCAGGGCGGTGACTCTTCAGCTTTTGATGGCACGCTTCTGATACCGGCAGCCTTTAGTATTGACAAGCCTGAAGGAGCACGGTTTTTATCCAATTCCTCGTTGAATATCGTGGAACAACAAACGATGGAAAACCACCTGGAAGTGGCCATTAAAGAGCAAAAACTCATACGTTCGGGATTGCGAAAAGAAACCCTGGACAGTTTGGAAACAGACGTAAATATCAGCGCGGCTATCATCAGCGAAGGAGAAATAAAAGAGGATAATTCGGCAGTGAATGCCGGTGCAGGCTTTGTTGGCGCCTTTTTTATCTATATTTTTATCTTTTTGTATGGCGTTCAGGTAATGAAAGGGGTTGCGGAAGAAAAAAGCAACCGCATCGTTGAAGTCATCATTTCAAGTGTTAAACCTTTTGACCTGATGATGGGCAAGATCATTGGGATCGCGCTTGTAGGCCTGACCCAGGTTTTTATATGGATCGGCTTAAGCGCCGTCCTGATCGCACTCATTACCCCGTTGATCGCGAGTATGGGCATGAATCCGGAGGAAACTACCGCCATGGTACAGGGTGCTTCCGGTGGCGTAACTCCGGGTCTGGGTATGATGGGCGCATTATTTCAACTCGACTTCCCTACCCTGATCTTTGGATTCCTGTTCTATTTCATAACGGGATACCTGCTTTACAGTGCCATGTTTGCAGCGATAGCTTCGGCTGTAGACAGCGAAACAGATACCCAGCAGTTTATGTTTCCCATTACCATCCCCCTGATCTTTTCTATCATCGTTGCACAGAGCGTGGTGTTAAAAGACCCACATGGAGAACTTGCCACGCTCTTTTCCATGATCCCTTTTACCGCCCCGATCGTAATGATGGTGCGGCTTCCCTTTGGCGTTGAAAATTGGGAATTGGTATTGTCAATGATTTTTATGATCTTTGGGTTTATAGCGATCACCTGGCTGGCCTCCCGGATCTATCGGGTTGGTATTCTGATGTACGGTAAGAAACCCACCTACAAAGAATTGGTCAAGTGGATGCTATACAAGGGATAAACATAAACGTATGAAAAAACCCGTTTGGATGCTTTCGCTATGCATCTGTAGCTTCTCGGCCTTTGCTCAAAAAACGCTCACCGATACGGTGATGGGCCTTCACGAACACACCAATGACATCAATTGCGCCGTTTATTCTCTCGACGGAAGACGCCTGATCACGGCAGGATTAGACCAGACGGTTCACTTTTACGAGGCAACGAACTGGATCGAACTATACAGCTACAGTCATGATGCGGAAGTAACCCAGGTGGCCGTTTCCCGTGATAATGCGATCATCGCCAGTGCATCGAAAGACAATAAACTCAAAATTTACTTTTTGGACTCTTCCAAAATGCTCGAATTTGACCATGAAGGGCCAATAACCGGAATGATCATCGACTATGGAATGCGCTTTCTGTATACCTCAAGCAGCGACGGGAATATTCGTCCTTATGACCTCAAAAAAGGGGAATATTCTAAAAGAAAGTTTCCTTTAGGTTTACCAGTCACGGCAATATCCATTTCCAATACGAACTTTCTCTATGCCGGACTCCAAAACGGCGAGATCAAAGTATTGAACAATATGGGGAAAGAGGCAAAAGCCTTAAAAGGACATACGGGTGAGATCACCAGCCTGCATTTTGTTGTTTATAAAACGGAAAGCAAACTCGTCAGTGCTTCGCTCGACAATACCGTGAAGATCTGGGATGCAAAAACCTTTAAACTGTTAAAAACCCTGACAGGGCATACCTGGACCATCAATCACGTGGAACTGAGCCGTGATCTGAAATATGTGCTCAGCGCCAGTAATGACGGAACGGCCCGGATATGGAATGCGACCACCGGCGAGAACATTATCAGTGTTCCAAGTAAGGGAGAAGCCACCAAGTGTGTCTCAATCAATGAAGACAACCAATATATAGCCACCGTTTCGGTTGTGCGTGAACCGCGGGAATTTGTGGTCTATATCTGGGATACCGGCTTAAAAGAAGAAAAACCGACACCTCCGCAACCCAGGGTAAAACCTCAACCGGCACCCACGCCGAAGAAATAGGCTATTGCCCCAAACTTTTTTACCTTGCGTCAAAATTTCGAATGATGCAGAATAAGGATATCCATTCCGGCAAAGCACCTGAGCCCGTAGGACTATACCCTCATGCCAAAAAAGTAGGAAATCTCCTGTTCCTCAGTGGCGTTGGACCCCGTGAAAGAGGAAGTAAAAAAATTCCGGGTGTGGAGCTGGATGAAAACGGGAATATCCTTTCCTACGATATCGCCACCCAATGCCATTCCGTTTTTCAAAACGTACGTTATATCCTCGAAGATGCAGGATCCAGTTGGGAGAATATCATCGACGTCACCGTTTTTCTGACCAATATGAAAGACGATTTCAAAATTTACAATGCCCTCTGGGCGGAGTATTTTAAAGACAATCCTCCCTGCCGGACTACGATTGAGATCAATTGTTTGCCTACGCCGATCGGGATCGAATTGAAGGTTATTGCTACTGTCTAGACTTGGAGATGGTGAGACTTGGGGATGGTGAGACTTGGGACCGTTGAGGGGATGAGGGGTCTAGGAATCTTACTATAGCCGTCATCTTGAGCTTGCCGAAAGATAGGCCAAACTGATCCTCAGTTCTGCCCCGGTCGTAGAGACGCGATAAATCGGCGTCTCTACGACCTCAAACACAAAAATCTCCGCGCCGCCGCGTCCAATATGCCGGCGCCATCCCTGAAAACTGAACACTGAAAACTGAAAACTTCCTCAGCGCCCCCAGGAAGCCAATTCTGCTTCTGACCAAATGCTTGGGTAGAAGATCCTTCTCTGTATCGGCGGCGAAAGGTATTTCTGCCAGTTTGTACCACCAGTTGCTTTGATATCTTCCGGGTTTTTTCTCAGGTAACGTGCGGCTGATTTCATATGCACCATTGGCCAGCGGATATTGACATTCAGGTCAAATTCCTTCATGGCATGCAACAGGGCTTCATCTTTTGAATTCAGGCTGGTAAAACGTTGCCACAAATTTGTTTTTTGGTAGGTTTCACCCAATTCAATGAAGGTGGCGCTGTATTTCTGTTCGAACTGGATGAGGGTATGGGTCTTTTTCCCGGTGGCCAGCTCGGTGGCTCCGGCCTTCCAGTATATTTTGTCGTACATCTCAGCAATGGATGCATTGGGACCAAAACCCGCACGGAAATCCTTGCCTACCAAATTTATAAAGTCGGTAGAGAGGATCTCGATCATCCGGTACTGGGCCGATTGAAATCCGGATGCAGGCAATAGGGCCATTCTGAATTTCAGGAACTGCTCCACCTCCATGCCATCTATCATAATTGCGAATGACTGGGTCAGGGTTTCAAAATAGCGGTTCATCCGGGTTACACGGGTAGCCATAAACTCAGGCGTAAGGTCGGCTTTGGTGGCAACCTGTTTCATTTCATGCAAAACCAGCTTAAAATACAATTCGGTTACCTGGTGGTACATGATGAATATTTCCTCATCCGGTATTTGTGTACGTGGTTTTTGGAGGGACAAGAGCGTGTCGGTTTGTATATAATCCCAATAGGTCACGTAATCGGCATAAAGGAGTCCTTCCAGGTATGATTGAATATCCTGTCCGGTAGCTTTATATTTTTCCTCCAGTTTTTCGAGGAGATCAAGAATTTCAGGTTTTAGATCCATGTTACAAGAATAAGAATTCCCACAAAAGGGGAATATGATAGAAATCAGTTAAAACGGGCTGTTAAAATCTTTCAACTCAGGCAATTGCAGGTCTTTTTCCGACAAGATAGGATCGTTGACCTGCCAGTTGATAGCGATCTCCGGATCGTTCCAGATCACCCCTCCTTCGCTGGCCTTGTTGTAAACCTGGGTGCATTTGTATTGAAAAAGGGTATTGTCGGCCAGGGTACTGAATCCATGGGCAAAACCTACCGGTATCCATAACATGGTAAAGTTTGTTTCACTTAACTCAACGCCGTAATGTTGCCCGTAAGTAGGCGAATTTTTCCGAATGTCCACGATCACATCATACACCGCACCACGGGCAACCCGAACGAGTTTCCCTTGTGCAAAAGGAGGTGCCTGAAAATGGAGTCCGCGCAAAGCCCCTTTTTGGGAGAGACTTTGGTTGTCCTGCAAAAACTCCTCGTCGACCCCTAACTTATTGAAAATATCCTTATTGTAACTTTCGAAAAAATAGCCGCGCTCATCAAAAAAAACCCTGGGTTGAATGAGCAGCGGGCCTTCCATAAATATTTCTTTTACTTCCACGTAGCGCTGATAATGGGCAAAGTTAACCCTTAGCCGGATGCCTGCAACTTCCATTCGGGTATATTTAACTATTTTTGCAAAAACTCGAGTATGGAAACGCGTCAATCGCAAGACAGAAGCAAAGTGTACCTGATCACCATCATCATCGTACTGTTGATCATGAATGGTTTTTTCATCTATCACTACGTGAATACGGATAAGGAACTCACCGTTACAACGGAAGAACTCATTGAAGTGGAAGATGCGAGGAATGAGATCGATTCCATCCTGAAAGAAACCATGGCTCAGGTGGAAGAACTTAAAGGCCAGACAATGGGGATGGATTCCCTTCTCATAGAAAAAACCAAAGAGATACAAGCCAAAGCGGCCGAGATCGAGCTCCTTTTAAAGGACCGTAAAAAGCTTGGAGTTGCAAGGGAAGAGTTGGAAAAACTGCGCTATTATGTGAAAAAATACCAGTCGGAAATTGCTGCCCTGACCGAGAAAAACGAAAAACTCCAGAAACAGAACAAAGAAATCCAGGAAACACTTAACCAGGAAAGGGGCAAAACCGAAAATCTCACCATGAAGACCATCGCCCTGGAAAACAAGGTGAACCTCGGTAAAAAACTGAGTCTCACCAGCCTGAATGTACTGGGGATCAACAAACGCAGCAGCGGTCGTGAAACGGAAACCACCCGATCCAATCGGGTCGACCTGATGAAGATCCAATTTAAATTAGATCTCAATTATGTGGCCGACCTGGGAGCTAAAAAATTCTATCTGCGCATCATCGGACCAGGTGGAACCACCCTGTCGAATGAAAGTTTGGGGGGCGGAACTTTTACTGTGGGTAGTGAAGAATTTTTATATACCATGGTACATGAGATCGATTTTGACAATACCGGACAGGATGTGACCTTTTACTACGACAAAGGCAGCGAATGGGAAGAAGGAAATTATAAAGCTGAAATTTACGCCGACGGGTTCCTTGTAGGGAGCCAGGATATACGCTTACGCTAAAAACGAATCCTATGAAACCATTGAAACGTATTGGGACAGCCCTGTTCTGCGGCTGCCTGTTTGTGTCTTTATCCGCCCAGGTCATCAAACAGGAGGGCGATGAACTTAAAAAGACAAAGGTTACGGATAGTGACACGATCATGGGCTGGAAATATTCGGGTATTTTTAACCTCAATTTTTCACAGACCTCACTCAACAATTGGGCAGCGGGGGGAACAGGCTCCTATGCCATCCTAGGAAACACCAACCTCCAGGCGCGCTACAAAAGTGAAAAGGTTCTTTGGGAGAATGTTCTTCTTCTCAATTACGGGATGGTTAAAGCCGATGGCACCCCGCTGCAAAAAAACGATGACCGGATAGAATTAAACTCACGTATCGGCCGTAAAGCTTTTGGCGACTGGTATTATGCAGGATTTGCTTCCTTCAAGACCCAGTTCGACGCTACGTTTACGGAAGGCAGGATGGTTTCTAATTTTATGTCGCCGGCCTGGATGCAATTTGCCCTGGGGATGAGCTATTCGAAAAACAAGCACTTCAGTGTGCTGCTGGCTCCAATTGCCGGAAAATTTACCTTCGTCAACGAACAACGCCATGCCGATTCGGGTGATTATGGGGTAAAAAAAGCCGTTCTCGACCCGGTAACTTTTGCCGTGATCACACCCGGACAACGTTTTCGTCCGGAAATAGGTGCGTTCGTCATGGTTATGGTCGATTATGATATCTTCAAAAATGTCAATCTGAAATCCAAACTGGACCTGTTCAATAATTATACAGATGAAAACAAGCCGAACCGCAGGAATGTGGATGTGAACTGGGAAACCAATATCAACATGAAAGTGAACAAATTTATGTCGGCCACCCTCTTTACTCACCTCATCTATGACCAGGATATATTAATTGAAATTGCAGACCGTCCTGAACAAAGAGGACCCCGTACGCAGTTCAAACAAGTGTTGGGCATTGGTATTTCGTACAAGTTTGGCTAATAATTTAAACCCGTTTTAAAGGCTTTTTGTAGCTTTGACGGTAAAAAGAGGATCGGGGGATTTAAATGGAAAAAACACTGTTGGCAGTGGATGATGAGAAATCCATCCTGATGATACTGGATTTTGTTTTCGGGAAGAAGTACAAAGTCGTTCAGAAAAACAACGGTCAGGAGGCTACACAATGGTTGCAACAGGGGAATATGCCTGATGTGATCGTAGCCGACATGAATATGCCGGAGATGAATGGTTTTGAGTTTATTCTTCAAATTCGTTCAAGCGGCCTGTATCGCGACGTGCCTTTGATCATGCTAAGCGGGAATGAAAATACGGCTGACAAGATCAAGTGCCTGAATGCCGGTGCCGACGACTACCTGATAAAACCCTTTAATCCTGAAGAATTGGAAGCCCGGATCAACAATATTTTCAGAAGGATGCGCTAGGTCATGGAGGAGAAAAAATATAGGATTGCCTGCGTCCATGTGAATAAATCTCCTTTTTCCTTTGAGATGGAAGTGCTTGAATCCGAATTCAACATTCTCCCATTCGAAGATTTTGTATCGCTCATACACGGACTCCAGGAAAAAAGCATCAGCCATATCAACGGGCTCATCTTTTTCGGAAGTGAACGTCCGCCCCTCCAGATCATTCAAAAACTGGCCAGTTTAGGCATTTACCCTCTTGTATGGAAAACGGGGAAAATAACCCCGCTAAACCGCGAGGCTGCCTTACGCTCAAAATTGAGTGAAATGTTTGATGAATCCAGCACGGCCCAGGATGTGATCCGGCGTATGAATTATTTGATCGAACATCCCGCCAAAGTCGTTGTTGAAAATCCGAACGAGATCCGCTACCATATGCCCCTGGTCAAACGGCTGTTTGATCTGTTAAGTTCCGCCTGTGCCCTCATCCTGCTCTCTCCTGTTTTCCTGCTGGTCGCCCTGGCCATTCGTATGGAATCAAAAGGACCTGTTTTTTATTACTCCTGGCGTATCGGAACCGGTTTTCAGGCTTTTAAGTTTTATAAATTCCGCTCTATGTACACAGGAGCTGACGCCCGACTCAAAGACCTGAAACACCTGAATCAATACGGTAGCACAGCAGATCTGACCACAATGGCCGGGGAAACTCAATCAAAACCTGTGTACTCTACCGACGGGCTTCTGTATACCGATGGCCTGGCATTAACAGAAGAGGAGTTCCGCCAGCTAAAAAAAGAAAAAGAGGGAGCTACATTTATTAAAATAAAGAACGATCCCCGGGTAACCCGTGTAGGCCGCTTCATCAGAAATACCAGCATTGATGAATTGCCGCAATTGTGGAATGTGTTTATTGGCGATATGTCGATCGTAGGTAACAGGCCCCTTCCTTTGTATGAGGCCGAAAAGATCACCACCGACCGTTTTGCACGTCGTTTTTTAGCTCCTGCGGGCATAACAGGACTATGGCAGGTCACTAAACGCGGAAAGGGAGATATGAGCGAGGAAGAGCGTATGCAACTCGATAATGACTATGCCCGTGACTATTCCTTTGCCAGGGATATAAAACTTATCTTAAAGACCATCCCTGCCCTCCTGCAAAAAGAGAATGTCTAAGGGTGAACGGTTATTTGTATCCAGGCTTTTTTATAGTTGATCACCGCTCCGAAATGGGAAAGCACATCTCCTCCGATAATGATGGTAAACGGGGTGATACCGATACTCTTATAGGTACTCCGAATATGACTCAGGTCGAGTACCCCAACATGCAGGTTTCTGAGTTCGGCTGTACCCATTTTCAATTTTTTGATCTTAGCAATGGTGGTTTCGAGCATTTGTTCGCCAATACCCTTTGCCTGGCTTTCGCTTTCACTGATGGCCTCACGCAAGCCGGGGTCGGTGATACGCTGTTTT
>JAKFCJ010000008.1:0-13814 GCA_036676705.1 Bacteroidota bacterium
TGGCGCCCCAGCTACCGGAATCATCTGCTTCCTGTCAGACAGGCCCAGTTCAGCGGCATCCGGTTGGTCCGGTAAGGGGGTGCATTTGAGTTGAATGAAGCTTTTATGGGCCGTCATCCTGAGCCTGAGCCTGCCCTGAGCCTGCCGAAGGGAAGGATAGGCCGGACCTGCGTTTGCCTATGGTTCGGCAAGCTCACCATGACGGCAAACTAACTGAAAACTGAACACTGAAAACTGAAAACTGAAAACTAAAATGCGGGGTTTTCGGTTTCATCTTCCATGTCGTTCATGCGTGATGGCATGGTGATACTTCCCGGGAAACGTAAGTCTTCACTTAATCCTAAATCTCCGCCAAAACCGAGCGTGTCATCATCATCCATAAACTTACCATACTGGCCAACAAAACGGCAGCGGATGTCTTTGGTTTGTCCGTGACGGTTTTTGGCTACGATGATCTCGGCTTTACCCATGGTAGGTGCACCGTCTTCGAATTCGGTGAGTTTGTAGTATTCCGGACGGTAAATGAACATAACCATATCGGCATCCTGTTCGATAGAACCCGATTCACGAAGGTCGGAGAGGATAGGACGTTTGCTGTTTCCCCGGGTTTCCACGGCACGGCTTAACTGCGACAGGGCAATAACCGGCACATCGAGTTCCTTGGCCATGGCTTTGAGCGAGCGGGAGATAAGCGAGATCTCCTGTTCCCGGTTTCCGTTGCTTTTTTCATCCCCGCGCATCAATTGCAAGTAGTCGACGATGATCAGGTTAATATCATGCTGGGCCGTGAGCCGGCGGCATTTTGCACGAAGTTCAAAGATGGAGATCGCCGGTGTATCATCAATAAATACCTTCGATTCATTTAAGCGGGCAAGGCGGGAGGTAAGTTGTTCCCAGTCCTGCTGGCTCAATTTCCCGCTACGCAGGTTTTCCTGGTTGATCTCGGCCTCGGCAGAGATCAAACGAAGGGCAAGCTGAACGGCCGACATCTCCAGGGAAAATATGGCTACTCCTTTTTTGTGGTCGGTAGCTGCATTTCGGGCCATGGTGAGGGTGAGGGCTGTTTTACCCATACCCGGACGAGCTGCCAGGATAACCAGATCCGATTTTTGCCAGCCACTTGTGAGGGCATCGAGGTGAAAAATGCCTGAAGGAACCCCGGTGAGGCTGCTTTCATGGTCTTTGGCACTTTCTATATTTTTAATCGCCTTTTTAAGGATGGTCTCTATGGTTTCCGCATTTTTTTTGATGTTCTCTTCCGCAATGGCGAATACTTCACCCTGGGCTTTGTCAAGCATCTTGAGCACGTCGGCCGTTTCACTGAAGGCTTCCGTTGCCATTTCAGAACCGATACGGATCAACTCCCTTTGGATGTATTTTTCGGTGATGACCCGGGCATAATATTCTACGTTGGCTGCGGAGGATATGCGGTTGGTAAGCTGGGTGATGTAGTAGGCACCACCTGCCGCTTCAAGCAGTCCTTCCTGACGAAGATCCTGGGTCACGGTAAGAATATCGACAGGTTTTGAACGTTCGAACAGGCGTTTGATGGCATCCCAGATATGCTGATGCGCATCCATATAAAAATGCTCTTTTTTCAGGATCTGCAATACATCGTTCAAGGCATTTTTTTCGAGCATCACTGCTCCCAGTACAGCTTCTTCCAGATCAGGAGCCTGGGGTTGGATTTTTCCCTGTATGACCATATCGTTCATTGGCGATGTGGTTCTTTTTCTGCTTGTCGTTGTTTTATTTCCCGGTTCGTTCATGGTATTAGGTCGAAAATACGGTGATTCCCCGTATCAGGAAAGGGCAACCTAAAGGTCAGGATACTTATTCACACCGAAAAAAGGAATTGTGAACGAAAAGTGGATAAGCCTGAATGCTGGCACTGAACAGCTTATAAACAGGACATCTGTTATCAACATTTTCAAAAAATATTTTTCAACGGAAATCGATTTTTCAGGCCTGCACCCCTTTCCAATTCTCCGTGCGAATACGGACAAGGGAAGTTTTCCATTAATTTAGGTGGATTAATCCTTCGGTGAATTGGTGGCAGCATACCTAACTTAAAGCCCCCTCAAAACCGGATCATCTGCCAGATTAACCGAAACCAGCGCTTCATTTTCGGAAAATATGGCCATTTTTAGCACATCATACAACAAATGCCTGTCAAAAGCTGTCTAAAGAAGAATAGAGCGAATTCTGTTCACAGTTTAGTACAAAAGTTGTAGTATGCACACGAGTACCTGTTTTCAATCGTTGTAAAGAGAAGGCAGGGGCAGTATATTTGAATTATCCAGAAAGGAAGAATACATGGAAGCGAAATTTTCACCACGGGTCAAAGAAGTGATTCAATACAGTAAGGAAGAGGCGATTCGTTTGGGTCACGACTATATAGGCACTGAACACCTGCTTCTCGGAATAATCCGTGAAGGGGAGGGGAAAGCCCTTATTGCACTTAAACAGCTTGATGTGGACATCATGCGGTTAAAAAAATCAGTTGAGGATGCCATTAAAGGTTCTGCCGGGGTTTCAGGCAACCTGATCAATATCCCGCTGACCAAACAGGCGGAAAAAGCCTTAAAAATCACCTACCTCGAAGCCAAAATATTTAAAGCCGACATTATCGGTACCGAGCATTTATTGCTTTCCATCCTGCGTGATGAGGAAAATATTGCTTCGCAGATACTCAACCAGTACGCTATCACCTACGATGTGTTCAAATCATCGCTGGAAACCAACCTGAATGAAATTCGCGGGGAGTTTCCTACCGATTCGCCCGAAGATTTTTACCGGGAAGAAAAACGCTCCCAGGAGCCTAAAAAACCGGATCCGCGCTCGAAAACCCCCGTATTGGATAACTTCGGACGAGACCTTACGCGTGCAGCCGAAGACGGTAAACTCGACCCGATCGTGGGGCGTGAAAAAGAAATTGAACGGGTATCTCAGATTTTAAGTCGCCGTAAGAAGAATAACCCCGTATTGATCGGAGAACCCGGAGTGGGAAAAACAGCCATTGCCGAAGGACTTGCCTTGCGTATCATCCAAAGAAAGGTTTCGCGGGTATTGTTCAATAAACGGGTAGTCACCCTTGACCTGGCCTCTCTGGTGGCCGGTACCAAATACCGCGGACAGTTCGAAGAGCGTATGAAAGCCGTGATGAACGAGCTGGAAAAATCGCAGGATGTGATCCTCTTCATTGATGAAATTCATACCATTGTAGGAGCAGGTGGAGCTTCAGGTTCGCTTGATGCCTCCAACATGTTCAAACCGGCCCTGGCGCGTGGAGAAGTGCAGTGTATTGGCGCGACCACCCTGGATGAATACCGGCAGTATATTGAAAAAGACGGAGCCCTCGAACGCCGCTTCCAACCGGTTATGGTTGAGCCGGCCACTCCGGAAGAAACCATCGAGATCCTCAACAATATCAAGGAAAAATACGAAGACCACCACGGGGTAACCTATACCGATGAGGCCATTAACGCCTGTGTTTCCTTAAGTAACCGCTACATGACCGACCGCTTTTTGCCTGATAAAGCCATCGATGTGCTTGATGAGGCAGGGGCAAGGGTGCATATCACCAATATCCATGTTCCGGAAGAAATACTGAGCCTCGAAGCGAAAGTGGAAGAGATCAAACACGAAAAAAATTCGGTGGTGAAAAGCCAGAAATACGAAGAGGCTGCCAAACTGCGGGATAAAGAACGTCAATTACTCGAGCAACTTGAGATTGAAAAACAGCGCTGGGAAGAAGAAACCAAAAACCTGCGTTATACCGTAACAGAAGATAATGTCGGCGAGGTGGTGGCCATGATCACCGGAGTTCCTGCCAAACGAATCGCACAGGGCGAAGGACATCGTTTATTGCACATGGCTGAAGAGTTGCGTGGCAAAGTGATCGGACAGGAGAAAGCCATTGAAAAATTAGCGAAGGCCATTCAAAGAACCCGTGCCGGACTCAAAGACCCGAATCGCCCTATCGGTTCCTTTATTTTCCTGGGACCTACCGGAGTTGGAAAAACAGAGTTGGCCAAAGCCTTGAGCCGCTACCTTTTTGAAAGCGACGACAGCCTTATCCGTATCGACATGAGCGAATACATGGAAAAATTCGCTGTATCGCGCTTGGTGGGAGCGCCTCCGGGATATGTGGGTTATGAAGAAGGCGGGCAGCTTACCGAAAAGGTGAGAAGGAAACCCTATGCTGTGATCCTGCTCGATGAGATCGAAAAAGCCCACCCGGATGTATTTAACATTCTGCTCCAGGTATTGGATGAAGGATTTATAACGGACAGTCTGGGACGTCGTATCGATTTCCGGAACACCATTATCTTGATGACTTCGAATATCGGTTCGCGCCAGTTGAAAGATTTCGGACAGGGAGTCGGGTTCAGTACCGCATCGAAGCAGGGAGCCAGCGCCACAGATCAGCACAGTAAATCCGTGATAGAAACAGCTTTAAAACGTTTCTTTTCGCCTGAGTTCCTGAACCGTATTGATGATGTGGTGGTCTTTAACCCGCTGAAAAAAGAAGATATCATTGACATTCTTGACCTGGCCGTAACGAAGCTCGAAAAACGTATCGAATCACTGGGTTACCGGATCAAACTGACCCAGGCAGCCAAAGAATTTTTAGCCGACAAAGGTTTTGATTCGGAATTCGGTGCCCGTCCGCTGAACCGGGCGATCCAGAAATACCTGGAAGACCCGATGGCTGAAGAGATCCTGAAAGCCGATATCCAGGAGGGAGATACCCTCGAAGCTACCCATGAAAAGGATGGCGAAGAGTTGAAATTCAAGATCAAAAAAGCTTCTACCAAAAAGCCTAAGGACACCCCTACGGAGTAGACCATAGACCATGGACCATGGACCATGGCGGCTAATGGGATGAGGAGGTGAGGTGATGAGGAGGTGAGGTGATGAGGAACATTAGAGTCCGGCATGCTGAGGAAGAACGTTAATCCTTAACGCGCAAAATTTGATGACCTGTGTTAACATGCCATAGTTAGCCTGAGCATAACTTGAACCCCCGTGAGCCGTCATCCTGAGCCCGTCGAAGGATAGGCTGAGCAATTGCCTCAGCTCGTCGCTTGCCTGTGGTTCAGCAAGCTCACCATGACGGCCAGCGACCCAATATTTCATCGAAACACTAAAATTTCTCATAAACAGCCATGGTCCATGGTCTATGGACTATGGTCCAGGCACCTCCGCGTTTCGTCGCCAGCCAGAATTAAAAAAAGCGCCCCGATATTTCATCGAAACGCTCTATTTTCTCAAAACAGCCATGGTCTATGGTCCATGGACCATGGTCTAAGCACCGCCTGTCTTCCTCGGCGTATTCGACTTCATCTTTACATTCGCTGATTTCGGAGTAACGGTTTTAGCCGGCGCTCCGCCTTTCGGCGTTTTGGCAGCTGTCTTTTTCAGCGCTTCTTTTTTCTCGTCTTTGCCGGCTTCTTTTTCGCCTGCTTCGTCTCCGCCTTTCATGGCATCCCAGTCGAGCATGGATTTCAGCGTACTGTACCAAACTACCAGCTTCTTTAAGTCGGAAATATAGACCCGTTCTTTATCGTAATTCGGTAATACGGTTTCCACAAAGGCACGGATATCATTATCGTTATCCTTCTTACCCGGGACCTTGGCTCCACCTTCTTCCTTTTCACGAATGCTCAGCATGACCTCACGAAGACGTGCTTCGCCTTCCAGTGTATAAATGGAAATATCGTCCAGAACACTGATCTTCTGGGTCAGGTTAGTAGGGAACCTTTTTTTCTGCTCATCAAGGGTTTCAACAATTAACCCCGTTGGACGTTGTCCCACTATCTTGTGAAGACCGCCAATACCCGCTATGGAAACTACATCTTTCAAATCCATGGCTTCAAAAATAAGGAAGAAACTTGGAGTATGACGAATTTTTAAAAACAGCTTGTGGATAATTTGGATCGGCGACTAATGATTCGTCCGCTTTAACTCAAACCTTTGCATTTGTTCGATCTTGTCGAGGTTCTGGCTGTTTTGGGTAAAACTGAAAAAGATGAATTTATTCCGGGAGATCTTTTCCACGTTATAACTCTTCCCGTCACTGTAATTGGGGTGATCGATCAGAATGCGTTCATCTCCTTCCGAATCCGGTCCCCAGGCGATATTTCCGGCCCACTTATCATTAAAGGGCACCAGGGCCCAGCGAAACTCACAAGGGATATCCTGGTTCATGCTTAAATAACTGGTATTCAGGATGTCATCTGACAAACCGTTGTCCACAAAGGCCCAGGTACCACAATTTGTATAGACACTATCTACAGCGGGTACTCCATCGACATAACTGGTGATGGTAATTTTTTCTATCTCCCAGGCTCCGGCAAATTTGATCCGTATCCTGTCGTCGCGGCACGACCCCAGGAACAACAATCCTGGAAAAACAAAAAACCAGATAGTCGCTTTTGCCGTTCTCATTCGTCAGCGATATTAAAGCGTAATCCCAGTTCAAAACGCAATCCGTTCAGGTCGGGAGTAACAAAATTATCGGTACCGTAACCCGATGTGTTGGCTACCCACGCATTGTAGTCGGTAGGCAGGCCGTAACTTCCGTTAAAGCCATCATCGAGGGGAAGTCCGATCCCTTCCATCTTGCCAAAAATATATTCAAGTCCGGCGTAAAAATACAAGATGCTGAACTCTGCCCTTGCCGACCAACCCATGCGCAAGGCCTTGTATTTTCCATTTAAAGACCTTTCACCGGCATAGCTGCGTGTGCCATCGGTATAGGAATAATACGAATCGATACGATCGCTCCCGCTTACCAGGGCCATGGTAAACTGGGCATGCCCTTTTTCTCCCTGGTAACCAAAGCCCATGGCAATGGCCAGTAAGTTCTGGTGACCTTCGAAATGACGGCTTCCTCCCGACTTAAAACTTACCTGGTCCCGAAACTGATACTGGCTGTAACGCAATCCCATGACAAATCCACCGAAATTCATGTCGCTGTTTAGCGCAAACCCCCGCCCCAAACTGAAGCCGGAAAAATCGTCCTGGATGGTATTTTGATAGTAGCTGCGGTAACCGGCTTTGAACTGGTCAAATGAATTCCATTTCGGGATTCCAAAACGGTATCCCGCAGAAAAACCTCCGCCTAATCCGGCGAAACTGCTTGAAGCGAGACAAAGAATGCCAAACAGAAGGATTTGCCTTGGTTTAATCATCGCTTGGGAGTATTAGGCACAGTGAAAAACCAATATTCCCGATCGGGTAGGAATAACTTCTCAGCGTACGTTTATCAAGAATATCCACCTGGCCCAGGGGAAGCTGAATAAAGGGACGGAGTTCAAGAAACTTGTTTGGCTGAATATCCAAAAACAGGGTGATACCCGTGGCGATGCTGCCGCTATTCAACAATCCTCCGCCTTCGTAAAAAGCTTCCCAGGTATTTTTGTTGGTGATCTTTTTTTGAACCCGGAGTCCGCCGGCATCCAGGGAAAAACCCGCTTTTATTTTTTCACCACCCAGGGCCAGTTCCAGGTTATAGGTATTGAGGCGCATCCGCAACTTTTCAGTACCGTCCGCATTTTCTCCTTCACTGCTAACCGCCTTTTTGGTACTCCAGCGAAATCCGACCAGGAAGTTCTCTGTGCCCATTTTCCATCCCACAACGATACCCCGGTAAAAACCCGTCATTTTCATTTCTGATTTGAGTTCAGGGCCCGCGGCAAGATTGTACATTTGGCTGTAAGCCTGCAGATTACGATGAGCGGAACGGAATACACCGACATTATAACCGATCGCAAAACCCGATTGTGAGAACAGGAATGCGGGGCAACCGGTCATACCCAAAACGAACACAAGTTTTTTAATGTTCATGGCAACGCTGGTACAAAGCACGCCATGTTCAGCGACTTGGAAATACCCAGAAATAGGTATTCTTAAAATTTAATGGACATGCGCAGTGCTATCCGTCACGGAATGAAGTCCCAACATTTCCAGGGTTTGTTCTGAGCCTTCGGCGGCCCCCAACCGGATATCATGAAACATGTTTTGGTAATCGTCTTCACTGATCCACTTTTTCTCCATCAGATTTCCAACTTCGGTAGTGAGCCGGTTCAGTTCCGTTTTGAGGCCCTCAATATTCGGACTCACCGCGGCCATCATCATTTTGGCACTATCCATATTCCTTGGGGCAATATCCAGCACCCTGTTGTAAACCCGTTGCAGACTGTCGGCCAGCACATTGATCGAATCCACGTAGGCATTCATGAAGGCTTCCGAATTCATGGGAGCGGTTTCTTCGGCAGGTTTTTCTTCAGTAGCCGGGGTGTCTTTACATGCGATGGCGGCAATGACCAGGAATAGAAAAAGGGGAAATCTTGTTTTCATTGAGCTAAGATAGGATTATTTGCATAATCGCTATTGCCGCGAAAAAGGATATTTTTGCAGCAAATAGAAATAGCCCGACATGACCGCTCCGACTCCTTCCATCTATAAACCAGATAATAAAATACGCATCGTGACCGCCGCCTCCCTGTTCGACGGACATGATGCCGCGATCAATATCATGCGGCGTATCATCCAGGCCAGTGGAGCGGAAGTTATTCATCTGGGTCATGATCGCAGCGCCGAAGAGGTGGTGAACTGCGCCATACAGGAAGATGCCAATGCCATTGCCATGACCAGTTACCAGGGAGGCCATGTCGAGTATTTTAAATACATGCGCGACCTGCTGCTGGAAAAGGGTTGTGGGCATATCCGCATTTTTGGCGGTGGAGGCGGAGTGATCCTTCCGGAAGAAATAGCCGAACTCCATGCATATGGGATCACCCGTATCTATTCACCCGATGATGGACGTTCCCTGGGTTTGCAGGGCATGATCAATGACCTCTTAAAACAAAGCGATTTCCCTACCGGACAGAACCTGAACGGGGAGACTAAACATATCCGGGATAAAGACCCAAAAGCCATCGCAAAACTTATTTCTTCGGCAGAAAATTATCCGGAGGAGTTTGTGAAGGTTCATGCCGAATTGCAGCAATACCTTACCGATGCAGCCCCGATACTGGGAATTACCGGAACCGGAGGATCAGGGAAATCCTCGCTGGTGGATGAACTTGTACGCCGTTTCCTGATCGATTTCAAGGATAAGACCATTGCCATTATATCGGTCGACCCTTCTAAAAGAAAAACCGGAGGCGCATTATTGGGCGACAGGATCCGCATGAACGCCATTCGGAATGACCGGGTTTTTATGCGTTCGCTGGCCACCCGGCAAAGCAACCTCGCGCTGAGCAAACATGTAAAGGAAACCATTGATATCGTCCGGGCTGCGGGTTATGACCTGGTGATATTGGAGACATCCGGGATCGGCCAGAGTGACACCGAAATTATGGACCATAGTGATGTGGCCTTGTATGTCATGACCCCGGAATATGGAGCAGCAACCCAATTGGAAAAGATCGACATGCTCGATTTTGCCGACATGATCGCCATCAACAAATTTGATAAACGTGGCGCCCTGGATGCCTTGCGTGATGTGAAAAAACAGTACAAAAGGAACCATGGACTATGGGAAGCCAGGGATGAAGACCTTCCGGTTTTTGGAACCATCGCTTCTCAGTTTAATGACCCCGGCATGAATGCGTTGTATAAAGTGGTGATGGATAAGATCGTGGAAAAAACGGGGAAAACAGCTTTGAGATCCGATTTTCACATCACGGATGAGATGTCGGAGAAAATATTCATCATCCCGCCCGCCCGTACCCGTTACCTTTCGGAAATTTCGGAAAGCAACCGCCAATACGACCTCTGGGTGGACGAACAAGCCAAACTTGCCGATCAACTCTACGCACTCACCTTAAGCAAAGAACAGATCAGCACCTCGAAGATCGAAGATAAAGACAGGCTGGTGAAAGGGCTTGACGAACAGATCGCCTTGGTGCAGCTCGATTTCGATCCAAGAAATAAAAAAATTATTGACGAGTGGGAACGCAAATGCCAGAATTACCGGGATGAATATTTCATTTTTAGGGTACGCGACAAGGAGATAAAAGTAAAAACCCATACCGAATCGCTTTCCCATACCCTGATCCCCAAAGTGGCCGTCCCGAATTTCCGCTCCTGGGGGGATGTACTTCGCTGGAACCTGCAGGAAGCATTTCCCGGCGAATTCCCCTATACAGCCGGTATTTATCCGTTCAAACGCGAAGGGGAGGACCCAACCCGCATGTTTGCCGGGGAAGGTGGTCCGGAGCGAACCAATAAACGCTTTCACTATGTTTCCCTGGGAATGCCGGCCAAACGGCTTTCTACGGCATTTGATTCCGTGACCTTATACGGACATGACCCGGCTTATCGTCCCGATATCTATGGAAAAGTGGGCAACTCGGGTGTAAGTATTTGTTGTCTGGATGATGCCAAAAAACTCTATTCAGGCTTTGACCTGGCTGATCCGAAAACATCCGTGTCCATGACCATCAACGGTCCGGCGGCCATGTTAACGGCATTTTTTATGAATGCGGCTATCGATCAACAATGCGAAAAATATATCAAATCCAAAGGACTTGAGGATGAGGTTGAGGCAAAGATCAAGGCGATCTATAAGGCAAAAGGAGTAGAGCGGCCCGCTTACCAGGGTGACTTGCCGAAAGGAAATAACGGGCTGGGGCTCATGTTATTGGGCGTTACCGGAGACCAGGTCCTACCGGCTGAGATCTACGAAAATATTAAAAGAGAGACCCTTACTCAGGTGAGGGGAACGGTTCAGGCGGATATCCTGAAAGAAGACCAGGCGCAGAATACCTGTATTTTTTCTACGGAGTTTTCGCTTCGGGTTATGGGAGATGTGCAGGAGTATTTTATCGATAACAAGGTCAGGAATTTCTACTCTGTTTCGATCAGCGGTTACCATATTGCCGAGGCAGGAGCAAACCCGATCACGCAGTTGGCTTTTACCCTGGCAAACGGGTTTACCTATGTGGAGTATTACCTGAGCCGGGGTATGGATATCAACGAGTTTGCGCCCAACCTCAGCTTTTTCTTCAGCAATGGAACCGATGCCGAGTATGCGGTTATCGGGCGTGTTGCACGCAGGATCTGGGCCAAGGCCATGAAGAACAAGTATGGAGCTAACGAGCGTTCACAAATGTTGAAATACCATATTCAAACATCCGGACGTTCCCTGCATGCCCAGGAGATCGATTTCAACGATATACGTACCAGTTTGCAGGCCTTGTATGCGATCTATGACAATTGCAATTCCCTCCATACCAATGCTTACGACGAGGCCATAACTACGCCTACCGAAGAGTCGGTTCGGCGGGCAATGGCCATTCAGCTGATCATTAACCGCGAATTGGGATTGGCCAATAACGAAAATCCTTTACAAGGGTCTTTTATTATAGAAGAACTCACCGACCTGGTTGAAGAAGCCGTATTGCTTGAATTTGACCGGATCACCGAAAGAGGCGGGGTGCTGGGTGCCATGGAAACCAGGTACCAGCGGAACCAGATACAGGAAGAAAGTTTGTATTACGAAACCCTGAAACACAGTGGTGAACTGCCCATTATCGGAGTGAATACCTTCCTCAGCAGCAAAGGGTCTCCAACCATCTTGCCCCGGGAAGTGATCCGCTCGACTTCGGAAGAAAAAGAATACCAGATCACCATGGTAAAAGCCCTGCAGGATGGAAACAGGGAAGAGTGCCCGAAACAGTTGCGCCTGTTGCAGGAGGCCGCCATCAACAACCGCAATATTTTTGCCCAGTTGATGGATGCGGTTAAATATTGCTCGCTGGGACAAATTACCGAAGCCCTCTTCGAAGTAGGCGGGCAATATCGGAGGAACATGTGAGTAAACGTGCGGGAATTCAGTTCAATCGCCTATATTTGAGAGAACTAATCCTCTATGCACGGAGTTACCGACCTTGTTGAACGTTTACAACGTTATGAGCAGTTGCTTGAGAGTACGGAGATCGGTACCTGGGAGTGGAATGTACAAACCGGAGAAGTCAGGCTCAATGAACGCTGGGCGAACCTGATCGGTTTTCGCCTTGAAGAACTTATGCCGGTTACCACCCAAACCTGGCCACGTTTTGTGCATCCGGATGACCGTATCCATTCTGACCTGGAGATCGAAAAACACCTGAGAGGGGAGACTGAGTTTTACGAATGCGAAACCCGCCTGCGCCACCGTAATGGAAAATGGGTGTGGATGCTGGACAAAGGAAAGATAATAAGCCGCACCAAAGATGGCAAACCCGAGTGGTTAATGGGTTCCCATCTGGATATCACGGAAAGAAAAGAACGCGAAGAACTTATCCTCCATTATAACGAGCTTCTTGATAAATCAAATGAAGTAGCGAGGATTGGAACCTGGGAGCTGAATCTCGACACCTTATATGCCAAAATAAGCCGGATAACCCGGGAGATCATGGAATGGGAAGAGGAAGGAGATATCCCATTAGACAAAGGAATTGAACTGTATAAGGAAGGACCCAGTCGAAATGCGGTTATACGAGTTATAAATGATGCCATCGAATCGGGTAGTTCTTTCGATAATGAATGCCAGCTTATCAGTCTGAAAGGAAACGAAAAATGGGTAAGGGCCATTGGTATTCCGGAGATGGAAAAGGGTGTTTGCAAAAGAGTGTACGGACTCGTTCAGGACATCACCGAAAAAAACCGCATGCATACGGAACTGGTCCTCAAGGAACAACAGTTCAGGAATACCTTTGAAAATGCACCCAACGGTATGGCGTTGATCAGTCCGGAGGGTAAATGGTTAATGGTCAACCGGAGTTTATGCGAAATTTTAGGGTATAAAGAAGAAGAACTTTTAAAAATGAGCTTCTCCGAGATCACCCATCCGGATGATATAGAAAGGGACATTCAATATGGGACGGAGTTATTTGAAGGTAAGCGTGAGTCCTATCAAATAGAAAAGCGCAATATTCATAAAAACGGCAGTATCGTTTGGACCATTTTGGCTGTTTCTCTGGTGAGGGATAATGATCGAAATCCGCTTCATTTTATAGCTCAGATCAACGATATCACGAGGGAAAAACAAGCCCATTTAGAAGTAGCCTCTTTGTTGGCGGTAACGCGGGAACAAAATGACAGGCTGCTTAATTTTGCCCATATTGTTTCGCATAATCTTCGTTCGCATGTCGGGAATTTTTCCATGTTATTGGATCTTATTAAACTGGAGATCCCTGAATCCGCCGACAATGATTTTTTCCCCTTATTGCAGCAATCAACAGAAGGATTGCAGGAAACCATTTCACACCTGAATGAGGTTGTTACGTTTAACTCCCACCAGTTCGAAGAAATGGATGATCTGAACCTGAATGAGTTTGTGAAAAATGCGCTGAATGTCCTTAATGCACAGATACTGGAAGCAGGTGTTGAGGTGGAGAACATGCTGCCTCAAGGCACGATGATCAAAGGATTACCCGCCTATCTGGATAGTATCCTGATCAACTTTTTTACGAATGCCATCAAGTACCGTGCAGTAGGAAGGAAGCCAAAGATCCGGCTGTGGGTTGAAAAAAGTAGCCCTTATCTGGTACTCTATATTCAGGACAATGGCCTGGGGATAGACCTGAACCTTCATGGAGCTAAACTGTTCGGGATGTATAAGACCTTTCACGGCAATGAAGATGCGCGGGGTGTGGGATTATTCTTGACAAAAAACCAGGTCGAAGCCATCAAGGGTAAGATCGAAGTAGAAAGTCAGGTGAACATAGGAACAACCTTTAAAGTATACTTTTTAGATGCAGGAGATCCGTAACGTTTGTATCATCGATGATGATCCGATCTTTGTATTCGGGTTG
>JAKFCJ010000009.1:0-9512 GCA_036676705.1 Bacteroidota bacterium
TGGATTCGGGTTCAGTTTCCGCTTCCATTTGCTCTTCTCCTGAGTTTCCGTCTTCATCATAGGGAGCAATCGGTTCTCCGGATGGAATGGTATCTACAACGGATGTATCCACCAGGCTGCTGTCTGCTACCTGGGCAACTGAGGAAGTTGAAACTAACAACAAAACGACCGGTACCCAAAAAGAAAGTTTCTTCATACTGTTCCTGCAAGTAAAAGTATTCCTGATTAATTTCAAACGATAACTACGGGCTTAATGATATACGCATTAAACCTTCCGTCCAAACTCCATCAGATAGGCTTTGATAAACCCATCGAGTTCGCCATCCAATACCGCCTGGGCATTGGAGGTTTCATAATCGGTGCGGTTATCTTTTACCAGCTTGTATGGATGAAGTACATAAGAGCGGATCTGGGAGCCCCATTCGATCTTCATTTTGCCGGCTTCGATGGATGCTTTGGCTTCGTTGCGTTTGCGGATCTCCAGCTCATATAACTGGGAACGGAGCATTTGCATGGCTCTTTCCCGGTTACCCTGCTGCGAACGTTCTACCTGGCAAACCACGACGATGCCGGTTGGGATATGTTTCAACTGAACCTTGGTTTCCACCTTGTTCACGTTTTGTCCTCCCGCCCCGCCTGAGCGCGAAGTATGCAACTCGATATCGTTGGGGTTCAGGTCGATCTGGATCGTATCATCAACCAAAGGATATACATAAATGGAAGCAAAAGAGGTATGGCGCCGTGCATTGGCATCGAAGGGAGAGATACGCACCAACCGGTGCACCCCGTTTTCGCCCTTGAGGTAGCCAAAGGCAAATTCCCCGTCGATCTGCAGGGTGCAGGATTTGATCCCCGCTCCGTCTCCAGCCTGGTAATCGAGCTCGGTGACTTTAAAACCCTGGCGTTCTCCGTACATGATATACATGCGCATAAGCATCTCGGCCCAGTCCTGCGATTCGGTACCTCCTGCCCCGGAGTTTATTTCAATGACACAGGAAAGCTGGTCTTCTTCACCACTGAGCATGTTTTTAAATTCGAGTTCGTCGATCTGTTTTTCAGCCAATTCATAGGCATGGTCCACTTCTTCAACCGTGGCTTCACCCATATCGGAAAACTCTTTAAGGACCGCTAAGTCCTCCACTGCCGACTTCACTTTGGCATGGGCGTCGGTCCATATTTTTATGCCGCGAAGTTTTTTAAGATGGGCTTCCGCCTGTTTGGGGTCGTTCCAAAAATCTGCGGAATGGGAGATGGCTTCTCCTTCTTCTACCTGGTGTAATTTATTGGGGATGTCAAAGATACCTCCCCAAAGCCTCAACGCGGCCTCTTAAATCTTTAAGTTGATCTGTTGTCATTTGGGGCAAATATAGTGTTCAGTTTTCAGTGTTCAGTTTTCAGTTTTCAGTGCCGCGCCCGCCGTAGCTTTTCGAAAAGCAATAAATGGTAGCACAATCCTTATAAAGCGAAGGCGGGTTCAGTTTGTCTCGGCTGGCTGGCGCTAGATTAATTCAACGCGAAGGCGCGATGATCTTTGTTTTTGAGGACGAGTATTGCTTACGCACAGCAGAGGCGCGGATTTGTTTATAGTAAAAGAATGAGGATGGACTGTATAAGGAATAAATGCTATTCCATTCCTCCAATCCCTAATCCCAATCCCCGGAAGAGTGAAATAATCCCAATCAAAGCAACGTTGTACCCATATGGTGGAAAAACGAAACCGTCCAAAAAAAATCCTGAGAAGACTGCTTGTCAGTATACTCTGTTTATTGGCCATCCCGGTAAGCTATATATTGATCGCTCTGTTTCTTTCTTATATCCCTGTAAATTCAGTCAGCTCCAATACCGAAAAAACCATATTTCTGGGGACCAACGGGGTGCATCTTGATCTGATCCTGCCTATTTCGGAGATCGATCCGGTTTTGCTGGCGGACCTTCATTTTCAGGGATCGGATAGTTTCCTGGCCTTTGGCTGGGGCGATGAAAATTTCTATCTCCATACTCCAACCTGGGGCGACCTCACCCTGGGCACCGCTGTTCAGGCCCTGTTTCTTGAAAATAGCACCCTGGTGCATCTTAGTCCGCATAAGACCCGGAGAAGAGAATGGGCAAAAATTCAACTAAGCCGGGAACAATTAAGGGCACTGATCGATTACCTCGATCGCAGTTTTCAACATACAGAAAATGGAAATAAGATCCCGATCCATGGTCATTCCTACGGCTATGGCGACAGTTTTTATAAAGCCAGGGGGAGTTACTCCTATTCTAAGACCTGCAATACCTGGGTGAATGACGGTCTCAAGGAGACGGGGTTACCGGCCTGTTATTGGACGCCGTTCGATTTTGCAGTACTCGGGAGGTATGAAGGAGGTTGAGGTTAAGCTTGTCAACGGTCAACAGACGACGGTCAACGGTTAGATACGTAAATCCATATTCCGCGACTTCTGTTGACTGTGGTCCGTTGACCGTAGACATTCCGCTTAAACCTTCATCCTTCAACTAGAGAAGTTTTTCCAGGTCCGAAAGCGAATACCGCATCCCACCCTCAGCCGCCTTCACCATGCGGTAGACACTTCGGTTAAGAGGGGTGTCGATCCCGAGTTTTTCTCCGGCTTCGATCACCGAACCACAGATTGCAGCCACTTCAGTTTGTCGGCCGAGTTCGATATCGCGCAACATGCTGGAATGATTGCCGGCTGTTTTTTCTGCAACGGCGATGGCCTCTTCCCCGGGGTCTTTGTAAAGCAGATTAATTTTGAGTGCAGTTGCTACGGCTTTTACCTCCTGCGCCAGGTTTTTCATCAGGGTTCTGGTTAGCGGTGATCTGTTAAGCTCGCCATTACTAATACGCAACAAGGCGGTAAGCGGATTAATGGCAACATTGATGGCCAGTTTGCTCCACAAGATACGGCTCATGTTCTTGTCGACACTAACCCCTATTCCTGCCTGAACGAACAGATCAAGAATTACTTCAGGGGTTTGCTCGGGTAACAAGGAAATTCCATCACCTGTATTTTGCACCACTCCCGGCTCAGGAACCCGCGCAGCCTGGTAGGTGGCTCCGCTTAAAACCCGTCCCGACCCGATGGCCGACTCCAGGATTTCGCCGTTACCGAGTCCGTTTTGTAAACTCAATACACGTGCTTCAGGATTGCCCAAATTGATCAATCCCAATGCTTCTTCAGCAGCTTGTTGGGTTTGAAAACTTTTTACAAGGACCAATACCAGGTCAAAATAATGGGGGAAGTCTGGCAATTCCGAGACCCGGATAGAGATGGTCCTTTCTTTTCCGTCGAGTGCCACATAGTGCAGGCCCTTCCCACGAATGGCAGCCTTTTGGTCTTCCCAATGCCCAAAGAGGTGCAGCTCACAAACGGGATGTAAGTGAGCAGCAAAATAACAGCCTAAGGCTCCGGTACCGAGTATAGCTACTTTCAATGTTTATTTTCTTGACCATGGACCATAGACCATGGACCATGGATATTAGACTTGGAAATTATAATGTTTCTTTTTAACCGCAGAGGTACGCAGCGTTCGCAGAGCAGCGGAATCCCGTCCACCCTGCGACGCCATAAATGGACGTCGCTACATCTTACTCGTCTCCAAGTCCCCTCGTCTTCCCTACCTCCCTACTTCCCTACCTCTATACTTCCCTACAGCGTCCGCCGAAGCTCGGGACAATTCTCCGGGCTAATCCCTATTTTCACGAGCGAAGGCGGACCCCAACTCATGCCCCATCTTCGCCATCTTCGTTTCAAGGTATTTGGCGTTATGTTTATTCGGTTTTACACGGATAGGAACATTTTCAACGATCTCCAGTCCATAACCGATCAAGCCGGCTCTTTTTGAAGGGTTATTCGTGATAAGGCGCATTTTACTGACACCCAGGTCACGTAAGATCTGAGCCCCGATTCCGTATTCACGCTGGTCCATTTTAAATCCAAGCTTTTCGTTGGCTTCCACGGTATCATAGCCCTGTTCCTGCAGTTTATAGGCTTTAAGTTTATTCAACAATCCGATACCACGGCCTTCCTGGTTGATATAAAGGATGACCCCTTTTCCTTCCTCCTGCACCATATGCATGGCGGCATGGAGCTGTTCCCCGCAGTCGCAGCGGCAGGAACCGAAGATATCCCCGGTTACGCAGGAGGAGTGTACACGCACCAAAACAGGTTCATCCGGCGCCCAGCTGCCTTTGATGAGAGCCAGGTGTTCCATTTCATTATCGAGCTGTTTATAGGCTACCAGATCGAAATCGCCCCAGGCGGTTGGCATTTGTACAGATATTTCCCGTTGGATAAGCGTTTCATTTTGCAGGCGATATTCGATCAGGTCTTTGATGGTAACGAGTTTCAGGTTGAATTTTTCAGCCACTTTTACCAGGTCAGGCAGGCGCGCCATGGTGCCGTCTTCGTTGAGGATCTCCACAATACAGCCTGCGGGTTTAAACCCGGCCAAACGTGCAAAATCGATGGCCGCTTCGGTATGTCCGGCACGACGCAATACCCCGCCGGTTCTGGCTTTTAGCGGAAAGATATGTCCGGGTTTACCGAGTTCGTTTGGCAGCGTTTCCATATTCGCCAGCGCCTGGACGGTTTTTGAGCGGTCACTGGCCGAGATGCCGGTGGTAACGCCCTGGGTAAGAAGGTCAACGGAAACAGTAAAAGCCGTTTCGTAGGTGGCTGTGTTGGTTCCCACCATGGGGATAAGATCAAGTTCGGTACAACGCTCCTCGGTGAGCGGCACACAGATCAATCCGCGGCCTTCGCGGGCCATAAAATTGATCATTTCAGGAGTGACACATTCGGCTGCGGCGAGGAAATCGCCCTCGTTTTCCCGGTCCTCATCATCGACTACGATGATCATCTTTCCATTGCGGATATCCTCAATGGCCGATTCGATGCTATCTAATTGAAATTCTTTGCTCATGATCAGAAGACGCAAAGTTAAGGAAAATGACGGGATTGATAGGCAGTTTCTCAAAGAAAATACCTACCTTGCTTCTTGGTTTTCAGGCCTTTCAGCTAAACATACTCAGGCAATGAGGGCTGAAAATCGAATAAGTTAATCCTAAACTATTTGTTATGAACCACTTAAAATCTTTTTTGCTTGGTATTGCTTTGATAGCAGCCGGCAATGCTGTAAATGCCCAGGATACCTGGGGACTGGGTGTCAGAGTGGGGGATCCATCCGGGATCACGGTTAAAAAGTACATGAGCAAGAATGCACTTGAACTGAGTATAGGCCGAACCCATGTTTGGGGCCCTCGCAATTGGTATTATGACCGCTTTGATCACTGGTACGTTGATAAAAAATTCGGTTACAAGGAATACCAGTATATTGGCTACCGCTCCAGTGCACCGCTGGGAGTACAGCTCCATTATCTGTTCAATAACCCGATCAATAATGTAGGAAAAGAAAGCACCGATGGTCTTCATTGGTATTATGGTCTCGGAGCTCAATTCCGCTTCCAAACCTATGATTTCGATTATCGGTATAAACTCGACGGAGATCCTGACTGGTATTATGCCCGGGGAGAAAGAGTAAGCGACATTGACCTGGGTATTGATGGCGTGCTCGGACTGGAATACCGCTTTAAAACAGCGCCTTTTTCTGTTTTCGCTGATATAACGCTATTTATGGAAGTTTTGGATGACCCCTTTTTCTTCTGGACACAGGGTGGGCTTGGTGTAAGGTATAATTTTTAGTAGGGAGGACAGGAAGTAGGGAGGACAATTAGAAAAGATGATGAAAAGAGATCTTTTGACTAAGGTGCTTACTGTTGGTGGTTTCTTACTCCTTTTTAGCGGATATATTGCCTTTAAAACGGGCTATTTTGACAGCTTATTTGCTTCAGAAAAAAAACCTGAGACTCCCCACATTTTGCAACCGGCATCGATCAAGCCGGCCATTTCTTCGGATAGTGTATCCACCCCTGAAGCTGATTCGGTAATTCCGGTAAAAAAAACCAGTCCGGTGGTGGCAAAGCCTACGGAACCCAAGCCAGTTGATCCGGTTTTGATGTCGTCTAAATCTGCTATAGCGATTGATTTTAAGTGGTTTGAGAAATCAGATTTCGGATTTGATCCCGATTCGCTGAGCCAGGATTCTATTATTATGGATTCTTTAAGTAAGTGATCCTGAATAAATGACCATTCTCAAACTGCTCGGCGGCACGGGACTAAGCCTGATTTTTCTGGCGCTTTTGTTTATTCCGATGGAAAAGGTTTTTCCGGCCAGATCGGGGCAAAAAATATTCCGGCCCCATTGGTTTACAGACCTCTTCTATTTTCTTGGGCAATACCTGATCTGGGGATTTTTTGTACTTTGGGTGCTGCGCCACTTTAGTTTCGAATTAAGCACAATTGTACCTCTATCCTTTCAAGAGAATGTTCGAAAACAGCCTGGGTGGCTTCAGGTATTGGAAGTTGTGGTATTAAGTGATTTTTTGATCTATTGGGGGCATCGCCTGCAGCATAAAGTCGGATTTTTATGGCGATTCCATAAGGTACATCACAGCGCCGAACATCTGGACTGGTTGGCTGCTCATCGTGAACATCCTTTGGATTCAGTCTATACCATTGGGATCATCAACCTTCCGGCTTTTATTTTAGGTTTTCCCTTTGAAACGTTGGCCGGACTCATTGCATTTCGCGGCATGTGGGCGATCTATATCCATTCCAATGTACGATTGCCTTTAAAAGGTTTGAGAAAGGTCATTGGTTCGCCCGAACTGCATCACTGGCACCACGACCTGAATCGCGACGCAGGAAATTATGCGAATATTTCTCCTTTGATGGATGTCCTTTTCGGCACCTATACCTGTCCGGATCACGAGCCGGAAAAATTCGGGATACGGGAACCTTTCCCTAAAAACTATGTTGGACAGCTTATCCATCCATTATTGCCGGACTTTATTCACAAAAAGAAGGACCCCGAATAGGCTCTCTCATGCATCATTCTTTTCCCATTACGTCTTTCTGAGTGAAAATTAATCATTCACCTAAAGACGAATTAAAATGGAAAGATCATCAATTGCCCCGTTGCAAAAAATTACCATGAACCGCATGGAGGTTCAAAACAATGAACCCGAAGCAGGTTGTTGTGGAGGAGCGCCAAGTTCAAATGCAGATGCCTGTTGCCTTCTCGACGAAGAGAAAAAAGCAGACGGAGAATTGGGATGTGGGTGTGGAAGCACCGGGCCAACCGTTAAGAAGAGTTCCTGTTGTTGAGATGGATTTCGGGTAAGTTTGCATCATTTTTAATTTCTGCCGTCTACCAGGAATGCGACCCATCGACCTGCGACTATGAAAGTGCTTGCCGGCCGGAGTAATAGGTTCCTACCTTAAAATCCCGCTCTCCTGCGGGGGCTAAGATTCTCATGTGGATGTCCCTAACCCATGACTGACGTCATGGGTTAGAAGATGTCCTTTCAGCATCCCCCCGAATTCCCTAAACTTGCACCATGAACAAGGTGGAAGGGATCTCCTTTTTCGACCGCTACCTGAGTGTTTGGGTGGCCCTGTGTATTGTTGCGGGAATAGCGATTGGCAAATTCCTGCCGCAGGTTCCTGAACTGTTAAACCAATGGGAATACGCCAATGTATCCCTTCCTATAGCCGTATTGATCTGGGTCATGATCTTCCCCATGATGCTTAAAATTGATTTCGGGAGTGTGGCCAATGCGGTTAAAATGCCAAAAGGACTCATCATCACCCTGAGCATAAATTGGCTCATTAAGCCTTTTTCCATGTTCGGGATCGCCTGGCTTTTTTTCTTTGTGCTCTTTAAGGCGATCATGCCACCGGAATTGGCGACGGAATACCTGGCCGGTGCCGTTTTGCTCGGAGCAGCACCCTGCACGGCCATGGTCTTTGTGTGGAGCCACCTTACTAAAGGCGACCCTGCTTATACACTGGTACAGGTAGCCATTAACGACCTGATAATCCTTATCGCCTTTATTCCTATTGTGTCTTTTCTGCTGGGAATAAGTGGCATCAGCATTCCCTGGAATACCCTGCTGCTTTCCGTGGTACTTTTTGTGGTGATCCCGCTATTGCTGGCCATCGTAACGCGGAGAACCGTGGTTGCCAACAAAGGACTGACCTTTTTCGAAAACAGGTTCATTCCAAGATTTAAGAGCACGACGATAGGCGGACTTCTGCTCACCCTGGTCATCATCTTTTCGTTTCAGGGAGAGATCATTCTGGAAAATCCTCTGACCATACTCTTAGTAGCTATTCCCCTTATCCTTCAAACCTTCCTGATATTTTTTATCGCATATGGATGGGCCTATAAATGGAAAATTCCGCATCGGATTGCCGCTCCGGCAGCCATGATCGGAGCGAGTAACTTTTTTGAATTGTCGGTAGCTGTAGCCATCATGCTCTTCGGATTTGATTCGGGCGCTACACTGACCACGGTAGTTGGTGTTCTTGTGGAAGTTCCGGTTATGCTCACGCTCGTGAAATATGCCAACGCCACCCGCAATAAATTTGCTTAGCCTTTGTTCAGGCTGGTAAAAACCAGATCATTCAGAAAGGCAACAATTTCCTTTTCTTCCTTTTTGACCCCGAAATCCGTCAGGGATGGAAGATTATGCATGAAAAAATTCTGAAAATGAGCCATTTCTACAATGGTAGACGCCAATGATTTGGGATATTTATATGAGGGATCGCAGGCCAGGATCATGCCTCCGATAACAGCGCAAAGGTCTTTATAGGGTTTAAAAAAATGGAGTTTATTGTCCTCGCCCACATGTTTGGTCAGGAAAGATTTTGACCCTTCGGAAATAACGATCTGATGGAGCAGGCTCTCATTGACATAGGCGGTCGTATCATCATCTTCAACGGTAGTGGTCAGGAGCCTGATCACCTTTTTAAGCCGGCTAACCGGATCGGCCATATTATTTGTTTGAAAGCTGATCTGGTATTCAAGCCAGGACCAATACCAGGCTACGAGGTAAATCAGCAAGCGGTGTTTATTCTCAAAATACCGGTAAATGCTCGCTTCGGTGGTTCCACTTTCTTCGGCAAGTTTTTTAAAGGTGAACGATTCAAATCCGTTTTTATGGATGAGCAGGATGCTGTGTTTGATGATCTTTTTACCCAGATCCGTTTCTTCCGGGTTGCGAAGGAACAGCGCCTCATTCATATTCACGCGTAACTGAACTTTCATCCTACTCAAGTGTTAAACCTGTGCAAGTATACGAAAAAAATATTTTGCAATTATTTATGATAGCTTTACTATCATTTTAAATATTTATCCTATTTTTGTAGCCAAAGGAATCGCCCGTCATGAAACATCTTTTCAAGGAATTTAAAAGTGACCTGCCTGCGAGCATCGTTGTATTCTTTGTAGCCCTGCCCCTTTGTCTCGGCATCGCCCTGGCCTCCGGTGCGCCGCTGTTTTCGGGAATCATTGCCGGAATAATCGGGGGTATCGTGGTGGGGGCAGCAAGTGGTTCTTCGGTGGGTGTAAGCGGACCCGCAGCCGGATTGGCCGTCATTGTACTG
>JAKFCJ010000010.1:0-2563 GCA_036676705.1 Bacteroidota bacterium
TGATCCAATCCATGTACCATCTTTCCTTTTGCGTAGGCTTCCGGGTATCCTCCCGAAACCAGGACCACGGTAGCCGATGTTTTCGGGCTGATCTTGACGGATTTTGTCCCCAAAGTCCGCTCACAGGTAGCCAGAAGCAGTTCGAGCAGGTCACTTTCGAGCCGGGGTAGTACGGTTTCGGTTTCAGGATCGCCCATCCGCACATTGTATTCGATCACATATGGATCCCCGCCCACATTCATCAGGCCTAAAAAGATAAAGCCCCGGTAATCGATACCGTCTTTTTGCAGGCCGTTGATGGTTGGTTTTATGATCCGCTCTTCCACCTTTTGGAGAAAAGTATCATCCACAAAAGGCACAGGTGAAATGGCGCCCATTCCTCCCGTATTCAGTCCGGTATCGCCCTCGCCAATACGCTTGTAGTCCTTGGCCTCCGGCAGCAGGAAATAATTTTTTCCATCGCTTAAAACAAATACGGAGACCTCTATTCCCTTTAAAAATTCTTCGATCACAACCCGGGCGGAAGCAGCGCCAAATTTGGCATCGGCGAGCATGGCATGCAGTTCGGTTTTAGCTTCTTCCAATGTCTCCGGGATCACAACCCCTTTTCCGGCAGCTAATCCATCCGCTTTAAGAACATAAGGAGCTTCCAGCGTTTCTAAAAAGGCTTTCCCCTCTTCCAGGGTGCCGGTATTAAAAGTCTGGTAGGCCGCGGTCGGGATTTGATGGCGCACCATAAAAGCTTTGGCGAAATCCTTGGAACCTTCCAACATGGCCCCTTGTTTTTCAGGTCCGACAACATGGATATGCCGCAGTTTGGGATCCTTTTTAAAATAATCGACAATACCGGCAACCAGGGTGTCTTCTCCTCCCGGCAAAAGGAATTTTATATGATTTTCAAGGCAAAATGTGCCTAAGGCGGGAAAGTCAAAAATATCAAGGGACACGTTGGTTCCGTATTGGGCGGTTCCCCCATTTCCGGGGGCTATATAGAGATGCTGGTTCAGGGGACTTTGTGAAATTTTCCAGGCAAAAGCATGTTCCCGACCTCCGGAACCAAGGATTAAACTATTCATGGCACAAAATTAGACCATTTTGGCTAGCCATAAAGCGACTATTTTCACGGCGCTATGGCAAATTATATTAATTTTACCGCCCATTTATAAGCGCTGCAGTGCATGATTGAATCGATAATTAAAGGAATTTCCAAAATATTTGGAAACAAATCAGACCGGGATATAAAAGACATTCTCCCCCGGATCGAGAAGATAAATAGCCATTTTGACTCCTATGCTTCACTCAGTAATGATGAGTTGAGAGCCAAGACGGCAGAGTTTAAGTCGCGTATTGCTGACTATCTGTCAGATATAGAAAATGAGATCAGCGGACTGAAAAAACGTGTTGAAACGGAGTTGGATATGGATCTTACGGAAAAAGAATCCATCTATACCCAACTCGACAAGTTAAAAAAGGACCGCAATACCAAACTTGAAGCTATCCTGGATCAACTCCTGGAAGAGGCTTTTGCTGTCGTTAAGGAAACTTCCCGCCGATTTAAGGAAAATACAGAACTTACTGTGAACGCCACGGATTTTGACAGAGACCTGGCGGCCCGCAAGCCCTTTGTAGAGATAAAAGGGAGCAGTGCGGTATGGAAAAACCAGTGGGATGCAGCGGGAAACCAGGTGAACTGGGATATGCTCCATTACGATGTCCAACTGATCGGTGGTATCATTCTTCACCAGGGAAAAATTGCGGAGATGGGAACAGGGGAAGGAAAAACCCTGGTATCTACCCTGCCGGCATACCTGAACGCCTTGAGCGGATACGGGGTGCATATCGTAACAGTGAACGATTACCTGGCTCGTCGTGACTGCGAATGGAACGGACCGCTGTTCCAGTTCCATGGATTGAGCGTGGATTGCCTGGATTATACCCAACCTAACTCACCGGAGCGAAGAAAAGCCTACCAGGCAGATATAACCTACGGTACCAATAACGAATTTGGTTTTGATTACCTGCGGGATAACATGGCCAGGGATGTGGAAGATCTGGTACAACGCGAACATCATTATGCCATGATCGATGAGGTGGATTCGGTATTGATTGATGATGCCCGTACGCCGCTGATCATCTCCGGTCCGGTGCCCCGTGGCGACCAGCACGAATTTGCAGAACTGAAACCACGTATTCAACGCCTGGTTGATGCCCAGAAAAAATACCTGAATACCGCCCTGGCTGATGCCAAACGTTTGATCGAGGCCGGCGATGATAAAAACGGAGGCATGCAACTTTACCGCGCTTACCGTGGTTTGCCAAAAATGAAACCTTTGATCAAATTCCTCGGGGAACCGGGAATGAAGGCGATCATGCAAAAAACAGAAAATTACCATCTTTCCGACAACCAGAAGGAAATGCCGAAGGTGGATGCCGAACTGTTTTTTGTGATCGATGAAAAAAACAACAGCATAGAACTTACCGAAAAGGGGATCGAATTGATCACCCAGTCGGGAGAGGATACAAGCTTCTTCGTATTACCGGATTTTGGAAGTGAGATCGCCGA
>JAKFCJ010000011.1:0-1662 GCA_036676705.1 Bacteroidota bacterium
ATCTACAAAGCCAGAAAGATATTCGTTTTGCGTTATACCATCTTTACTCCTTTTCCCGAGCAGGAACTGCGTACAGTCTTTCGCCCATGGGACTTTCTGGTCTGGGTTATAACGGACATGTTTTTTGGGACACCGAGTTGTGGATGTATCCACCGTTATTGGTCCTCCAGCCAGACATTGCGAAATCACTTCTTGAATATCGGTTTGAACGTTTGGGTGCAGCTAAGCAAAATGCTTTTTCGCATGGATACAAAGGAGCGATGTTTCCCTGGGAAAGTTCCGATCAGGGCAGCGAGGATACGCCAGTATGGGCATTGACTGGCCCTTTTCAACATCACATTACCGGATGCGTCGGGTGGGCGTTCTGGAAGTATTACGAGGTGACCAGGGACAAAGTCTGGCTTAAGGAAAGAGGCTTTCCGGTGCTTAAGGAAGTTGCTGATTTCTGGGCAAGCCGAGTGGAACGAAAGGGGCCGGGAAAATATGAAATCAATAATGTAATAGGGGCGAATGAATGGCAGGAAAACATTGACAATAATGCCTTCACTAACGGCATGGCTATTACTGCGTTGAGGTACGCAACCAAGGCTGCATCCGAACTTGGTGTAACTCCAGATCCGGATTGGGCACACGTTGCCGACAATATACTGATCCTTAGATTTCCCGATGGCACCACCCGGGAAAATGCAACATACAATGGCGAGGTAATCAAACAGGCCGACGTAAACCTGCTGGCCTATCCATTGAATATCATAACCGACAGAACTCAAATTGAGAAAGATCTTAAATATTATGAACCACGAATGTCACCTGAAGGTCCTGCAATGGGAGTAGCCGTTCTTGCTACCCTGCATGCAAGGCTAAATAACCCGGAAAAGGCGTTTGAACTTTTTCAAAAAAGTTATTTACCAAACCGGGTTCCTCCCTTTGGCGTTCTTGCCGAATTTGCGGGCGGTACTAATCCCTATTTTGCGACCGGGGCCGGGGGAATGCTCCAGTCAGTTATTTTTGGATTTGGCGGACTACAGATTTCCGAAAAAGGGATCACTCAACAGAGGGTGAAACTACCCTCGGGCTGGAGATCAATAAAATTGAATGGGGTTGGTGCTCAACGGGTTAATTTCGAGGTCAAATAGTGTTTTATGAGTGAAATCATTTTTATTTTCCTCAAAGCGTTTTAATTTTCGGATTGGTACAAAACCTACTGGTAAACCTTACAACTATGATGAGAAAGTGGTGCATGTTGCTGATCGTGGTCGCGCTGATGGCACAGAGTTGTGCAAAAAAAGATGATGGCGCATGGAGAGCAGAATTCAAAAAGGCAGATATTTTACATCAATCTGTCAAGCAGGTTACAGACGTGATTGTGCATGATATTTTTTCCCCACCTGTTGCATCACGTATTTATGTTTATATGAGTGTAGCGGCTTATGAAGCAGCTATTCCCGGCTACCCTGAATACAGTACACTGGCTGGTCAGCTTCACGGGTTAAAAGAGATTCCCAAGCCAGATCCAAAACTTGAATATTGTTTTGAGCTTGCTTCTATGCAAGCCACGTTGAAAGTGGGAAAGACACTGGTGTTCTCTGAAGATAAAATTCAGGCTTACACCGATGAAGTAATGACAAAGTGCAGGCAAACCGGGATTCCTGAGGAAATTTT
>JAKFCJ010000012.1:0-26092 GCA_036676705.1 Bacteroidota bacterium
AGGCCTTTTCGTTGGGGGTGATCTTATTCTTGCCAATATTACCACCCACGATCATATCCGACCGAACCCGCGCCAGACGTGCTGCGGCCACATCTACTCCCTGGTTATTAAAACCCATGCGATTAATGAGTGCCTGGTCGTCCGTTAACCGGAACAAGCGGGGCTTATCATTGCCAGGTTGGGGGCGGGGTGTTAAGGTGCCAATTTCCACATGTCCAAAACCCATGCTGGCCAATGCATCCACCCAACGTGCATCTTTGTCAAAACCGGCTGCAAGTCCCAAACGGTTAGGAAAACGAACGCCGGCTACATCCACAGGTTGGTCAAATTCCGTCTTTCCGAAAATAGCCTTCATCACTTTTCGCTGCCAGGCGAATCGATTGGCGATCTGCCAGGCGTTCATGGCAAAATAGTGGGCTTCCTCCGGGTCGAGGGAAAACAGAATGGGCTTGAGTAATGCGTACATATCAGAAAGGATATCCTATGGCAAAGTTAAAGGTAACGCGGCGGTTGAAATAATTGAAATCATTAAATACCCATCCTCCATTCAGCGGAAAGGAAGGATCACGGAGCTGGGTACCCATATCGAGGCGAACCAAAATAAATTCAAAGTCGAAACGCGCCCCTATTCCTGTATTCAATGCGAATTGGTTGAAAAATAAAGGGGTAAACTCCGCACCATCCAGGGCACTGTCGGCACGCACATTCCAGATATTACCGGCATCGGCAAATAGAGCACCTTCCAGGAAATGACGGATCACCCGAAAACGGAATTCAGCAGACCCTTCGATCACAATTTCTCCCGAACGGTCGATCTGACTGGCCATGGCCCCTCCATACGTTCCCGGACCAATACTCCTTGGGGCCCAGCCCCGCAGACTATTCGCTCCACCAATAAAAAAGCGTTTATCAAAAGGAATAACACGCTGATTTAAATAGGGTATGGCTACACCCGTATGCAGCCTGTATGCGAAGGTGAAATCCGGGTCAGGAACGGTGTAATAGTACAAATTAAAATCTACCTTGGTAAACGTAAACAGGTTGGTATTAAACACCTGATACCCACCCGGTGGTTTGGATTTTCCCTGAATCAGACTATTCGCACCAAACGATAAGTACGTAAGTGTGCCCGCTGGTTCAACGGTTAAGCTGAAACGATGAAAATTACCGCTTAATGACAGCCCTTTATCATTATAATACAATTCAAATCGACTGGATGGAATAAAATTCGGATTGAGTAGGCTGCTTAATAAGACCCTATCACCAGGAGTCAGTGAGTCCAAAAATGAACTTCTGATGTCTACCTGGTTCAGGTTCAATTCCATAGGTATGAATTTGTAAAAATAAAATCCTCTTGATGCCGTCCAAAAGAAGTTTACGATGGAGGTTCGCTGAACAAAATCCGGGTTGAACTGGTAGGAAAAAACAACATTAAAATTGGTGTTCGGCCTTTGCCAGGGGAATTTTTCTCCGGTTTTTTTGATGAACCGTGTATTCTCGATCCACAGGAATTTCGGGATCTGAAGCGAGGTTGTTACACTTTGTTGGATGTTGGAAAGCACAAAGGCCTTGTTGGTATATTGGAATTCTGCAGCCCCTGAATAAGTCAGGTCCAACAATTCAGCCCCCCGAAAGAGGTTTTTATTCCGGAAAGTAACCTGACCGGAGAGTCCCCATATCCGCTGATTACTTGCTGCTACGGAACTCGACTGGTCTGAAGTAATAAACTGCGGTTCGATACTAAACAACATGGTCGGATCCGGAGTCAGATAAATGTATACATCAACCAGTTTGGCCCCGGTATCCGGTGTCATTTCAATACGTGTAGCTCCAAATACCTGCAAGCCATAGAGCCGGTTATACGTGGTAAACACCGCAATATCACTGTACAGGTCACCTCCCCGTATCCCTACGAAAACAGGAAACAGCTCCTTTTTAATGGGCATACCCCGGGTCCGGACGTGGATACCTTCTATTTCGGTGAAGGTAGAATCGTCTTTCCCGGGTATAAAGTAAGGATAATCAATATCCACATAGATCTCACTAAACTGGTAAACCTCATGGCGTTCAAACATTCCCGGGTTTTTCACCTCGATCATAATGGCCACGGTATGATTGCCCTGGTTCGAATCAACGGCAAAAGAGATGGATTCCTTATTGAAAAAATAATAGCCGCGATTTCGCACATACTGGGCGATGCGGTCGCGTTCCTGGCTCATTTTTTCGGTATCAAAAATATCGCCTGTCTCAATTTTTGACCCGCTCGTATCTTCCATAATGATCTTATGGAGGTCGCGGTCGTAAACTGCGTATTCAACGTCGCCAACAGTATAGGGCTGGTTCAGGACGATATTATATTTAATAAAGGCTTTTCTCCTTCTGGTGTGGACCTCATACGTAACCATGGCATTAAAATACCCGTTGTTGAACAGGTAAACTTCAAGTTTCTCTGTACTCAGTGCGAGTTTTGAAGAATCGAGGAGGGTGGGTTTCTCCCCTATTTTTTCGCGCACAAACTCCCGGATATTCGCCGTATCGCGGCCATCTTTCCCGAAATTCCAGGCTTGCAAATGGAAAGGATAAACATTCAGGATTTTTTTATTGACCCGATAACCCAGGTTTTCATAGAGCCCTGATTTAAGTTCTTTATCCTGAATGCCGTCGTAACTAACCCGATACAGGAGATGTTCGTCATCGTCGATGTGACGGGTAACGGAACAGGCACTAAAGCCATATGTGAGCAGACAAAATAGATATATTTGAAACTTTCTGTTCACAGACTGTTATGGGAATCACTATTGCGGCGATAAAATACGTTCAATCTTTGAGAATTAAGAAATTCAGGCAAAAATACCACCATTTTGTTGTGGAAGGCGATAAGTCTGTGCAAGAATTATTAGCCTCCGGATGGAACATAATAAGCTGGTATCATACCAAAGATTTTTCGCCCCACCCTTTTCCGGAAAACGGCGTCCTGGTAAGCGATAAAGAAATGGAGCGTTTGTCGCATCACCAGGCACCGCAGCATGCACTGGCCGTGGTTGAAATACCCGAGTGGACCAAAAATATTCCTTCTGAAGGCATACAACTTTATCTGGATGGGATCCGTGACCCGGGAAATTTAGGAACCATCCTGCGTATTGCCGATTGGTATGGATTAAAGGAAGTATGGTGTTCGCCCGACACGGTTGATGTTTTTAATCCTAAAACCATTGATGCAAGCATGGGCTCCTTTTTACGGGTCAAACTCCTTATCGATGATGATTCCTTTTTTTCTGCCTGTAAACTTCCCACTTATGCTGCCGTTATGGATGGCGAGAACGTGCATCGCAGCCAGCTTTCGCAAGATGCGGTTTTGGTCGTAGGGAATGAGGGCCAGGGAATTAAGGAGGAAGTACTCAGGCTGGTGAATAACAGGATCAGTATCCCACGTTTTGGCGCCGCCGAATCTCTAAATGCCGGGGTTGCAACGGCCGTATTACTCGACAATTTTTTCAGGGGACATTAATTGCCGCCGGGATTTTTGTAGTGATCGTAAAGCATGGATCCTTTGATCCATATCCCTTTTTTGTATTTGAAAAAATCGTAGGTCCCGTCAGGCAAATAGAGGGTATAGATGCCCTTTGCACGCGGATCGGCCGGTTCAATATGTTCGAAGGTGATCAGCTTCTTTTTGGCTTCTATCTTTAAGGCCATATTGGCTCCGTTTTTATACTCCCAGATCACACGGTTCTGATAGGGCATTTTGTTTCCCATGTCAAATACAGGGAGGCCAAAACGGGGTTCATCCGCTTCGTTCCAGCAAAGTACATCCAAAATTTTCCTGTCGGTTTTTAGGGTATTTCCGTTCCAGCCAAGTAGTAAATAATAGGATTCCCGCTTGTAGGTGATCTTTTCGATCTGGTAATACAATGCACCAAACCATTCATCCGGGCCAAGTTCAAGCATGCAGGTCGAATCGCTGTTTCCCAACTGATGGGCACTGTCTGACAAATAAACCGGCGCCCGGTTTTCATCTGCGTATTGCAAAATACCGAAAAACGAAAAGGAATCATTCGGATGCCGAAAGCCCCAGGTCAATAGCCGGAACTTTTGATCAGGAGCATCAAGGATACGAACATTCTTTACTGAATCGAAACGATGCGCATAGGACCGCGGCAGGGTGATCAGGCTATCCATATTCTGGTTGAACAACTCCAGGCAGGAATCGCGATCCTTATCCAGCCGGCATTCCACCATATCGTACCCCAAAGCCGCCAGTCGCCAGGAATAGCGGTCGATGGTCATGTCCTGGGCTGTCAGGGCATTCGTGAGGCAAAAGAAAAGAAGGAAGCTGTATTTCATTCCAGAGTTCGTCGCACTTCGGGACCATAGACCATAGACCATGGACCATAGTGGCTTAAGCACGAGTAAATTGAGGATACCATTCATTGCCTTAACGATTCATTGCCTAACATTGGTATAATGTGCAAGGTCCAGAACCCAGAACCCAGAACCCCTTTCACCACAGAAAAATCGTTCCAATTTAAAATTTCACGCGGCTTAATTAAATCAACGGCCTAAACCGCTTCCAAAACAAAGGCAGAGGCTCCACCTCCACCGTTACAAATGGCAGCGGCTCCGAGTTTTTTGTTGGCCGCATGTAAGCCATGGATAAGGGTAACCAGAATACGGGCACCACTACATCCCAAAGGGTGACCAAGAGAAACGGCTCCACCGTTCGCATTTACTTTGGCCGGATCCAGTTTTAAGATCTGGTTATTTGCGATCGCTACGACTGAAAAGGCCTCATTGATCTCAAAAAGATCCACATCTTCCAGACGAATACCGGCTTTCGCAGCTGCCTTAGGAAGTGCTTTGGATGGTGCAGTGGTAAACCATTCCGGTGCCTGGGCGGCATCAGCAAAGCCACGAACCACGGCGATAGGTTTTAAGCCCAATTCTTCCGCTTTTTCCTTGCTCATCAATACCAAAGCAGCGGCTCCGTCATTTAAGTTGGAGGCATTGGCCGCAGTTACTGTTCCTGTTTTTTGAAATACAGGGCTCAGTTGGGCAATTTTATCAAATTTTACATTGGAGAATTCTTCGTCTTTGTTTACGATGATCGGATCGCCTTTGCGCTGGGGAACTTCCACGGGCACTACTTCGGCTGCAAATTTACCGGCTTCCCAGGCAGCAGCGGAACGTTTGTAGGATTCGATGGCATATGCATCCTGCTCTTCCCTCGAAATTTTGCATTCGGTCGCGCAAAGTTCGGCGGCATTCCCCATGTGGTAATTGTTGTACACATCGGTGAGCCCATCATGAACGAGTCCGTCTGTCATGGTGATATTACCCAATTTCGTACCGTTACGTGCCTGCAAATAATGGGGCACCATCGACATGTTCTCCATTCCTCCGGCAACCACGATATCATTGTCACCTGTCATAATCGATTGCGCTGCAAGCATCACGGATTTCATTCCGCTTGCACATACTTTATTGACGGTTGTGCAGGGAACTTCATTCGATAAGCCCGCGAAAAGGGCGGCCTGCCGGGCAGGAGCCTGTCCGAGTCCGGCCTGTAACACACAACCCATAAAAACTTCGTTTACCAACTTAGCGTCAATTCCTGCTTTTTCAATAGCTGCTTTAATGGCCGTCGCTCCCAGGCGGGTTGCAGGAACAGTTGACAAAGCCCCACCAAAACTACCAATCGGGGTTCTTACAGCGGAAATGATATACACTTCTTTCATGATGCTTGATTCTTAAAATGTGCGCGAATATAAGGATTTTGGCACCCGAAAAAGTTGTGCTTAAAAGGAATAAACTTTGTAAATTCACGTTATTGAATTAACTTACACGAGATATAGCTACCAAAAGCCTATGAAAACAGACTTTACGAAAATAGCCATCGGCGTTCGCAGCGACGGCTTACATCCGGGAACCCTGGATGCCGCTTTAAACCTTTCAAAAGTATTCGGATGTACCCTTCATCTTATCTGCTTCGATGACAATTGTGCGGTATACGAAGCACTTATTGAGGAAAAAGCAACGCATGGAAATGTGAAATTCGAGATCATCAGAAAATCAAACGAATCCGCAAAAGCCATTATTCAAACAGTGAGAGAGTTGGGGGCTGATCTGCTGATCGTGCCGGCCGACAAAAATTCGCAAACTATCGTTAATGCGTTAGACATTCCTGTCCTGACCGTTAAGGATGATTTTAGTTCAAAACCGGTAAAACATATTGTTATGCCGATCCACGACAAACCCGAAACACGTCAGAAAGTGCCAATTGCCGTGGAATTAGCCAAACATTTCGGTGCAGTAGTTGATATTATCGCCGTGAGCGGAAAAAGTGATGAAGAACAACGCCGGGTAAAATCCTATGCCCACCAGGCTGATAAATTCATGACCGAAAAAGGGGTAAAATGCAGTTATCATTTCGAATTAGGGGGCAAGGTTGACCAGATAACCATCGATTATGCAAAAGAAAAAAATGCCGATATCATCGTTATCATGAATGATCGGGATTCAGGCTTTTTCAGTTCCTCTCTCTCCGAAAAGATCATCCGGAATAGCAGCATACCCGTTATCGTTGTTGAACCACGTGAACTATCCACGGTAGGTGCGGCAGGGTATTAGTGCCGGGCTATCCGATATGTCATAGAAAGGTTTGTATCGCTGTGTATACGCAACAGGTACAAACCTTTTTCATTTATAGGCTCGTCCAGTTCGAAATAGAGCGCATCATCCAGACGTACGGTATAGAGGAGTTTTCCCTGAATATCGTACACCTCTGCCATTCCGCTGACAGGATGCCCTCCGAAATCTACCCTGAGCGCCTCCCCCCGAAAGGCGAAGCCGGCCGAATTTAAAAGGGTCCAGCCGGATTGAGCCGGCTCCTTAAACCCAAGAGGGAAAGCCAGGCCACGGGTATTCATGGCATTGAATATGCGTGCGTGATTTACGCCATTATTCAGGATCGAATCGCATTGCAGGCAGTTGTTGGCCATTTGATAGAAGGTCATATTAGTAACCTGGTTGTACAAGGCACATAAAACAAGCCGGTCGCTTATATCTGGCCCCACGCTGTCGTAGATCTCCCTCAGGGCAGCTACCCATACTTCGGCATTGCTGTACTTGTTCGAAGTATAATCATCCGGCATTTTTTTATCTGTGGTCACCGTACGCCCCTGCCAGGTCACATTTCCATCCCAGTTAAAGGTTTTTTCCCAGCCAAAATTGTTGATCTGCCGCGAATAAGACATGGCAAAATAATCGCAGTTGCCTTCTTCAAAAGAAGTGCGTTCCAGTCCATTATTCGTGCCCGGTGTAACCGAATAGGACAGTGCATGTCCCAGTTCATGAACCACCACATCTGCATCTTCTGCGTCATCAATACCGCCTTCACCGAAGAGCAATGCCATTTCGCCAAATGCCGGGGTGAAGCCCGATACGTCGGCCCCGTTGGCAGCATGCGGGTCGACCTGAATGGTTTGTCCGGGTAAGGGATAACCCAGATCATGCACCCTTCTTATCCATGATTGGAGGTGATAATAGGAATTGACAAACTCAAATTCCTGCTGGTTTCGTGTAAAATCAGCCAATGGACCAAGCAGGACGGGTTGTTGACTTACCGGATTTTCCAGCTCTACAAAATGAAGCACCGAATCGCGTAAAAAAAGGCTGTCATTAAAAAAGTCAACAATAACCGGACGCCATACCCGCTCATTGTTCAGGGAAGGAGAATCGGCATCATTAAAATCCAAAAAGGCTCCTCCATAAGGAACCCCTGCTGAGGTCAGTGGGTCAGGAAAAAAGACATTGGCCTGGATCACACTGTCTTTGCCTTCGAAGCGGGCGGCATTGTCGATGCGGTAAACCTCCTGGTAATTCGCGTCATAATAATGGTATTCAGCAAAAGCGGCAATGTCTTCGATCACGCTGACTTTCAAAAGCGCCTGCCATCCTCCAGGCCGGTATTTCCAAACCTTGCTGATCTCACCAACATGTTCGAAATCTGTTAAACGTGAACGGAGGGTTTCGCTATCTCCAAATGACGCTGTAGCCGGAAGATGTGTTCCGCGTATTTGCCAGATAAGCTGCCGCAAAGTGAACTTTTTGTCAACGAAAACCCGGATGTATTGGTCTTCTACCGGTATTCCCAGTAATTGAAACTGATACAAATAATGGTATCCGACAGGGCTTTCCCGGTAGGTTAGCAAGCTAAAGTTCTCGGTTTTCAGCGAAGGTTCAGGAATATGGGCCAAAACCTGATCAAGGACCTGTGTTGATCCCGGGAGTTCTTTGATCGCTATAGGTGAAGAAAAGAATACCTGTTTCGGCATCTCTTCCAAAAACTGGGCATTTGCCTGGATACCAGACAAGATTATCATCATCATCAACCCTCTCTTCATACTCCTGAGACTTTTATATTTGGGTATTTGGCCAGCCATTCTGTTAACTCCTTTGTTTTATCGGCATCGTACTGAATATAAAGCACGGGCTCCGGCTCATGTTTCAATGCGTCCACCTTGGCGTTCAATTTGTATACCAAATGATACGCATTTCCCTCTTCCCCAAATGGAAAGCGCAATACAGCCTGCTTCTGTTCCTTACATTCTATGAGAGATGACGCTTCAAGTGCCGATCGCGTTGCGTTGCCATAGGATTGAATAAGTCCCGGAACCCCTAAATTTACTCCTCCATAATAGCGCACCACTACTACCAGCACATTCGTGAGCCCGAAGGAATGGATCTGGCGCAGTATAGGTGTTCCTGCTGAATGTCCGGGTTCACCATCGTCGTTGGCGCGAAAGCGACTCCTGTCGGCACCCAGAACCCAGGCGTAGCAATGGTGGGTAGCATCCGGATATTTTTCTTTTAATTCCTGTAAAAATACTTTTATCTCCTCTTCCGATTGCACCGGATAGGCAAATGCATAAAAGCGACTTCCCCGGTCTTTCCATTCCGCGTAAGCCCCCTTTTCGATAGTCAGGTATGTCATTCCAGACTTTGGTTAAAATAAGCGAATACACGTTTGGCTTTTGCCTTGCCTAAAACCACTGCCAACTCTGTTTCAGAAGCTTCACTTACCTTTTTAATGGAACGGAAATGGGTCAATAACATTTTTGCCGTTTCTCCTCCAATACCTTTTATTTCAGTCAGCTCTGTTTTAAGGGTTCCCTTATTGCGGCGTTTGCGGTGATGCGTAATGCCAAAACGGTGGGCTTCATCACGCATCTGTTGAATAACCTTCAGTGTTTCTGACTTTTTATCGATCAGCATCGGAAAAGGATCTTCGGGGTAGTAGATCTCCTCCAGCCTTTTGGCAATACCAATGATGGCCATTTTCCCGTAAGCCCCGATCTCCCTTAAAGCAGCAACGGAGGCGCTTAGCTGGCCTTTTCCTCCATCGATCACCACCAACTGCGGCAAGGCTTCTCCTTCTTCCATCATACGGCTATAGCGCCGGGTAAGTACCTCTTTCATGGTGGCAAAATCATCAGGCCCTGTAACCGTTTCAATATTAAAATGGCGGTAATCTTTTTTGGCTGGCTTTCCATCCCTGAAGACCACGCAGGCCGATACCGGGTAGGTTCCCATCAAATTGGAATTATCAAAACATTCGATATGATGGGGAAGTTCGGTTAAACGCAGGTCTTCTTTCATCTGGTTCAAAAGTCGCTCAACCTTAACCTCGGGATTCAGTTTTTCGTATTGTTCCATCCTGTCGCGCATGTAGTAGCGCACATTCTTTTCCGACAGGTCGAGCAGCTTCTTTTTATCGCCAATTTTAGGGATGGTAAACCGGATAGATTCATCACTGATATCGGGATGAAAGGGCACCAGTATCTCGCGACTGGTGCTGTTGTAACGGGCCCTGATCTCCCCGATAGCCAGGCTCAGCAACTCTTCCCTACTTTCATCCAGGTTCTTTTTAAGTTCGATGGTCTGGGTTTGGATGATCATGCCATTGATCACCTTCATAAAATTAACAAATGCGTAATTCCCTTCCGAGGCGATGGTAAATACATCCACATCGTGAATGGAATGGCTTACTATGGTGCTTTTACTCTGGTAGTTCTCAAGCATTTCCAGCTTTTTCCGAAAAAACTCGGCCTGTTCGAACTGCCAGGAATCGGAAGCAGCCTGCATGGATTCTTTCAGGTGATTCACCGCTTCACCAATACTGCCTTTCAAAATTTTACGAACCTGTTCAAGGGAGGACATATAGTCTGCTTCACTTTGCAGGCCTTCACAAGGACCTTTGCAGTTGCCGATATGGTATTCCAGGCAAACCTTAAATTTTCCTGCCCGGATATTTTTTTCGCTCAGGTTCAGGTTGCAATTCCTCAGGGGATAAAGTTGCCGTACCATGTCAAGGATGGTATGCATCATACGTCCGGAGGCATAGGGACCAAAATATTCGGATCCATCCCGGACAAGGGTACGCGTAGGGAATACTTTGGGAAAGCGGTCTTTGGTAATGCGAATAAAAGGATACGTTTTATCGTCCTTCAGGCTGATATTGTACTTGGGTTTGTATTCTTTAATGAGGCTGTTTTCCAGTAAAAGGGCATCGATCTCCGAGTCGACCAGGGCAAATTCGATTCGCCTGATCCGGCTTACCATTACAGCGGTTTTGCGGTTTTCGTAATGATTTTTATTGAAATAGGAACTGACCCTTTTTTTCAGGCTTTTTGCCTTACCGATATAGATCAGTTCATTGCTGTCGTCAAAATATTTGTAGATACCCGGCGAATCAGGAATTTGCCGGATCGTTTTTTTTAAACTTTCTTCATGGGCATGAACAGCCATAGATCAGGATGCTTGTAATCCATCTGCAAATGCACATAAGGTGCCATAAAGTGCAATGTGCAGCGCCTTTTGATGCCGGGAGCCAAGGAGGGCTTTTTTCACTTCTTCCCTGCTTTCATGGGTATTAAAAAATGCAAGAAGGGGTACATATATTTCGGTGAGCTCTTCTGTCTCTACTTTTTCTCCTAACTGCAGTATTTCAGAGATGGATGCATCGGCAATATCTTCATTGCTGATAATTTCCTCATACACCACAAAATCGTCCTGGTATAGATCATCATCGGCCAATAAAAATTCAGTGAGGTAATCATTCAGGTCTACAGGTATTTCCTGGGCATGGGCTTCCGACAAGTAGATATAGAGGTTGAGCAGCTCGCTTCCACGATCGCTGGTTTCGTCTTCTATTTTTGTCCATTCTCCCGAATCAAGGTAGTTTTCGTCCAACTGAGCCGCGTCGGAAGCAATAAAACTCAACATCAAGAGGTCGAAAAGGTAGTGATAGAGGGGTTCAAAAGCCGGGTGCTCGTCCAGGCTTTTGTCCAGATCAGCCAGTTTGCTTTTAAAATCTCCGCTGCGGCCGAGTAGAGTAATGATCCTTTCCAGTAGCTGTTTGCCTTCTTCTTTCGGTAAACCCTCCGACCCTTCCACAAAACCATGTATCATGGCATGCACGGCATTATTTATCGGGGGTATGATCTGGTTCATGCCTGATTCCATTTTCCTTTGCAAAAAGTTCCTAGTGTTTTCCCTTTTAATTCCTTCATCCATAAGGGACTATAAATGGATTTTGAACGATTGCTCGCTTTGTTCAGGGTCCAGGACCCTTCCCTGTCAAAAACCGTAAGATTCGCTGAATTTCCTACCGCGATCCCCTTCAGTTCCTGATTTAATATTTTACGCGGATTATGGCTGAGTACCTCAACCAAACGCTCATCGCTAATACCCGGAAGAGCAGCCAGCAAACTTGGGAGCACGGTTTGGATGCTGCTGATACCGAAAGAGGCATAATCAAATTCCACTTCCTTGTGTTCGGTATCTTCCGGATGATGGTCGGATACAACCGCATCGATGGTTCCGTCCAGCACCGCATTTTTTAATGCCTTGATATGGTTTTTGGTGCGAAAGGGAGGAAATACCTTATAGCGGCTATCGTAATCTTCGAGATGACTGTCATCATACAAAAGCTGATGAACCGCCACATCGCAACTTACCTGAAGGCCTTCTTTTTTAGCGGCACGAATGAGTTTAACCGCTCCTTCGGTAGAAATATGGGAAAAATGGATCTTGCCTCCGGTATACCTCAATAGGGCCAGATCCCTTTCCAGGGCAATGGTTTCGGCATGGTCGGGTATGCCTTTGAGCCCGAGTAAAGTGCTTTGGTAGCCTTCGTGCATTTGTCCGTTGGCCGAAATACTGCCTTCATCGGATTGCACACATAAAAGTCCATCAAATCCTCTTACATACAGCAGCGCCCTTTGCATGACACCTGCCTTTATGGAGCTATTCGCATTGGAAAAAGCCACCGCACCACTCTGGTGCATATCGAACATTTCAGTTATCTCAGTCCCCTCAAGGTCTTTGCTTATCGCACCCATGGGAAGGGCGTCAATAGGTAAACGGGAGGAGGTATTGCGGATGTATTCGATCTCTGATTTGGATTGAAGCACGGGATAGGTGTCGGGCAAAAGGGCTACGGCTGTAAAACCACCTGCTGCTGCTGCTTTGGCACCGCTCTTAAGGTCTTCTTTGAATTCAAATCCCGGGTCACGAAAATTAGCCCGCATATCCAGCCAACCCGGAGAAACAAGGCACCCTTTTCCATCGATCTGCTCCACTCCTTTTTGTGTTATGGATGAAGCTATTTCTTTTATTTTTCCTTCGGAAATAAAAATATCCCGGGTCTTTTGATGGAAGGGGGATTGGGGATCGATGATCCGAACCTGTTTGAGAATGAGCTGGGTCATGCTGTTTTCAGAAATCTAAGCAAAAGTATTTCAATTGCAATAAAGAGCAAGGTTAAAAACACGGCGAGTTTCCACAATTGTTTGCCGCTGTCCATTTCACGTATCGTTTTCCCGAGGCTTTCTGCATTTCCATCGATCACCTGCACCTGGGTACCGGGAGTCATCCGTGCGGCCAGCTCATCGCCTTTCCAGATTTCTGTCTGGCTTTCTTTGCGGTCGTAGTTCAAACTTACCGATTGAAGCTGTTCCTTCTCCCCTTTTTTCTTTAACCAAAATGAGCCGGCTGTTTGTTGGGTTTCATCCAGGCGCAAAAACTGGCTGTTATTGCGAACGACTATTTCGGGAATAAAAACGCCTGCCTCCCCTTCCATCTCAATGATATCTTCTTTGGTTCCCCGCTCTTTTCGCAACGGGACCAACATGGTCGTGCCTATCGGGTAATACAATGACTGTCCGGGAATACTCCGGAAGCCGGCCTGCAAGAGGGTTGCCGGAAACAGGAAATGCCGCGTTAAACTGCTCCAGTCCTGCGAGAGGGCTACTGACAAGTAATACACCTGTCCTTTTCCCTTTTGGAACAAACTGAGAATGGGCACTCCCTGCCGGGTGCTGAGCAGGTTTTCATAGGAACCGGATGCGGGAGTTTGCCAGGGATAATAGCGGTACAAGGCCGGATAGGCCATGCGCTCATTCATTTTTTCGATGATCTCTTTATAGACGGGATGATCGGTATTGACCGCATTGATCTCCCCAGCCACTGCGATGGCATTTCCTAAAAGTGGAAGTCCGAAACTGGAGGCAAGTGCATTCATGGCTTCGGGATTTGTTTCGGCCGGGATCAAAACCAGGCTCCCTCCTTCTTCGGCATATTTTTTTAATTCGGAGATCAGTCCGGAGCTCATTTCCGTTAGTTCCTGAACAAGGATCAGGTCGTAATCGCCAAAGGACCGGTAATCGAGTTGTTTGGAAGAAGCCGTTTCGTAAAGAAAAAAGGGATCCGTTTTAAATACAGCTTCCACCTCTTTTGAAGGCTTTGCGTCGGGTGCGATATGAAGAACTTTTCGGGAGTTTCTTACTTCGAAGGAGAAGTACAGCTTGTCATCAAATACGATGGGGAAATCCTGGATTTGAACAAGAACCTGATTCCAACCTTCCTTTTCAGGAGTAAAGGCGATATCCACGACTTTTTCGAGTCCTGCCCCTATTTCGAGGGCCGCCAATCCTTTTTGTACGCCATTAACAGACAGGGTTACCGTGCTGTTTTGCAGGTCTTCGCTTCCATAATTTTTTAATAAAACATGAAGGATGGAAGATTCTCCTCCCCGGATATAGGGTGTATCGAACCAGAGGCTGTCGACTGAAATATTGCTCCGAGAATTGGCTTCGAGGGGAATAAAATAAAGGGCAATGGTGCTGTCGCCCCGGATATTTTCCAGATCACTCACCGACTTCTGAAAATCACTGATCTGGAAGGCCAGGTTGCGGGTATAGGTATTGGTTTCATTTTGAAGGATATTTTTCTGCCTTTCAAATACTTCTGAAAGGTTTCTGCTGCGGGCGCTGTAGGTCAATTCATCGACCCACTGCAAAAAGGTTTCTTTGCTGACGGCCCTTTGATGCCTGCCTTCAAAATCGTTGCTAAGCAATTGAAAGCGGTCGGTTTCCCCATAGGCATTCACCAGGTTCCTTGCCCTGTTCTTTGCCACTTCGAGAAGTTCTCCTTCTGTGCCTTCCGCGTTCATGCTGAAGGAATTGTCGATATATACACTCAGGAGGTTTCCTGCCGCCGCTGCTTTGTCGTCTTTACCCGGAATAAAAGGACCGGCAAAGGCCAGGACCAAAAACGACAGGGCAAATAACCGGGCAGCCAATACCAGCCATTTTTTGAGCTGTTGTTTGTTTTTGTTCTGGATCTGGACCTCCTCCAGGAAGCGCAAATTCGGGAACATGACCTTTTTAAAGCGTCGGAAATTAAAAAGATGGATGATGATGGGGATGGCCAGGACCCCGAATGCCCAGAGGAACTGAGGATTGAGAAATTTCATCTGGGTCAAAAATAGGGAAAGTACCTTGAAAGTCCATGGACGATAGACCATGGACCATTGCTTTTTGAGATCAGTGGATAATTGAAGCAACGTACCAATACTATTGGGACTCTATGGAAAATGAGGACCTGCTTTTTGACCCTGATTTTCTCGAGTGTACAACTGGCAGGATTTGGGCAAATCGACTATCCTTCAAAAGCTTATCAGGGTGAACGGATTGCTATTTACTTTCCGGTACCTGTAAGCATCGGGCTGCCTTGGGTCCATTTTGCTCACAAGGTAATTTCCGCTGAGCTCTTTCAAAATGACACCGTTTATTGCAAGGTTCCTTTTGGCGCAGGATACGGTCCGATTTCAATTTCGTATCAGGATAAGATTTACCACGGGCACAAAAAATTCTCTCCATGGTACGTATCTTTTGAATGGAAAGCTGAACCCAGCTTTACCGAACTTTTTTCTTTATCGTATCAGTACCCCTTTTCTAAACCACTTATTGCTGATTATAATTTAGACGGGCTGCCTGATATTGCACTTCCAAATACCGCCGGAGCTGAATTGCATTCACCGCTAGGTCTATTGCTTAATACAAGCCGGAACTTCAAAATTAATTTTGAGATTCACCATGTTGTAATACCGGATAGCCTGACATTTTCAATTTCTCGTAGCCTGGCTTCGGATGTTGATGCGGATGGCGACATTGATATTATAGTCGCTAACCAGAAGGAATTGGTTTTACTCAGGAACATGATACTTGAAAGTGGGGAACTGAGCTTTAATTGGGAACCCATTCTTGCCTTTGACTTAAATATTGCGGGCATGGCTATTTGTGATATTGACCAAAACGGAATCAGTGAATTAATCATAAGCACTCCGGAAGACTTGCATTTGCTTCAGGTGAGCAACTGGAAAATGCCTCAACCCCTTGTTCAACATTTTCATCTGCCAAGTCACACCTATTATGAACTAGCCTGCGCCGATTTGAATCAGGATGGGAGGCTTGACATTGCCTTGGGATTTGATTCGGGAATTTTATTCTTCATGGGTCAGTCTTTTGTGTCCGATACAATTGCATTTCCCGTTTCGAACAGAATCTGGCATCAGGATGGAATAGGAAGAAACAGGCTTAATGTAGATAAAATAAAAAATGGCGAACCTGCATGTTTCCTCTCGAATAACTCAACCTACTTAGAAAGGCACTATTTTCCAAATGATCCCTTTGTCGATACATTGCTCCATCAGATCCTACCTTTCGATTACTATTTCAGTCCGGTTTTTTTTGCCGATCTAAATTACGATTCCATTCCTGATGCACTGGATACGCATCCAAAATATCCAACAGCGACCTCTTCAATATTGAATTGGACTGATACAGGAAAATTCTCCAGGCAACACGTCAAAACTACCCTTCCGCAAGGCTTTGATTTTCAAGATTGGTGTTTATTGCCGGTAGATCTAAATAGCAATGGATACAGTGAACTTGTTGCTTTCAGTTTTGCTAAAAATTTCAAGACGATCCAGGTATATCAGCTTTGGAACGATGCGTTGAAACAAAGTATTCTAAATGAATTTAATCATCTGAAATGCAATGAAGACAGTGTTTTTATTGGTGACACAGTAGAGATTCGCAGGTGGCATGGTCTTGCTGATACAGCCGACTTACTTTCAGGTGGCTTCTGGGTAAAGAGTCCTGTAGATACGGGTTTCAAATCCACTCCGAATCAAACAATTGATAGCAGTAACATCGTCTGGAATGGCCGTTTTGAAGTATCGGACAGTCTCCATTCAGCCAATGTAAATGTCGTCGTGGGAAATCCAGGTTACATGCAAATTTTGGAAGAGGACATGGGAAAAATAATATGGTCCCAAAAGCTGGATGTAAAACCGTATTCACGGTATCGTTTTAGTTTTCGATATTCGACCATGGCCTTTGCACAAACCCAAACTATACCAATTCAGATTTATATCAATAGCGGACAATGGAGCCCTGTTATTCCTTTAAAAGGCCTACGGAATCAAACAGTAACCTATGAATTCACAACAGGAGACACAAATCAAATTGAACTTGTAATTTATTTTCAACTTTATGGAACTTATTTTCCTCTTCCCAAACCCCAGGTAAATTTTGCCGTAACCGATCTTCAATGCATTCAATTTGCCTGGCAGACCCGAACCGACTCGGTGCTTCATCGAATTGAAAGTCATCCTAAACCCCAAATTCAGCAAATTGAAAATCGACTGATAGCGAACAACCACTTTACCCACTCAACATTGAGCTGGTTTAAAAACGGTGTCTATATGGGAACTTGGGGTGAAATAAATATCGATACCGCAGACGCGAACCTGTATGTGCTTTGTGCTAAGACAATTAATTTTTGTGAATCATGCTCCGACAGCCTAAAGCCCACGTATTGGAATCCGAGTTCCCTTCACGAAGCACGTAACCCAAGGATTTATGTTTATCCCAATCCCACAGAAGACTTGCTCCATGTTCGGGCAGAAATACCCTGCACCATAAAATTGTATACGGTGCAAGGAGTGTTGCTTCTTTCAGTTTCGGAAAATTTGAATCATACACTGAATCTAGGCGAGTTCCCTCCCGGTCTTTACTATCTTCAATGTGGGCAGGGTGACATCCGCTATAGCCATAAAGTTATAATACAGTAAAGCTTGACCGTAACTTCAATTTAAATGATTCTTGCTATTTTAGGCATTAAAAAATTGGAACTTGGGTTTTGGAGCTTGGAACTTCAGATTTTCCAGTCCCCCGCCATGGACCATGGTCTATGGTCCATGGACTAGAATAAATTCCTCGGCCTCGCAAAATTCATCCGGAACCCGACATTAAATATCGACGACCGGTGTGTGTAGGCTGCCAAACTGCTTTTCGAATCCCGGTAAAACCAGCTGGTTTCAATGAACATGCGGTGGGCGATCTGGTAAGCCAGGCGGATCTCGAGCAAACTCACTTTGGTCTTTTCCCCCTGGGCGATGGTATTGCCGTACTCCTGAACATAGGTGGTATAATCCTTTCTCATGATATCTCCCCCCCAGTTCAGGGTGTCAATATCCAGGCCTTTTTCTGAATAGATATAGGTCACATAAAGACCCAGTTTTTTTGTAGGGCGGTATGTCACCAAGGCTACATGCTCCCTGAAATTCGCTCCCAGCGGGTGGCCGAGGGGGGTACGGAAATGCACATAATTCTGGGTTTGTTTAAAGTGCATGAAAGTATACGGCCGTGCGGTATTGAATTCATATTGCAGGTCAAGATTCTGCAAGCCCACGTCTATGGCTTTTAACCCAATTTGCGCGGCGTATTTATTGGCCCACCAACCCTGGTTGTTCCGGTATTCGTCCAGTTTAAATTCGTCGAGGGTAAGCTGTCCGTACAGGGAAAAATGCCGCAAAAAATTCCATTTGGCATTTAAGCCTATCATGGCATTGTCGCTGCTGTTCAGGCCATGTTCAACCGAGCGGTAAAAAATGACCGGATTGAGGTAATTCGCTTCGAAACCACTGTTCACCCCATTGCTGTCGGTACGGTCAAACACGATGGTTTCAAATAATCCGACATTCAGGTTTTTGAGAATATTTATGGAAAGATGATGCAGGGCCACATATTTTCTCCTGGTTTTGGTGGATTCGCCACCGCTAACCTGCTCGGTCATTTCGGCAAATATGTTCTGGTAGTTCAGCTTCCAAACTTTGGTATTGATCTTCAGGAAGAGGTATTCCTTACCAAAATCGCTTAGGATAAAACTCCGGTATCCATCGACAATAAAATTACGGTCATGTCCGAATTGAAAACGGATGATATCCTTTACCGGCGAAAAGGTAATATATCCCCTGGCCTGCAAAAAATCGTAGCCGTTCCCTTTAAAGGTTTTGGTTAGTCCGGCTCCCGGGTACGATCCAACATAGGAGGTCCATTGCCGCAGATAATAAGGTGCCCTTACCTGGTTTTCAGTGAGGTAGGAATAAAAGCCCACCTTTTTACCGATATGCCCGTGAATTTCAGCACCCCGTGTATTGATATACAGGTCTTCCTTCCGGGTAAGATCCCTTCCTGTTTGCAGGTTGAGGATGGGGTTTACGCGAACCGCGAAATTATTCTCTTCATGGTAAACAAAGGCCGCTTTTTCCGGATAAAAAATACCCCAAAAGGCTTTGCGTTTACCGGATTCGGAGCGCGACCATTCGGGGTTATCTATCTGCAAATAATTAAGGAATTGGAAATCCCGGTGACCGATCGGGTTTCCCTGGATAATAAAACTGTCTGCAAAGCGGGCTATATCCTCACGAAAAAAGGGTGCAACACTAGTGTGGAAAAAAGGAGAGAATTGTTTGATCCTGATCTCCAGACGATGAATGCGACCGTAGTCTTCTTCATCATAAGGAAGCAACGCACTTTGCGCGTAAAGCTTTGGTATGGCTACCAAAAGCAGCAGGAGAATTAAACTTCTCTTCATTTCCGCAAGATAACACATCCTAGAAAGGAAGGTCGTCGGCTTCGGTAGCAGTGTAGTTTTCGTTATTTTCCTGACCGAATTCCTGCGGATGGGCTTCAAACTGCCCGCCTTCAGCACCTTCTACAGCAGCCTGCAGGCGCCATGCACGCACATCGGTGTACCAGCGGCCGTTAAACTCGCGGGATTCCAGATTGATGCTTGCAGTAACATTGGCTCCCGGTTTAAATTGTTTTAAGGCTTCAACTTTATCGCCCCAAACCGACAGGCATATTTTTTTAGGATATTGCTCAGCGGTTTCGATAACGAATTCCTGCTTTTTCCAGTTTCCACGGGCGCTGGTTCCGTTTACCTCGTCCATCACCTGAACGATTTTTCCAGTTACTTCTAAACTCATGATTCAAAAATAGGTGCTACATCTTGTTCCCCCAAACGGAGTTATCATCAGAGTGTCAAAAACTCGAGTCTTTTGGTCATGGTACTGTCAAATAATTGTTTCCCATCCCATACCTGGACGCCATTAACCCAGGTACCGGCAACAGCAGAGCGGAAGGTATGCCCTTCAAAGGGCGACCAGGCGCATTTAGACAGAAGGGAAGCTTCGGTAACCTGCTGCGGGGTGTTCATATCCAATACGCAGAGGTCGGCATAATACCCTTCGCGCACAAAGCCGCGGTCTTTGATCCGAAACAGGATAGCCGGGTTATGGCACATTTTTTCAACCAGGGTCTCCAGGCTTAACACGCCATCCAGCACCTTGTCGGCCATGGCTTGCAATGCATGCTGAACCAGGGGACCTCCGGAGGGTGCCTGGGCATAAGGCTGCATTTTTTCTTCCCGGGTATGCGGAGCATGGTCGGTGGCGATCACATCGATCCGGTTATCCAGAACCGCCTGCCAGATCCCGGCTCTGTCGTCGGCAGTTTTTATGGCCGGGTTCCATTTGATAAAATTACCCTTTTCGGCATAGTCGGCATCACTGAACCAAAGATGGTGAACACAGGCTTCGGCGGTAATTTTTTTCTTAGCCAGGGGCAGGTCATTGGAAAAGAGGAGGCATTCCTTAGCTGTGGAGATATGATACACATGCAGGCGGCTTTCATGCTTTTTCGCCAGGGCAACGGCACTGCTGCTACTGAGGTAACAGGCTTCTTCACTGCGAATGAGCGGATGGGCAGAAGCCGGGATATTTTCTCCGTAACGGGCTTCATACATGGCCATATTCGCGCGGATCGTGGCTTCATCTTCGCAATGGGTAATGAGCAAATGTGGCACGTCGGAAAAGATCCGTTCGAGAACACGCAGGTCATCAACCAGCATATTCCCGGTGGAAGAACCCATGAATATTTTAATCCCTGCAAAGGTGGAATAATCGGCATTGAGGAGTTCTTCCAGGTTATCGTTACTCGCCCCCAGATTAAAGGAATAATTAGCCAGGGAAGTTCGGGCCGCTATGGAAAATTTCGCTTCCAATGCCTCCATGCTCAAAGCCGGGGGACGTGTATTGGGTTGTTCGATATACGACGTGATCCCACCGGCCACGGCTGCCCGCGATTCGGAATAGATGGTTCCTTTGTGGGTAAGTCCGGGTTCCCGAAAATGCACCTGGTCGTCTATCAGTCCGGGAAGCAGGAAATTTCCCTTCAGGTCCACTACTACCCCGGGTGCGTCGATAACGGTGGCGATCTTTTCGATACGTTCACCAACGATCATTACATCGCAGTTGCGTATCTCACCTTCATTGACCAGGCGGGCATTTTTGAGCAGGGTTCTTTTCATTCCTGCAAAATTAGGACTTCCTGAGCAAAACTGTCCGGATAAAGCCACCATAATACCAGGCTTCTTTTTCCATTTTTAATCCCCGTTTTTTAAATAATTCCGGCACATCATAAACGCGATCTGTGCCCAGCCTGGTGGTTAAAGAAAAAAAGACAAGCATCATGCGCATCAGTAATTTTTGCCACCAGGTTCGGGGAGGAATAAAATCAGCCCATAACCAAAGTCCGCCGGATTTGAGATGCGTATTGAGTTCCAGGAATATTTTTCCCAGGGTCATAAACCGGAACTGGTCAAAAAAAAAGAAGCTGAGTACCACATCAAATTTTTCCTCTTCGGGAATATCTTCCTGGGTGCCTTGTAAAAAATAGATCCGCTTCCGAAATCCGTGTTGTACCGCTTTTTTGCTTTTGCGGATCATGGCGCCCGACTTTTCCACGTACCAAACGTCCTTTGGTTCGCATAGCCGAAACAGGGGATTTAATAAAAAACCGGTACCACCACCGATAAACAGGATACGGCTTCCTTTTGGGATTTCAGCAAGAAAATGACGCTGGGCCCGGCGTAATGCACCAAAATACAGGACACTGCCCAGCAGGTCATAAATGGGGGCTAAGAGGTTGTAGTTGTTTTTCTCCCCGATTTGCTTCATAAAATCAATTCGATAACTTTTTCAAGCAGGAAATAAATCCCGGGTACCAAAAATATCCCGTCACCCAATACCCGGTACCATTCGTTCTTTTTAAACGGTTTAGGGAAATAAAAAAGGAGCATTAAGATGCTGTTCATAATAAGGATGAGCAAGGGGTATTGCCAATTCTCCATGGTGTACATCAGCACAAAAGAGCCCAGGGCCTGCATGGGCAATACCACGTGAAGGATGCCGTTCAGCATATTGATACCTAAAAATTTGATGGCTGAAGGATGTTTATCTTTTACATCAGGATGGATCTCGAACATGGAAAAAAGAAAGAGGTTGCTTAAAGCGAGCATAAATATCCTGAACAAAAGCAGCCAGGCAAAATAATGGACCGGCCAGGCCAGGAATACGGGCACCAAACTTACTCCCACAGTATAACACAACGCGATAAAAAGTTCCTTGAGCACATAACGGAATTGGGTCCTGCGGGCCCAGATCAAACTAAGAAAATAAAGCAAAACCAGTCCGGATAAAACGAGGGCGTAACGGAGCAAATCCTCGCCAATATCACGGGGTATCAAAACAATAAATATAAAAAAACCAATAATTGCAGCGGTAAGTATGGGTTTATAATATTTCTGATGGAAGCGGTGACGCGGTGTATTTGCCTCATGAGGAATATTCCGGGCATCCATCAAATGATCTGTGGTATAGATCAGCCAGGTGATCAAAAAAAGGAGAAAATAGTAAATGGCATCGATCTTCACCTCCAGAAATGCCGCCACGAGGCCCATCATCGAACTGGCTCCAAGGGCCACATCAATACTCAGATGGCGAAGGTTCCTGATCATCTATGGTCTATGGTCTATGGTCTATGGTCCAAAATGTACTAAGTTTTCCGCATTCCACGTTTCTACACAATAAGATGTGCATTACTATTCGCTCCATCATAGAGCCAATACAAATGACGGGCTTAATTTTGTTCGGTACAAGCAAAGGATCATGGCCAACAGAAAAAGCATACAGCAAAACATTCAGCATATCAGCGGGAAAATAACAGAATTTAACGCTGATCTCCAGTCAAGGAAGGAACTTTCCGTGTTGGATATCGATTTGCTGCGTAAGCATGTTATTGATCTGTATGATGAGGTGAATCATTTGCGGCTAGTGATGAAGGAGACCATAGACCACGGACCATGGACCATGGAGGAGCGGAAAGCGAAGCCTGCGGCTGAAGCGGAAAGCGAAGTTGGGGACGAGGAGACCGGGGGACAAGGAGATGACAACAGGGTCCGTCATCTGAGTGGAGAGCCTGTCCTGAGCCTGTCGAAGGAAAGTAAGACGGACAAACACGAAACCCAAGGTGATGAGGAGATGAGGAGTGAGGATAATAATATCGAAGCCCTTTCCAAAGCCGAAACTAAAGTAGAAGCCGAAGCTGAAGTAGAAGCCCTGGTAGAAGCCATTGTTGAGGAGAAACTACCCGATGATGCCGTAACCCAAAACCCAGAACCAATTACCCAGAACCCTTTGCCCGCCGAAGCTTTAGCGAAGGAGGGCGAGATCAAACTCGCCGCAGCGGAAGCCAAAGTAGAAGCTGACGCCATCAAAGCAGCCATGAATCCGGAAGAAGCCAATGACCTGGCCTTTAAATTCAGCAATACCCCGATCCATGATCTGAAAAAGGCGATCAGCATTGCCGAAAAATTTGAGTTCATCAATAGCCTTTTTGGCGGTAATGTGGAGAAATACGCCTACTCCATCCATCACCTCAATAACCTGGATAATGGTGATGAAGCCTTTACCTACCTGCACGACTTGCGGATGGAATGGAAATGGGACGATGAAGACAAAAACTTTCAGAAACTCGCCAATCTGATCCGTAGAAGATTTCTGGGATAAAATTTTACCAATATCCGGTTTTCTTTTGACCTGAAGCCGACAATTCCTGACTGCTCCAGCATGGCCTTTGATGCCCTTCAGCCATGTATCATTTCTGGCGTCAGAACCCGCTGTTTCGTCCTGCCCTGGCCTTTGCCATTGGCATTGTTCTGTATGACCTGAGGGGTTGGGAACTTTCCTGGATGCTTCCTCTCCTTTTACTTTCTTGCGGGCAGCTGCTTTGGCAACGCTTTGATCCCTGGAAAAGAATAAGCAGCCTTATTCCCGCTATCTTCCTTCTATTGGGGGCCTTATTCCATTCCTGGCAAGCTGGCCGGGAAAAAATGGAGGAAGTTGAAAAACGTTATCTCCTGGAGATCAGCAGCGAACCGGTCGAAAAAGAAAATTCAAGCCACTGTGAAGCCCGTATCTTGTTTTATGATTCCCTTGGCAAAGCGGTTAAAACAAAAGCCATACGGGTCAAAATAGTATTTCGCGATGACAGCCTGGCCGGGGGGCTCCTTCCCGGAGATCGTATCCTGGTTTCGGGAAAATTGAATAAAATCCCTCCTCCCTTAAACCCAAATACCTTTCATTATGCCGCGTTTATGGGAAGAAAGGGGATCTTTTATCAGATCGGGCTCTCCCCCGTTGATTGGAAACTTTACGAACAGAAAACATGCCTTCTTCGCCTCGCCATTCAGTGCAGAAACAAGGCCCTGGGCATCTACGACAAATGGCTTACGGATAAAGAGAACAAGGCCATCATCAAAGCCCTGATTTGCGGTTATGTTCAGGAACTGGTACCTGATATTCGCGACGTGTATGTAAAAAGCGGAACCATGCACATGCTTTCCGTATCAGGTATGCATGTTGGAATTCTTCTCATCCTGCTCGGACGAACCCTGTTCTGGTTAAGGAAGCCATTGGCAAAAAGCCTGGTGCTAATCCTTCTTTTATGGGCCTACGCCCTGCTCACCGGACTATCTCCATCCGTAATGCGTGCCGTGAGTATGTGCACACTTTATCTGATCGGTGAATCCATCCATAAAAAACACAGCAGCTGGAATTCCGTTGCCTTTGCCCTGCTAATTTTGCTAGCCTGGGATACGCAATTTTTATTCAATGCGGGCTTCCAGCTCTCCTTCCTGGCACTGAGCGGCATTTTGTTGGTATCGGGTATAAATGCACCTCCATCCGGGAATTGGAAAGACAAAGTGAAAAACTGGGTCAGATCCTACCTGGCCATATCCCTCGCTGCCCAACTGGCCACGTCTCCTGTCGCCATTTATTATTTTCATCAATTCCCCATTTACTTTTTGATCGGAAACCTGCTGCTTGTCCCGCTGGCAGCTCCCATGATGTATGTTGGATTGCTTTTGTTGCTCCTGGATCAGGTCCCCTACCTTTCCGAATGCTGTGCCGGACTTCTTGATCTGCTCCTCGGACTTTGTCAGTTTGTGGCCAAAGAAATTGCCGAATTACCGGGAGCAAGCATCGGAAATATCCAATGGGATCTGTTTTTTGTATTGGCCTTGTATGCCCTGATCGTCGGTTTTGTGCTCAAAATAAAAATTCAACAAAGCCGTGGGATCTTTATCGGACTCATACTTTTATGTGTAGCTGTTGCCGTGTCCATATTTCGGGAGCATGACCAGAAGAGCCAAAGCGGCATCATTGTTTACTCCCTCTATGGAAAAAGCGCCTGTGATCTGTTTTCAGGTAAACACGCCTTCTATCTTGGAGATAGCCTTGACGAAACGGAGATCCGGTATTCCCTGCAGCCATTCAGGGATACCCGGGAATTTGCTACTTTTATTCCCGCCAATGAATCCCGTTATCCGTGGGGCAGCAGCTTATGCATGGATTCATTTCGCATCCTGCGTATTTGGGCGAAGGGTAATTTGGAACTACCTGCGTCTTCCATTCCCACCTTGCTCATTTTAGAAAAAGAAGCGGATTGCGCTGCGGCTCCACTGTTCGACTCGGTCAATTTTTGTAACATTGTACTGGCCGGCAATCTCAACTGGAAAAACAGAAGGTATTGGTTGGAACAAAGCAAAAGATATCCTGTTCCGGTTCATGATATCAAAGTGGACGGCGCATTTCAAAAAGAGCTATGGAAGTACTCGTATGGTATGAAGTAAAAGACCGGGTGGCTTATATCACCCTGGATCGTCCGGATAAACGCAATGCATTGAGCCCGGAAATGGTCACTCAACTGAAAAGCGCGGTCGACAAAGCCGAATCCGACCCGGAATGTAAAGTGGTTGTTCTGGCAGCGAACGGCGAAGCTTTTTGTGCCGGGGCAGATCTGGGGTATATCAAAGGACTTCAACGTAATAGTTATGAGGAAAACCTGGCTGATTCGCGCCATTTGATGGAACTTTTTACCAAAATTTACAGCAGTTCGAAGGTCTATATTTCACGCATCCAGGGCCATGCCTTGGCAGGAGGGTGCGGACTGGCCACCGTTTGCGACTTTTCCTTTGCCATACCCGAGGCCAAATTCGG
>JAKFCJ010000013.1:0-15400 GCA_036676705.1 Bacteroidota bacterium
AAGTCCACCTTCAAATTGCGTTGGCCGATCGATGCGGAAGAGCCATCCATCGTCAAAGAGATTGACGCCCTGTCTTTGTGGAAAAAGATCAATACCTGTGCCTGGCAAACCGCTGAGCCCGGAGTCATTTTCTGGGATACCCAACACCGCTATTCTACCTCTTCCGTTTATCCCGGCTTTAAAAACGTATCTACCAACCCCTGTTCCGAAATCGCGATGCAGGGAGGAGATAGCTGCCGTTTAATGGCGATCAACCTCTATAGTTTTGTTAAGGAACCCTTTACTCCGCAGGCCTCCTTTAATATGGAGCAGTTTTATCAGGTAAGCTACGAAGGGCAGCGTTTGATGGATGACCTGGTGGATTTGGAGATCAAAGCGGTTGACCGCATCCTGGCAAAAATCGAAGCCGACCCGGAACCCGACAGCATCAAATATGTAGAAAAAGAAACCTGGCTGATGCTGAGAAAAGCCGGACAGGAAGGCAGGCGAACCGGATTAGGGTTCACCGCCCTGGCCGATGTTTTTGCCGCCCTTGGTTTTGCGTATGACAGCGATGAAGCCCTCGAATTCACTGAGAAACTCATGCGCACCAAATGCAGGGCCGAGTTCGACAGTTCTATTGATATGGCCATTGAAAGAGGAAAGTTCAAAGCCTTTGATCCGGCCATCGAAAAAACTTCGGAATTTGTGCAGATGCTCGAAAAGGAGCTTCCCGATGTGTATACCCGTATGATGGGTTTAGGACGAAGGAATATCTCATTAAGCACCGTAGCCCCAACGGGAACCCTGAGTATCATGACCCAGACCTCCTCCGGGATAGAGCCTGTGTTTATGCTCTCGTATACCCGCAGGAAAAAGATCAACCCCGGAGAAGACAAAGGCGAGGTCGATTTTGTGGATGCCATGGGAGACAGTTGGAGAGCGTTTACCGTACTGCATCCTAAACTCAGGGTATGGATGGAAAAAAACAGGAACAAAGCCATTACAGATAGTCCATATGCCTCAAGCACCGCCAACGAGATCGACTGGAAAAAACGGGTAGCCCTGCAGGCCGTGGTTCAGAAATACGTCACCCATTCCATCAGCTCTACCATCAACCTGCCTGCTGATACACAGGTTGAAGAGGTCTCCGGCATTTTTTATGAAGCCTGGAAAGCAGGACTAAAAGGCATTACCGTATACCGCGAAGGTTCCCGAAACGGGGTATTGGTTGCGGAGGATAAAAAGCAAACCAGTGCCTGGGTGGAGAATATCGCACCCGAACGGCCGGTGGAACTGGAAGCCGACATCATCCATTTCAAGAATAAAAACGAGCCCTGGATCGCCTTTATCGGGGTGTTGGAAAACCGCCCTTATGAAATTTTCACGGGTAAGGCCGAAGACTCCTTTGCCATGCCTTCCTGGGTAACCAAAGGATGGATCACCAAAGCCACCGACGCAGAAGGCCGCTCCCGTTATGATTTCCGCTACCTGGATAAATACGGATACCGCGTAACCATCGAAGGCTTATCCCGCAGTTTCGACGAAGAGTACTGGAACTACGCCAAACTCATCTCCGGCGTGCTCCGCCAGGGCATGCCGATCCAGCAGGTTGTCCACCTGATCAACCATCTGCAACTCTATAACGAGAGCATCAATACCTGGAAAAACGGGGTCGAAAGGGCCTTAAAACGGTACGTCCCCGATGGAACGGCCTCAGAAGACCGGCACTGCCAGGATTGCGGAGATCCCGATGGATTGATCTTCGAGGAGGGTTGTTTGAAGTGTAAAAGCTGTGGGGCGAGCAAGTGCGGGTGATTGAGAGTTTTCAGTTTTCAGTGTTCAGTGGTTGAGGTAACTCTTTCTCTTTCTGTTTCTCTTTCTTGCGCTCTCAAAACTCTTTCTCCTTCCGGCGATGGCTATAAGCATTAGGCTGTTGGCTGTAAGCTATTTTTAGATTCATACCGTGATCAGATCGCGATCATTTTGTCCGCTTATCCTGACAACCCCTTCAGAATGACAAATAGCCTGAAGGACAAGGGTTTATGAAGATTAGAAACCTATCTATATATTCGTCCTGTTAAGGCTATCCAGGAAGAATTAAACAGTATTTGAAAACATGAGCAAAATAGTGACTGGAGATGTGTTTGAGTTGCAGCTTGCCGATGGAAGCTACATCTATTTGCACTTTTTAGGTAAAGATGAAAAAATGGGTGATTTAATCGAAGTTTTTTGTCAAAAGCTGAAATCATTCCCGGAAAATTTTTGCGAAGAGAAAGATCGATATGACTCTTTTTTTGTTTTCTATCGTATTAGAGCCGCACTTAGAATGAAGGCAATTCAAAAAATAGGTCATTGCGAAGCAATTAAAACGAAACCAAGATATATGAGGTCTACCGGGATTATTGACATTAAGCAATGGTTGATCATAGATACAGAAACCTGGGAATGGGAAGTTGTTGACGAACTCTCGGAAACTCAAAGAAAACTATCGCCCTGGGGAATATGGAATTCAGCACTAATTAGGGAGCGAATGGAAAAGAATTGGAAATTGGAAACTTGGGTATAATCGAGCTTCGGCGCACGCTGCCTGCATGACGGACCAAAATACTCCTTCTCCTTATCTCCTCAACCCCTCATCCCCTTATCTTCTCACTTATAAGTCTCACCATCTCCAAGTCTATTTAGCCAATAGCGGCTTCAAAAGCTGCATCCCCGTCCTGCTCACAGGCACCTCTTGCCCTGAACTCATCACCGCCACATAATTCTGGCTTTCCTTCTGTTCGAGTCGCGTGATATGGCTCAGGTTGACAAGGTATCCCCGGTGTACCCGCACAAAACGGTCGGAGGGGAGGGAACTTTCAAAATAGCTGAGTGTACGTTTTTTGGCGAAGGCCCCTTGTTGCGTACGCACCACCACATAATCGTCATCAGCCTCGATCAGGTAAATGGCGTCATAAGGGAGTACGTGGATCTTGGTCCCGTTTTTTATGGCTACGCGATCGGCCAAGGGGTATTGAATGGTCAGTTGTTCCACGGCCTCGCTGCTCGGAACCTTAAGCGGCATACGTTGTTTGAACTTTTCAATGGCCCGGTCGAAACGGTCTTGCGAAAAGGGTTTTAAGAGATAATCCGCCGCATTTTTGTCGAAGGCGCGCATGGCGTATTCGTCGAAGGCGGTGGTAAAAATTACAGCCGGCAACTCGTCCAGTACTTCGAGCATTTCAAAGCCGTTGAGTTTGGGCATTTGTACGTCCAGGAAGATCAGGTCGGGTTCAAGTTCCTGTATGGCTTTTACGCCGTCGAAACCGTTATGGCATTGGGCCAGGACTTCAATATCCGGATGTTTCTGCAGATACTCCGCTACCATGGCACAGGCCAGCGGTTCGTCGTCGATGATCAGGGCTTTAATCATGGGGAATAGGGATTTTAATTTGGGCGGTAAACAGGCCATCGCTGCTGCGTGTGGTGAAGAGGTCATTGCGGGCAAAAAGCAGATACAGGCGCCTTTGAATGGCAGCAAGTCCGAAACCGGTGCCTTTGGCCTGTCCCGACCCTTCTTCAAAAGGATTGCTTATTTCGAGTATCAGGAAAGCGCCGTCGCGGTAGGCATTTACCCGGATACACACGTCTCCGATCGTTCCATACAAGCCAAATTTAATGGCGTTTTCCATGATGGGCTGAAGCACGAGAGGAGGGATGGGGAGTTTTAACAGGGCTTCATCCACATCGACCGTCGCCTGTAAACGGTGGCCAAAACGAACCTGTTCAATTTCCAGGTAGAGTTGGATATAATCGAGCTCTTCACTGAGAGGAATAAACTTACTCTCCTCCCGGCGCAGGGTACCACGGAAAAAATCGGAGAGTTGCAGCACCATTTTTCTGGCCAGGTCGGGTTGGGAGCCGATCAGGGCATTGATGGAATTCAGGCTGTTAAACAAAAAATGCGGTTGTAATTGCTGGCGGAGTTTGTATAGTTCAGCCTCCTTGGCCACCCTGTCCGACTCTTCCTGGCGTGCCAGACTGTTTTGCAGGTCGTGCATCTGGTAATAAAACCAGGTAATGGCGATGGAACTGGTGAAAAGGAGGAGGGTAAACAGATAACGTGGCCAGAAATAGGGGTTACGCAACAGAACCAATTCCCACTCCGCATAAAACAAGGGGTAGAGCATTTCCAGGATCACCGTATAGAGAATGCTCAGGAGAAGGGAACCACCACCGATATACAGGATCACATGTTTTTTTGGATGATAAAAACGCAAAGTGCTTACCAAATAGAGCAACACAATTCCAAACAGAATGGTGCTGCATATCGCGTCGTACAAAGCACCTTCATAAGATAATCCAGCATGGTTGAAGACCATGAACAAGAGTCCGCTCAGCATAAAGCAGGCAGAAAGGAAATAGATCCAGTTGTATTTATCGATCAGCGGGTGGCTGAACATGGTTAATGGTTTTGGATATCGATGCCTCCAAAGATCACCGTGCCCTTAAGAAGCAGGACTTTATTCGGAACAACCTGCAGCCCGTCATGCGAGCGCTTGTCTTCAACCCCGGCAGCGATGGTAGTAAGTTGGGTTTTAAGTTCCCAGTTATTGGGGATGATAATTTTTAGTCCGCCAAAAACAATGGTCACATCAAGGACCACTTCTTTCGGAAAATCGGCCTGGCTCAGGTTTAGTTCCGTACCACCAAATATCAAATTGATCTCGCCGCCTTTGAAGTCTTTCGAGATGATCTGCTTTTTCGTTCCGCAAAAAACTGCGTCGATCTCCAGCTCATCCGAGCTGCTTTTATCCTCCCAACAGCCGGAGAAATCGTCTTTTTCCGAATCCGCCCTTTTTGGTCTGAGAACGATAATTACACCCACGGCGATAAGTATGATGGGCCAGAAGAGATAACTCACTTCCGGTGGAAGTAGGTTATGTCTTCGGATCAGCCAGGCCACACCGATCAGCGTAATCACAATAGGACCTATCCGCTGAAATTTTGTTTTGATGGAAATAATAAGTCCGATCAACACCATTAAACTGGGCACACTGATCAACCAGTTTGGTAAAAAGATATAATCAAGCCGGTTGAGCAACCAGAGTACCCCCAACAGGATCAGGACGAATCCGAAAATTCGTCCGCCATGTGCCTTGCCCGGGTGAGAATGATGTTCCATGTTCGTAATCTTTAAACAAAGGTAGAAGTTAAGGGGAATGCATATTTATATACTAGTTGAGAGGGGCAGAATAGTAGGTTAACGGACGAAAAAGAGAGTTCAGTTTTCAGTGTTCAGTTTTCAGGGGGCTGACGCACGGTACTCATGCGCAAGCATTGGAATTTGGAGCTTAAAAAGAAACCCCGACACTTCTCAGCATCGGGGTCCTCTCTATAGTTTCAGAAAAACCTATTTCACTTCCTCAAAATCAACATCCTGCACATCTTCTGTTTTTTTGTCACCCTCATTTGGGGCACCACCTTCAGCGGCACCTGTACCTTGTTGGGCGTTATAGATGTCCTGTGAAGCAGCTTCCCAGGCTTTGTTCATCTTTTCAACAGCGATGTCAATGGCAGCGATATCTCTTTTTTCCAGCGCGGATTTCAGGTCGGTAAGGGCAGATTCAATTTCGCCTTTTTTGTCGGCAGGAATTTTATCACCGTAGTCTTTCAACTGTTTTTCAGTTTGGAAAAGAAGTTGATCGGCAGCATTCACTTTGTCGGCTTCTTCCTTGAGTTTTTTGTCTGACTCGGCATTGGCCTCCGCTTCTTTTTTCATCTTTTCGATATCGGCATCGCTCAAACCTGAAGACGCTTCAATACGAATTTTCTGCTCTTTTCCAGTTCCCTGGTCTTTGGCCGAAACATGAAGGATACCGTTGGCATCAATGTCAAAGGTTACTTCGATCTTAGGCACTCCGCGGGGTGACGGTGGTATATCAGCCAGGTGGAATCTTCCCAGGGTACGGTTATCGCGTGCCATCGGGCGTTCTCCCTGCAATACGTGGATCTCAACAGAAGGTTGGTTATCCGCAGCGGTTGAGAACACTTCACTCCTTTTGGTCGGGATAGTAGTATTCGACTCGATCAGGCGGGTCATCACATTGCCCATGGTTTCGATACCCAATGACAACGGAATTACGTCGAGCAAAAGCACGTCTTTCACTTCACCGGTCAATACACCTCCCTGGATAGCAGCACCTAAGGCAACAACCTCATCGGGATTTACTCCTTTGGAAGGCTCTTTACCGAAGAATTTTTTAACGGCTTCCTGGATGGCCGGGATACGGGTAGATCCACCCACAAGGATGATCTCGTCAATATCCGTAACTTTCAGATTTGCATTTTTGAGCGCAGATTTACAAGGCTCAATGGTACGTTGGATAAGTTTGTCGGCCAGTTGTTCAAATTTCGCACGGGTCAGGGTTTTCACCATGTGTTTGGGAACTCCGTCAACCGGCATGATATACGGCAGGTTGATCTCCGTACTGTTGGTGCTCGACAATTCGATCTTGGCCTTTTCAGCACCTTCTTTCAAACGTTGCATGGCCATCGGGTCTTTGCTCAGGTCAGCGCCTTCGTCGTTTTTAAATTCAGCAACGAGCCAGTCGATGATCACATTATCAAAGTCGTCACCACCCAGGTGGGTATCCCCATCGGTTGATTTTACTTCAAACACACCGTCGCCCAACTCCAGCACGGATACGTCATGCGTACCCCCGCCACAGTCGAAAACAACGATCTTAATTTCATGTGATTTTTTATCCAGTCCGTATGCCAAAGCAGCAGCGGTTGGCTCATTGATGATCCGTTTAACCTGGAGTCCGGCAATTTCTCCGGCCTCTTTGGTAGCCTGGCGTTGTGCGTCGTTAAAATAGGCAGGAACGGTGATGACCGCTTCCGTAACCTCATGGCCCAGGTAGTCTTCAGCCGTTTTTTTCATTTTCTGAAGGATCATGGCTGACAATTCCTGCGGCGTGTATTTACGGCCATCGATATCTACTCTTGGCGTATTGTTTTCCCCTTTAAGCACCTTGTAGGGTACGCGGGATATTTCTTCGGTTACCTGATCAAAGGTATTTCCCATAAACCGTTTGATCGAAGAGATCGTATTGTGCGGGTTGGTAATAGCCTGGCGTTTGGCAGGATCTCCAACTTTTCTTTCACCATCTTTGATAAATGCCACCACAGAAGGTGTTGTTCTTTTACCCTCGCTGTTTGGAATTACCACCGGCTCATTACCTTCCATAACGGCAACGCAAGAGTTGGTAGTTCCTAAGTCGATTCCAATAATTTTTCCCATGTTAATGATAAGCTTTGCCCAAAGTGGACAATGCATGTGCCAATGCCAAAATCATGACAGTCTCCTGCAAGCTCGTCAGGATTGGCTGGAAAATGGGTAAAAGGGGAGAAGAATGGCCGACAGAATGTCAGTTAATCGACAAAACCGAAGGGAGATAGTACCGCATTGGTTTTTAATTGGGTTTTTATACTGGTCGACAATGCAGTTCCGGTGATCTTAAAGCTGTTTCTTCCGGCAAAAATGCCATGACCCCCTGCAATATTGGTGTAATCAGCTTTTTTTTGAACCACCCCGATGCTTGAACTTCCATAAACATCAATAAAGGTGGAAAGTTCTTTATCACCCGACCAGTATTCGAATTCAAGATGTTTTCCCCGGCGCGTGATCTCGGTACCCTTTTTTTCGAGTGTTGCTGCCAAAAAATCATAAAACAATTGTCCTTCCTGACGAAGCAGGATACGTTTCTGATCATTAAACTTGCCGGTGGATACTGTCCAGGAAAGGGTATCCAGCCTCACCTCATTCGTGTTGCTGTTGATCTCTTCGTACACGAAATTTAAGCGGATCTCATATACAGCAGCACGCATATCTGCGTCGTACTGTATGGTCATTAACTTGCCCGGCTCGATCGTATAACCGTTGATGGTCGCACTGTTGGGGGTTTTTGCCTCAGGCGGACCGACCAATTCAAGGGAGGCTGTTACAACTTTACCGCTGATCAGGTTGGTAATTTTCAGCCCATAATTCCGGTGTGCGGTGAGCTTATGGGTGGTAGCATACACATAATTGACCGTATTGTTGAATACACCGGCATTTTTATCCATGCTCACCGGATTCAACGTAACGGAAACATTATTTGACTTATCTATCAAGGTAACCAGCAGGGAATCAAAAAAGAGCTGGTCCGGATCCTGGGCGAGTATGATCGGTGCCTGGTCTTCACTGGCAAATCCTTTATTGATCTTAATATAATGAACGCTGTCACTCACGTTAAGAAGTCCATAAACAACCATGACTTCCTCCTGAGGGGCGATTATGTCCAGCTCATTGCTGCAACCCGTGAACACGAAAAACAAAAATGAAAAGGCAAAAAGGATATTTTTCATAAAGGTGCAAATCTACCAGCTTCTCACGATGCGAGCAATTTTTTGTTACTTTTGACGCGCATACCTTTGTTATAACGTATAATTCGCTTGTACGTTGGAAGCATTTAAAAATAATCCACATGATCTACCGATTGTCCTTAGCCCTTGTGCTCCTGCTAAGTTTGGGATTAAGCAGCACAGAAACCCCTGACCAGCTGATCTGGACAGAACGCTTTGAAAGTGCCACCACTACCTGGCGTACGAGCAATTCGCTCGACGAACTTTACCTGATACAGGGGGGGCATTATGTTTTGTTCCGAAAAAATGAAAGCGGACCAAGCATAATTTTGCCTGAAAATGGCGACCTGTATGGAGAATGCCATGTGGAGATGGAAATGATGCTTGATCCCCTGGAACCCGGATCTTCGTTGGGTTTAATGTTTATGGCGCGTCCAAACGGGACTGCGGCCTATATCCTGGAGATCAATGATGAAAGAGAATTCCGCATCCGCCATATTGAAGAATCCGTATTTAAGGAACTAAGCGGAACTTCTAAAAATGCGGGATGGGTGAGCGATAAGGTGATCCATAAACCCGGAGAAGTCAATCGGATCACGGCTACCTACGGATCCGGGGTAGTTAAATTTGAGATCAATGGTAAGGATGTCTGGGTGGGCGATGCCTACCAGACGGAAAAAGGAAAAATTGGCATTTATGTGGGTCCGGGATCCAAAGGGCAGGTTGATGAGATCCGGGTATATGTAAGCCAGGAAGAGGCAGACCGGATCAAAAAAGACCGCGAAGACCAGGATCCGCTGCGTGCCGAACTAACGGAGATCATTATTTCCCTGCGCCATACCATCAATGCCCAAAACAAGGAGATCGACAGCCTGCTTAAAGTAAGCGGGGAACTGCAGGCCGAACAGAGTAAGTTCGATAACAATCCCCGTAATGTGAAAAAACTTGCAGCACGAATTGCCGAACTTGAAAAGGAAAAAGGAACCTGCGAAACAAAAGTAAAGCAACTCACTAATCAGGTTGCCGACTTAAAGAAGTTTCAGGATAATATTAAAAACCGTCAGGGAGGGGATATCGTGATCAAACTGACCAATGCACTGGCAGAAGAACAGGATAAAAACAAGGAACTCGAAAAGGACAAAAAGGAATTGAACGCACGTTTGGCCGCCCTTGAACTGGAATTAAAAAAATACAAAGACAATGAGTGACAATCAGTATAAAGAGATCACACGGGTAACGACCCATGTGCTCCAGGAAATGAAGGAACGTGGGGAGAAAATTTCCATGCTCACCGCCTACGATTATTCCATGGCGAAAATATTGGATGAGGCCAAGATCGATGTCATTCTTGTAGGCGATTCGGCTTCCAATGTGATGGCCGGACACATGACCACCCTTCCGATCACCCTCGACCAGATGATCTATCATGCGGCCTCCGTGATCCGGGCGGTTTATCGTGCGCTCGTGGTGGTTGACCTGCCGTTTGGTTCGTACCAGGGGAATTCAAAAGAAGCCTTGAATTCTGCCATTCGTTTAATGAAAGAAGCCGGGGCCCATGCAGTAAAAATGGAAGGAGGCTCGGAGATCCTTGAGTCGGTAACGCGGATCCTTTCAGCGGGTGTGCCGGTGATGGGCCACCTGGGTCTTACCCCGCAATCCATATACAAATTCGGAACCTTTGAAGTGCGTGCAAAAGAGGAGGCAGAAGCTGCAAAACTGATTGAAGACGCGATACTGCTTGCCGAAGCCGGTTGTTTTGCGATCGTACTGGAAAAGATCCCCGCAAAACTTGCAGGAGAGGTAGCCCGCCGCGTAAAAGTACCAATTATCGGAATTGGTGCTGGAGGAGAAGTGGATGGACAGGTATTGGTGCTCCACGATCTTTTGGGTATGACCAAACAATTTAATCCCAGATTTTTGCGCCGGTACCTGAATTTGTATGATGATATTCTCGATGCCGTGTCCCGTTATATCGAAGATGTGAAGCTCAGAGATTTTCCTAACGAAAAAGAGCAGTATTGAGCGTACCTTTGCGCCGGAATGGAAAATATTGAAAAACAGATCGTTTACGAAGACAATCACCTGATAGCCATCAATAAAAGAGCGGGGCAGTTGGTGCAGCCTGATGACGAATTTACAGAAGAGTCTTTGGAAGATTTTGTCAAAGAATATATCCGGGTTAAATACAAAAAACCGGGAGATGCATTCCTGGGAGTGATGCACCGCCTCGACCGCCCGGTAAGTGGCCTCTGCGTTTTCGCCCGTACCTCCAAGGCATTGGAGCGTATGAATAAACTCTTTGCCTCCCGCGAAGTGACCAAAACTTATTATGCCCTGGTTCATGGAAAACCCAAAGACCTCGAAGCAACCCTGGTCCATTACCTTTTAAAGGATACAGACCGCAATATTTCCCATGCTTACAATAACGATAAACGGGGCGGGGTAAGAGCCGAACTGAGTTACCGCGTTATTCGGCAGGGCAGTGGAGTGAGCCTGTTGGAAGTGCATCCCATTACAGGCAGACCCCATCAGATCCGCGTGCAATTGAGCAAGATCGGACATCCTATAGTCGGTGACCTGAAATATGGATCGAACAAAACCAATCCCGACCGGAGCATTTGTTTACACGCCCATTCCCTCGAATTCATCCACCCCGTAAAAAAAGAGCGCATCAAAATTGAAGCGCCCATGGGTGAAGATCATCTTATTCAACTGTATATCAGTCAATGACGGGGTTTCGGCTTGGGTTGATCCCTGCCGGCTCCTCCCGGATTATCGCCGGGTTGGCGGCCTCCCGGTGACGGGCTTGGCGTTGGTGTAGGAGTGGGTGTGGTAGATGGAGGTATTGGCCTTGGCCCTGGCACAGGATACGGAACGACTACCGGAGGTGCCGGTCTCGGACTGGCCACCGGGGGATTGCTTCCCGGATTCTGTTTATTCGTGCTCGGTGGCACGGGTATCGTCTGGGAATTCAAATAAACCATTTCCGGTTCTGACGCGCTGTCGATGGCGTTCTCTTCCAAACAAGGAGGAATGGAGTTTCCGAAATCATCGCTCATTCCATAGGAAATACGAATGGCACCACTTGTATTCTGGTCAGAGATCATGGTACCCACTTCCTGTTGGCTATATTTATTCTTAACGGAAAGGGCTGCCGTGTTTTTAGGAATATCGCCCAGGTTATGCGCATACAGAACCAGAATATTTTCACCCTGTATCAAATTCACAGGTACTGCAAAAGGGGCTTTGGTAAGGCGATGGTTCCTGAGGATCCATTGTCCGTTGAGGTAGAGGCTCACGGTGTCATTGTCTTCTACTCCACAGTCCCAGAGCAATAGCTCAACTTCCCTGGCACTGCTGCTGTAACAATCCTGTACTTCAATTTTTCGGTATCCTTCTCCGGCGTTCAGCCGAATTCCGGTTTGCAAAAGATTAAAGGATGGAAGGGCTGCATTGGGGTTGCTGCGTATCAGTTTGGCTTCATCGTCATCCGGTTTTTTCAGGTCGGGCGGACAAGCCTGGGTAATCGTCATCATACCCGGTGCACGGTATATAAGCTGCAGCGTTCCGTTTACCTGGAGTCCGGAGTTCAGGCTTACTTTTTCCTGTCCGTTGATGGCAATAGCCGCTGTATTGTTCGGAATATCTCCCAGATTCAGGGCGTACAAGCTCAATGAATTGATCCCGGGTTGGAGGGTGAGGGTAATTTGCTGTTTGGCCTTGCTTAAGCGAAAATGGTCGAGTACGTTTTGTCCATTCAGGTATAAACGAATGCTGTCGTTGTCTTCTACCCCGGCATCCCAAAGATCAAGGACCAGCGTAGGGGAAGTGGTTTCGGTACATGCCTGAATTTCATTCGGGCGCACATTTTCCTGGGCATACAGGGCCGGGCTGAGCAGGCCGATCAGGAGGGTGGATAGTAAAGTTACTGTTTTCATAAGCAGACTTTTCCCTCTAAAATCCAAAAACGTGCCACGACGTAAATTGCCCGTGTCGGCTTGGTCGTTTGCTGTGCTTTGACGTAATTTCGCAGGGCTTTTTTCAAGGAAAAAATATTTTTATGGCTTACGGAATTTTTAAAGTACCCGCCGCAAAAAATGAGGTGGTAAAATCATACGCTCCAGGTTCAGTTGAACGCAAACAATTGCAGGAGGCGCTAAAATCGGCTCGTGCAGAAGAACGGGATGTTCCGATGATCATCGGGGGAAAAGAAGTGCGAACCGATAAAAAAGTGCGCATGGCACCACCGCACGATCACCAGCATACTTTAGGGTATTTTCATCAGGGCGATGCCGGCCACGTTAAGCTGGCTATCGAAGCGGCTCTTGCTGCTCGTCCTCAATGGGTAGCCCTGGCCTGGGAACAACGTGCCTCCATCTTTTTAAAAGCTGCCGAGTTGATTGCCGGTCCTTACCGTGCCCGTTTAAACGCGGCCACCATGCTGGGCCAGTCGAAAAACGCCTTTCAGGCTGAGATTGATGCCGCCTGCGAACTGATCGATTTCCTGCGCTTCAATGTGCAGTTTATGACAGAGATCTATTCCCAACAACCAGCGTCTTCCGAAGGGATATGGAACCGCATGGAACACCGCCCTTTAGAAGGATTTGTTTTCGCACTGACACCCTTTAATTTTACGGCTATTGCAGGTAATTTACCCAGCTCTGCTGCCCTCATGGGTAATGTGGTGGTATGGAAAGTAGCCAATACCCAGGCCTATTCCGCTCATGTATTGATGGAAATATTCCGCGAAGCCGGCGTTCCTGCAGGGGTTATCAACCTGGTATTTGTGGATGGCCCTTCTGCCGGAGACGTTATTTTTAATCACCCGGATTTTGCGGGTATCCATTTTACCGGTTCAACCGGGGTGTTCCAGAATATCTGGAAAACAGTTGGGAACAATATCCATAAATACAAAACCTACCCGCGGATCGTTGGCGAAACAGGAGGCAAAGATTTTGTGATGGCCCACCCGAGTGCTGATGTTAAGGCATTGTCGACTGCTCTCGCCCGGGGTGCATTTGAATACCAGGGTCAAAAATGTTCAGCGGCTTCAAGAGCCTATGTTCCTGCATCGATCTGGCCAAAAGTAAAAGAATACCTGAAGGCAGACCTGGCGAGCATGAAAATAGGCCCGACTGAAGATTTTAGCAATTTTATTAATGCGGTTATCGATGAAAAGGCTTTTGATAAAATTGCATCCTATATCGACCAGGCGAAAAAAGACGGACTGGAGATCGTTGCCGGTGGTACTTATGATAAAAGCAAAGGGTACTTTATCGCACCTACTGTTTTATTGAGTTCCCGTCCTGATTATATCACCATGTGCGAAGAAATATTTGGTCCCGTTTTGACCATCTATGTTTATGAAGATGCCAAATATGAAGAGACACTGGATCTTCTGAACGCTACTTCCGTTTATGCCCTCACAGGTTCCATCTTCTCCCAGGATCGTTATGCGGCCGAATTGGCAACCCGAAAACTGGAAAACGCTTCCGGTAATTTCTATATCAACGACAAGCCAACCGGTGCCGTAGTCGGACAACAACCTTTCGGCGGGGCCAGGGCATCAGGCACGAACGACAAAGCCGGATCCATGCAAAACCTCCTGCGTTGGGTATCTGCCAGGACGATCAAGGAGACCTTTGTGCCTCCGACTGATTATCGTTATCCGTTTTTGGCTGAGGATTAGGTTGAGGTTGAGGTTGAGGTTGAGGTTGAGGAAGATTCCCAATCCCCAATCCCCAATACCTTATTTTTTCACCTCAAACTTCGTCACCTTGTTGTCAACAGGCGTCACCGTGCGCAGGTAGGCATAAATGGCTTTCAGGTCTTCATCCTTCATACCGGCATACATGATCCAGGGCATAACGGTCTGGTATTCGTCAGGGCCAACCGGATTCGGAACAAAACTGTCGCGGTAAACACGGAAGCGGTTCAGAAAATCTTCTTCGGTAAGGGCCAGGATACCGCTGGCATGGGGAGTAATATTTGCCGAACGCAAAACCCGTCCGTTACCTATATTAAATTCAAAACCACCAGCGAAGGGCTCACCGATAAACTTGCCTTTTTCCTGTTTGGTATGGCAATCATAGCACCCTGCGGCATTGACCATATAGCCACCATAGGCCAACTGGTCCGTTTGGGGAGGTATAGCCTGGTGCTCAGCCGCTTTTGGTATGGTGCGAACGATCAGGTTCATGGGGAAATCCAGGACGGTTGTAACCGTTTCGGTTGCAAGTGGTTTTAATGAGCGTACATAGGCGATTATGGAATAAATATCTTCCTTGTCCATCTTGCCATAATGTTCATAGGGCATGATCGGAAAAAGGGGAGAACCATCCTTACTAACTCCGGATGTGATAGCCCGGTACAATTCACCGTCGGTCCAGTCCTTTATGGCAAAGGGGGTAATATTCCGGGATACGATATCCCCCGGGAACCCAAATTCGCGGTTAAAATGTTCTCCGCCGGTTCCTTCCGTGCCGGGTTTAGGCGGACCACTGAATTTGTCCCATTCACGAACAGCATGACAATCCATACATAAGGATACGTGGTTGGCGAGGTATTCACCGCGGGCTAAACGTTCGGGAGTAACTTCAACGGTAAGGTCAGGTGCCGGACCTACTGTGGGATAAGCGACCTGCAGATACGAATATCCGCCTCCGGCCACAATGGCAATAAAAAGTACCAGGAAACCCAGTACACGTACTACTTTTTTCATCTGTTTTGGTTTAGGTTCACTGCGAATATAGAAATTAAACGCTAATAGTCAAGGGGTTCTGGCTTTTGGCTATAGGCTTTAAGCTATAGGCTATAGGCTAAAAGCTATTGGCTGTATGTTATACGCTTGGGTAATCCGACTAAAGCCTATAGCCTACAGCCTATAGCCTACAGCCTACAGCTTTACATTTTCACCCTCAGCATTTTCTCATACTTCAAAAGCGTAAGCTTCAGATGCTGAAAATCAATGGGCTTGGAGATATAATCATCCATACCCTGGGCCATGTACCTTTCGCGATCGCCTTCCATG
>JAKFCJ010000014.1:0-16530 GCA_036676705.1 Bacteroidota bacterium
AAGCCAGTCATAAACATTCAGTTTATTACATCCGCCCGTGTTACAATTTCCATTGCTTTTACATCCTTTGGGCGCGCATCCTCCACTTGTTCCACATGAACTGCATCCCATAATTTACTTGTATTATCTGGCTCTCGAAGATGCCAATATATTCTTAAATAGCAAAGATAAATGAAAGAGAGCGATCTTGGGGTTCGCATTTCTCTCAATAAAATAGGCGTATTCACTCATTAAAGCGGTCATTTTTTCGAGCATATCGTCATTCACCAACTGGGCAAATTTCTCTACGAACTCTCTTTCTGTGCCACTAATTTTGATCAAACCGGGGGCCTGGTTCCGGAAAAGGATCACTTCACGCAGCAGTTTGATGCCGTATTCCAGCAATTGTTTCTGGTTTTCCCTGCCCAATCCGGAGGTTTGATCCGACCACTGGAGCATTTCTGCCGTTTTCACATAATAACAGGCCAATAGCCAGGACCGGAAGGAGGTAAAAAAGGAACTGTCCTCGGCCGCGCTCAGTTCAATGGCCCGGTTTAAATTTCCTTCGCTCATAAAACCAATGGCCTCGTTCTGGTCGCCCTGGGCTAAATGGTGCTCGGTCAGGTATTGTCCGACTTCGGCTTCCGAAAAACGGGGCACTTTCACCAACTGGGTGCGGGAGCGAATGGTAGTGATGATCTCTTCCTGGTTATTTGCCACCAGGATAAATAAGGTCTTATCAGGTGGTTCCTCGATCAGTTTCAGGAGTGTATTTCCTTCCTTCCCTAGGTATTCCGGCATCCATAAAATAAGGAATCGATACTCCGATTCAAAACTCTTCATGCTCAGCCTGCGGATGATATCCCGGCATTCGTCGGCGGTTATATTGCCCTGCTTGTTTTCGCTGTCGAGGATACGGATCCAATCCACCACCTCCATATACGGGTTTCTCTCCAGGGCAGCCCGCCACTGTTCCATAAAAGCGGTGGACAATGCCTTGGCGCCTACCGTCGGAAAGGAAAAATGCAGGTCGGGATGGATGAGGCGGCTTACTTTATGGCAGCTGTTGCAGATGCCACAAGAGTCTTCCTCATTCCGGTTTTCGCAGCACATGTACTGGACAAAGGCCCAGGCAAGTGCCAGGTTAGCAGATCCCTCCGGACCCAAAAACAACTGGGCATGAGGCACACGGCCGCTTAAAACACCCTGCTTTAAACGCTGTTTGATCTCTTCCAGTCCCGGTATATCCCTGAATTGCATGGGGCAAATATAAAGGAGTAAGCGAGGACTGGAAACAGAACTTATTCCACGCTGATATCAAAAGGAAGGCGCATCTGTACACCTTTCATTTTCATGGCTTTTTTGTACTGGACAAATATCGCGTAGTGTTCACCCAGCTCTTCTTTCATCAGTTCATCGGCCATGGCTTCTTTTTTTGCATGGAAAAGAAAATCCAGGGGATTCCTTAATTCCGGGTAGTTAACGACCTGGTATTTTTCCAAACCTGTTCTTTGTCTGGCCAGTTCCATGGCCAGGTCAAAACCTCCAAGAAGGTCAACCAATCCGATTTTTAGCGCGTCTTCTCCTGTCCATACCCTGCCTTCGGCAATGCTGTCCATGGAAGTTAGCGGAATGCCGCGGTGTGTGCTCACAATTTGGGTAAAGTCGGTATAGGTTTCTTCTATGAATGCCTGGATAATGGCCTTTTCCTGCGGGGTCATGGGCCGGTCTATACGACCCAGGTCAGAATATTCTCCTGTTTTTACTCCATCGCTATGGATGCCCAGTTTGTCGTTGAGGAGTCCCTGCATATTGGGTATGATGCCAAAAACCCCGATGGAACCTGTGATGGTATTCGGATGTGCCACGATGGTATCACCCAGTGCAGCAATATAATAGCCTCCTGAAGCGGCCACATCTCCCATGGAAACGATGATCGGCATCTTTTCCTTGATCAGGAGGAGCTCCCGGTAGATCAGATCCGAAGCAAAGGCGCTCCCTCCCGGCGAATTGATACGCAATACCAGGGCTTTGATTTTATCGTCTTTTTTGATCGCGCGTAATGCCTCGAGCATTTCATCCGAGCTCATCACGTCAGTTCCGGGTTCCCCTTCCTGGATCACGCCATTGGCATAAAGCACGGCTATTCTGTCGGAGCCCCTATTCTTTTTGGGTGGATTGGCCTGGGCATATTCATCCATGGAAATAAAAGGAAGCTCATCGTCTTCACCCAATTCGAGTTTTTCCTTTAAACGGGTCAATACCTGGTCTTCATACGACAGTTCGTCGACCAGCCCCATATCCTTGGCATCTTTGGTCGTACGGATCAGCATGCCGTCAGAAATACTGCGGATCTTGGCTTTATCCATTTTCCTGCTGGCAGAAATATCTGTTAAATAGGTGTCAAAAAGTGAACTTACATAACGTTCAACCTGCATGCGGTTGGCCGGACTCATCTCATCGAGGATATAAGGTTCAACAGCTGATTTAAACGTACCGTGTTTAAACACCTGAAACTCTACCCCCAGTTTATCCAGGGCCTGTTTGTAAAACCATACATCGGCATACAATCCGTTAAAGATGAAATTTCCTGACGGATTCATGTGGATCTCATCGGCAGTAGAAGCCAGGTAATAGCCCCATTCGGCGATCATGGTCGTATAGGCAATGATAAATTTCCCGGAGTCGCTGAAACTTTCCAGGGCATCATGGATCTCTTTTATGGTCGAATAACCGGCAACGAATGTAGGGTCGAGTTCGAGGTAAAGTCCTTTTACCCTTTTGTCGGCAGACGCTTCGCGCAGAGTGGTTAAAATTTCTGCCAGTCCTTGCTGCGACTTAAGTTCAAAAGTCGAAAGATCAAAATTGCTCAGGTCGTGTACCGACCGTTCCTTGATGCCCATGCCCGGTTTAAAGTGCAGGATGCTTGCTTCTTTGATTTCCACTTTTTTATCAGACTCCAAGCTGTTTCCGATAGAAACGAGGATCATGATACCAATAAAGAGCAGCACAAAGAACCCGAAAATGAATCCGAGCGATGATGCGAAAAACATTTTAAAGAATTGTTTCATAGATAATATCCCCGTTTTCCCTGAGTTAAGGCCACAAAATAAGTTCTCGTTTACGAATTTGCGAATCTTATTTCGTTTAACGGCGCAATAAGCACGGCGGATATCCTAAATCTTAATGTTAATTTTGGCCCAAACTTCATTGATGCAACTTACTGCCCTTACTGCTGTTTCCCCTATCGACGGACGTTATCGCCGGGTGGCGGAAGCGCTTTCGCCTTATTTTTCCGAGTTCGGACTGATCCGTTACCGGGTACATGTGGAGATCGAATACCTGATCTGGTTAGCAGAAATTCCCCTGCCCCAATTAAAAGGAAAGATCAGTGACAGCCAAAAGAACTCTTTACGGGCTATGGTTCGCGATTTTTCGGAGTCGGATGCGAATGAGATCAAATCGACCGAAAAGGTCACCAACCACGATGTCAAGGCAGTAGAATATTTTGTAAAAAACAGGCTTGAAGCGCTTGGTTTGTCGGCCATACAGGAATTTGTGCACTTCGGACTCACTTCCCAGGATATCAATAATACCAGTGTGCCGCTTTCATTAAAAGAAGGGATCAATGAAGTAATACTCCCTGCTTTGGGAGCGATCATCGCCCAGTTAAAAAAATTCGCCGAAGACTGGAAGCGTATCCCCATGTTGGCCAAAACCCATGGGCAACCGGCCTCTCCTACCCGTTTGGGGAAAGAGATGCAGGTGTTCGTTGAACGCCTGGAACAACAGCTCGGGCAGTTGCAAGCTATTCCGTATTCGGCCAAGTTTGGCGGGGCCACCGGGAATTTTAACGCCCATCACGTGGCCTATTCGCAGTATGACTGGGTAAAGCTGGCCAACGGATTTGTGAATGAGACTTTGGGCTTAAACCGATCTCAATATACCACCCAGATCGAACATTATGACAACCTGGGGGCCCTGTTCCATGCGCTGGAGCGTATCAATACCATATTGGTAGACTTTTCCCGGGACATATGGACCTATATATCCATGGATTATTTCAAACAAAAGCTTAAGGACGGCGAAGTGGGTTCTTCGGCCATGCCCCATAAAGTCAACCCGATCGATTTTGAAAATGCCGAGGGGAACCTGGGTATAGCCAATGCCTTGTTCAGTTACCTGGCGGCCAAACTACCCATCTCCCGCCTTCAACGCGACCTGACGGATTCAACCGTATTGAGAAATGTGGGTGTTCCTTTGGGACATACCCTCATCGCTTATACTTCGCTTAGCAAGGGTATGACCAAACTGATCCTGAATGAGACGGCGATCCGCGCCGATCTGGAACAAAACTGGGCGGTTGTGGCAGAAGCCATCCAAACCATCCTGCGCAGGGAAGGGTATGAAAAACCGTATGAGGCTTTAAAGGCGCTTACCCGCGGGAATGAAGGGATCACAGAAAGATCCATCCATGAATTTATCCATACCCTGAATGTGAATACTGCGGTACGACAAGAATTATTGGCCATTACTCCTTTTACCTACACCGGTATCGAATTTTAGATTGACACGGGTTAGTTTCCATAATGTTGCATAATTGAGGAATTAGTTATAACTTTCCTCTGAATAAGGCCAAAAAGTGCTAATCTCTCTAAAACTCTGGCCTATGCAAATTGTGAATTCTGAATCTGTGCTGTTTTATAATGGGACAGATTCACTTGGAAAAAAGACCTATGCTTACGCGAAATCGCAGGGAGAGAAAATGAACTTTCAGGATCTTAACCTTGCGCAGCTCTCTTCCACCACCCTGCAGGTGATCCTCGATGCCTTGAATCTCAAGGCAAAAGACCTGATGAACAAGGCCGATCCACGTTACCAAAGCCAATGGCGCGGAAAAGAGCTTGACAATGACGCCTGGTTAAACGTGTTGAAAAAAAATCCTTATTTAATAAAATGGCCTATTTTATTTCACAATGGGAACGTATATTTGTGTCAGACACCTAACGACGTGTTCAAAAAATAGCAGTGCGCCTATGTAAATAAGTTTACCAAACCAATCAACCGTGTTAAGTGAAGGGAAGCGTTCGTCTTCCCTTCTTTCGTTTATAACGGTGAGCGAGGGAGCGGGCCTTCGGCCTGAGCGAGGGAGCGGGTCCGTTGTCAAAAATGCTAAAACCAGGAACCAGGAACCCAATTCGCTGAACACTGAAAACTGAACACTGAAAACTCCTAATTAGATTCATTTTAAATTAAAAACTTTCACGCGAGAATAGCTGTTACCACCGTACAAAAATTAAATTTGCGGGGCATTAAGCATATATCAAACTGTATGAATTGGCTTATAAAAACCTTTTCCTCCTCGATCGGTCAGAAAGTTATGATGGCCCTCACGGGGCTGTTCCTCTGTCTCTTTCTTGTCGTTCACCTTTCAGGGAACTTTCAATTGCTGCTCGACGACGCGGGCTATCATTTTAACGCGTATGCGAAGTTTATGACCAGCTTTACACCTATAAAGGTGATTAGCTATGTTACCTACCTGTTTGTTCTTATCCATGCCTTTAAAGGACTTTGGCTGGTTTCGCAAAATAATGCGGCCCGGAAAAAGGGTTACAAAAAGTTCAATGGAGCCGCTAACAGTGCCTGGGCATCGCGTTCTATGGGACTTTTAGGTACCATTATCCTGGTTTTCCTGGCCACCCACATGTACCAGTTTTGGTATCAGTACAAATTTACGGAAGAAGTAAAATACCAGGAGTATACGGTTTATACCAACGAGGCTGATGAAGAAAAGGTGATCGGTGAGGCTGAAATGAAAACGATGTTAGATACTCTGGACTTTATCTACCAAAAATATCAGATCACCCAGGATCAGGCAGGCTTTGATAATGACCCGATATACCTCCATTATAAGCCTATGATCGATGAAATCAATTATGCCCAGAAGGCGGGCTTGTTCGAAAAAGAAAAATTAAAAGACCTCTATTCCATCGTAAATCTTGCCTTTAAAGAACTATGGATCGTATTACTTTATATCGTTGCGATGGGGGCACTTGGATTCCATTTGTGGCACGGTTTCAAATCGGCCTTCCAAACCATGGGCTGGCGCCATCCTAAATACGACGGGGTGATCAATGCGCTCACCTGGTTCTTCGGGATCATCATACCGATAGGCTTTGCCATCATTCCTTTATACATGTATTTCAGTTAATCGAACAGGAGAAACAGCATGACACTGAATTCAAAAATACCCGCAGGTCCTATCGATAAAAAATGGACCGATTATAAAGACCATGTTCGTTTGGTGAATCCGGCGAACAAAAGAAATATTGACGTGATCATTATCGGTACGGGACTGGCCGGCGCATCTGCCGCTGCATCCCTGGCTGAGCTTGGTTATAATGTCAAGGCGTTCTGCTTCCAGGATTCTCCCCGCCGCGCGCATTCTATCGCTGCACAGGGAGGGATCAACGCGGCAAAAAATTACAAAAACGACGGCGACTCCACGTTCCGCCTGTTTTACGACACAGTGAAAGGCGGAGACTACCGTGCCCGTGAGGCCAATGTGTACCGCCTTGCCGAAGTATCTGCCAATATCATCGACCAATGTGTGGCACAGGGTGTTCCTTTTGCCCGTGAATATGGCGGTTTACTGGATAACCGCTCCTTTGGCGGGGTGCAGGTGCAACGTACTTTTTACGCTGCCGGACAAACCGGACAACAACTTCTACTCGGCGCTTATTCTGCTTTAAATCGCCAGATCGCCCTGGGTACGGTTAAAATGTATAACCGCCATGAAATGCTCGATATCGTCATGGTAGGAGGCAAAACTCGGGGGATCATTGCCCGTAACCTCATTACCGGTGAGATCGAACGTCATTCGGGTCATGCAGTGCTCCTGGCTTCAGGAGGATATGGAAACGTATTTTTCCTTTCGACCAATGCCATGGGCAGTAACGTAACGGCTGCCTGGAAAGCCCATAAAAAGGGTGCCTATTTTGGAAACCCCTGCTTCACGCAGATCCACCCTACCTGTATCCCGGTAAGTGGGGAGCATCAATCCAAACTTACGCTGATGTCGGAATCCCTTCGGAACGACGGACGTATCTGGGTACCGGCGAAAACAGAAGATGCGCAAGCCATTCAAAACGGAACAAAACGCGGAAACGATATTCCGGAAGAAGACCGGGATTATTACCTGGAAAGAAGGTATCCATCCTTTGGTAACCTGGTTCCACGCGACGTGGCTTCCCGCGCTGCCAAAGAACGTTGCGATGCCGGATTTGGGGTGAACAAAACCGGACAGGCCGTTTTCCTCGATTATACCTTCGCCATCAACCGCTATGGAAACCAGGAAGTGAATCGCCTGAATTTGCAGGACGCGGATGAAGAGAAAGTTAAGGAGCTTGGTATTGCCGTGGTAAAAGAAAAATATGGCAACCTCTTCGACATGTACAAACAGATCACCGGAGACGATCCTTACCAAACTCCGATGAAAATATACCCGGCAGTTCATTATACCATGGGCGGCCTGTGGGTTGACTATAATTTAATGACTACCCTCGAAGGCTGTTATGCCCTCGGAGAAGCCAATTTCTCGGACCATGGTGCAAACCGCCTGGGTGCTTCGGCGCTTATGCAGGGACTGGCCGACGGATATTTCGTTATCCCCTATACCATTGGCGATTATTTGGCTGATGATATCCGTACGGGTGCCATTCCAACCAATAGTACTGAGTTCGACGAAGCAGAAAAAGCGGTTACTGACCGGATAAAATTCTTCATGAACAACAAAGGCAGCAAATCGGTGGATCATTTCCATAAACGCCTCGGGAAGATCATGTGGGACAAATGCGGAATGGCCCGTAATGCCCAGGGACTCAAAGAAGCGATCGAAGAGATCAAAGCCCTTCGTGCCGAATTCTGGCAGGATGTGCGGGTTCCGGGAACAGCGGAATCCTTTAATCCGGAGCTCGACAAAGCAGGACGTGTGGCCGATTTCCTTGAATTGGGAGAATTGATGTGCCATGATGCCCTGCATAGAAATGAGTCGTGCGGCGGACATTTCCGTGAAGAATACCAAACCGAAGAAGGTGAAGCACTTCGTGACGATACCAATTTTGCCTATGTGGCAGCCTGGGAATATAAGGGAGATGAAAAACCTGTGTTGCACAAGGAACAACTGGTATTTGAAAATGTAAAACTCACTCAGAGAAGTTATAAATAAGCATTCGTAAGGAGATCATCACATGAACTTGACATTGAAAGTCTGGAGACAGCCTGACACCAACAGCGAAGGAAATTTTGAAACGTATAAGGCCGATGACGTGAGTGAGGATATGTCCTTCCTCGAAATGCTCGACACGGTCAATGAAAACCTGATCGAAGAAGGCATAGAACCGGTGGCATTCGACCACGATTGCCGTGAAGGAATTTGCGGCATGTGTTCCCTGTTTATCAACGGGCGTCCTCACGGTCCTTTACACGGCGTTACCACCTGCCAGCTGCACATGCGCAGCTTTAAAGATGGCGACGAGATCGTGATCGAACCCTGGAGGGCGAATGCCTTTCCGGTTATCAAAGATCTCGTGGTAGACCGCACTTCCTTTGAACGTATCCAACAAAGCGGCGCCTATATTTCCGTAAATACCGGTGCTGCCGGTGATGCGAACCAGATTCCCGTTCCAAAAAATGATGCGGATGAATCTTTTGCCGCTGCAACCTGCATAGGCTGTGGAGCCTGTGTGGCAGCCTGTAAAAACTCTTCGGCCATGTTGTTTGTCGGAGCGAAGGTTTCCCAATTTGCCCTGCTTCCCCAGGGACAGCCGGAACGTGAAAAACGGGTATTGGCCATGGTCAACCAGATGGATGAAGAAGGATTCGGAGCGTGTACCAATACCGGTGCCTGTTCAGCCGAATGTCCGAAAGAAATTCCGCTATCGGTAATAAGCCGGCTAAACCGGGAATACCTGCGTGCTTCTTTGATCTCCAAAGATTAAACAGGAATTATGATAAAGAAAAGCCCATCGTTTCTTTCGGTGGGCTTTTTGCTTTAACAGGGCGCATGTATTTTTGCAAACCGTGATCAAAACGCTACTCTTACTTTTTTCCGTTCCGCTGTGCCTGCAAGGCGCCATCGGACAGTCGGTTCCTTCAACGGAAAATGATTCTATACCGCTGTTCCGGAAAGTGGGGATTCCCATTGAGATCAAGATAGCCTGTGAAGATCAGAAGAACCAGATCGCCTGGTTCCTGGATCAGTTAGACAGTACCGCTCAACCGCAGCGACTCTATTTTAAGGGATATCGCTATGATGAAGGCGACAACGTGCGGATCGATTACCGTACTCAAACCCTCGATTCGCAGCAACTCTACGAATCTCCCTATATCTGGATCGGTTCACCCGGCTATTATTGGGTGGAGTTTATGGATACGGCGAACAAAATCCATTATTCCAGTGATGAGGTGCATATTGAACTCTGTTCCCGTTTCCAGCTTGCCGACAGGTTCGTGATCGAAACCGGTAAATTTTATAAACCGGTTTATTCGCAAAATATTGAACGGATCGAACTGGTTATTTTTGACAGCCAGGGCCTCGAAGTCTTTACCAGCAATAACCCCACATTCAAGTGGGATGGACGCAATATGCAGACCCTGGAACCTTGTGCCCCGGGAACTTATTTCTATCATTGTGATGTGTATGAGAACAGGGGTGGGAAAATTTCAAAAAGAAATATCACCGGGATCATCGAAATAACGCACTAGCATGTTTACAGGTATCATTGAAGAATTGGGTTATATCCGGGAGATCAGGCAGGAAGCCGCGAATATCCATTTTAGCGTGGAGTCGGCTCTGGGCAAAGAATTGCGTATCGATCAAAGTGTGTCTCATGACGGGGTATGCCTCACTGTGGTGGCGATCGATCCTGCCAAAAATACCCATGTGGTTACTGCCATCCATGAAACCCTGGAAAAAACCAACCTGAAAGCGTGGAAAACCGGCCGTAAAGTGAATCTGGAGCGCTGTATGGTCATGAATGGCCGGCTCGACGGGCACATCGTGCAGGGACATGTTGACCAGAAGGCGCGTTGTATAAGCAAAGAAGATCAGGATGGCAGCTGGCTGTTCACCTTTCAACACGACAAAAGCCATGTAACGGTCGAAAAAGGAAGTATTTGCGTGAACGGGGTCAGTTTAACGGTGGTCAATTCGCAGGAAGACCGGTTTTCGGTGGCCGTTATCCCATACACATACACACATACCACCTTCCATCAAACAGAAATTGGCGATGAGGTCAATCTTGAATTTGATATAATCGGCAAATACGTGGAAAAACTGCTGCTGAAGCGGTCATAACCGGGTACCCACCTTTATCCAGCCTTTTTCTATTGCCTTATTGATGAGTTGGGTGGCGTTGCGCGTATCCGTTTTACTCAACAGATTTCTCCGGTGTGTTTCCACGGTATATGGTGAGATGAAGAGTTTTTCAGCGATCTCAGCCGTTGGCATTCCTTTATAGATCAATTCCAGAATTTCCTTTTCCCTTCGGGTAAGGATGACCTCTTCCGTATGGATCTTCTTCCGGCCGGCGAGCATACGGATTATTTCTGCACTGAAATAACCATCTCCATCCATAACCTGGGCAATAGCCGTTTTCAGCTCCGATTTCCCTGAGTTCTTCAACATAAAGCCATGCACGCCGCTATCGACCAGAGGTAATACGATATCCGGTGTATGATGCATGGTGAGCACAATAATTTTCATTGCCGGATACCTGCTCAGGATCTCGTTACTCGCCTCTTCCCCGTTCATCTGGGGCATGCTCAGGTCCATCAACACCAGGTCCGCCTGTTTCTGTTCCAACAGGCGCATGAGTTCAATGCCGTTGGAGGCTACGCCAACGATCTGCACATCGTCATCGTTTTGGAATATTGACACCAGTCCATCAGAAAACATCTGGTGGTCGTCGGCGATCATTAAACGTATTTTTTGCGTCATAAGGGTATTTCGATTATAAAGGTAAAACCATGTCCGGGCATACTGTCCAGGGTACTGCGTCCGTTAATTTTTCGCACCCGGTTTTGGATGCTGACCATACCGAGCCCTTCACTTTTTTTCAATATTTCAGGATCCATGCCTTTGCCATTGTCTTCGTAGGAAAAGGTAATAAACCCTTCAGACCGGGTAAGCTGCATATTCACCTCGGTAGCTCCTGCATGTTTAAGGGTATTGCTCAATAATTCCTGTATGATGCGGTACAGCTCCACTTCGAAGCCGGCATAATCCTGTCCGTCGATCTGATTATCAAAAAACTGGATATGGATGGCATTGCTGCTTTCTATGGCCTGGATAAGCTGGTTTACCGCTGTTTTAAGTCCGAATTTAGAGATGGAACCACTATGCAGGTCATGGGAGATCTTCCTGACCTCATCAACTGCCTCATCGAGCATTTTTGTTGCCAGTTTATAACTCTGGTGTTGTTTATCCTGCAGCTTACGTATCTCCTCCTCCATCGTTGAAAAATGCAGTTTAACGGTCGACAAAATGCTGCCCAGCCGGTCGTGCAGGTCCTGGGCGATACGCTGCCGTTCTTCGTCCTGCCCTTTCAGCATGGCATCTATACTCTTTAATTCCTGTTCCTGCATCAACTCGCGAATGCGGCTATCCTTCAGAAGCAGTTCTTTTTCGGCCAGTTTTTTCGTTTTGTTCCGGTTTTGAACAAGCAGCACCGACAGAACAAAAAGCAGCAGGCATAAGCTCCCCATGAACAGGAGCTGGAAGCGGCGTTTTTTGAGTTCCAGTTCCCTTTGTTCCAAGTCCCTGGTTTTTGCGATGTTCTGGTATTTTTGTTCGGCATCGATCATGGCTTTGATCCGTCCGGCGTCAAGGAGGCTGTCGTTAAATACCTGGTATATTTTTAAATAATGATAGGCTTCCAGGCTATCACCCGCCTGGTCGAACCAGCTTGATAAGCTTTTGGCCGTATTGCGTATGGATTCCGTATTCTCGAGCGCATAGGCCAGTTCCAGTGCCTTTTCGAGATATTTTTTCACCGAATCCTTCGTTCCCGATCGCACGAAAAAATCAGCCTTTTGCTGAATGAATAAAAGTTCGGCATAAGGATCCGGATGGTTTTGGAAATACTTCTCTGCTTTGACCAGGCTGGATCCCCAGTAGTCCAGTTTCCCTTCCGCTGCCGATAACTCTCCATCCAGAAGGTAGAGGTAAATGATTTCGCTTGTATCACCGTAATCGCGCAGATGGCCAAATGACAGGTCAAGAAAATGACGGGCTTCCCCATATTTTTCCATTTCCTTATAGATGCTGGACAGGTTCAGGGCCAGGTCGCTCTGGCCTTTTTTAGCGATGGATTTTTCATTGGCAAGAAGGCCAAACAGGCGGTACGACTCCAAAAAATAGCGTAGAGCCTGCTCCCTGTCGCCCAGCGAATAGTAAAGCGAAGCAATATTGTTCAGGGATGAGGCCGTGCTCAGTACATCTTCACCTTCGTCTGCCAGTTCAATGGCCCGAAGCTGGTAGAACAGAGAAGCTTCCAGATTCCCCAGGTCGCGATAAATATTTCCCAGCCTGCGGTATACTGCACCTTTGGCAGCGCTGTCGTTTTTATGGGATTCATAAAAATCCATATAGGCAGCCAAAGCCCTTGAGGAATTGGCTGCCTGATGGACAGAATCCAGGTTCAGGAGTTCTTTCTCCCAACTGCGGTTTTGTCCGGATACGGTAAAAAAACTCAGGACAAAACAGAAAAAAAGGAGACCCGTCCGACGCATTAATCCTTGATAAAGAACCAGGCGCTTTTTAAGTAGCTTTTAGAAAAATCAAGTTGATTACCGGTATGGAGGATCACTGCACAGGGAGTAAGTTGGTCCATATCGTTGTTGTCGAGGGTAATGCCAGAGAAAGTGGCTTCGGTCAGGGTTCCTGGTTCGATATGGATCTCAAGTACTTCGGAACTTCGGCCGGAAAAGCCGGTTGTCAGTGCAGCCGCGGGATTAATTTTGAAAGTGGAGGATTGTCCCGGTTTTAATTTCACCTTTCCCGAAAGGGTATAGTTTCCTGAGCCATTGCTTTCAATAGTCAGTTCAGCCAAATAAACCTGATCGAGTATTCCGCTGTTTTCGTAGGTGTATTTTTTTTCCCTGTTGAAAGGTGGGGGATAATGGGTTGTTTTAATGATGCCGCCTCCACGAAGTTCGAGCGCATCCCCTTCTTTTATCTTGATCAATTGTTCAGGAAGATAATCATTTACGTGGTTCGTGCCGTTTGAGGCAGTATGCGAAAATGTTTTGGTAACACCTGCCAGTACGTTTTCGGCTTTGTAGTGTTTGTTGACCGCGTCATAGAGCAACTCCGATACGGTTGCAATAGGTAATCCATTAAAACTCACTTTAACGGTGTACGCGTCGGTTGTCAGGTTACGCGTCATTTGAAGATAATCTAATGCCATGTTTTGTCGATTTACTTACAGGGAGCAAGTTCTCCCAATAATTTGGCATCAATCTACTGACTTTCCGTGAATTTTTATCCAGGAGGGTTATTAACTTCCATTTGTTTCATTTTCCAGGTCCAGATCAGCCTGGCAGCACAACTGCGGTCGGGTTTCCAGTTTTCAGATCTCAGTGCCATCTGGCGTTTTAATTCTTTCAGATGGAGCCCCTGCATGCCGAAAATTTCAGCAAAGCCCTGTTGGATAATGATGTCTTCGAGCGGGAACACATCTTTTCTACCCATGCCAAAGATCATGAGCATCTCGGCTGTCCAGCGACCTACCCCTTTGATCTGGGTTAAAAAGGCGATGAGATCCACGTTTAACATACCCGCTAACATTTCGTTGGTCACCTGGTTTTCTATCCAAAACCGCGCAATATTTTGCATGTATGTCGATTTCTGACCGGAAAGTCCTGCTTCGCGAAAGGTATCAAAGGACATATCCAGCACATCTTGCGGACTTGGGTTATGCGAGGGGAATAAATCCAAAAAACGACCGTGCAGTCCGGTACCAGGCGTACCTGAAACCTGCTGGTAGGCAACGGCACGCAGGAGGTAGTTAAAATAGTCCGGATGTGGAACTACCTCAGTGAGTTCAATATCCTTTACAGCGGAATAGAACTCCGGATCATGCACAAACAGGGCACTTGGCATAGAACAAAAGTAAATCAGGCCAGTCTATATCCCAGCTATTTTTATCCCCCTTTTATGTTGATAAGTGCCTGTTTTTCAAATATTTACAATCTCGTTTCCTAGTTAACTCTACCTATTTTTCGGATGCTTTTTTATCCGGCTAAGGCAGGAAATGATCTAAACGAACACCCCTTCAGCCAAACTACTAAGCATAAAATGAGACTTTTATCTGTACGAGGGCCAGAAACCGCGCCTACAGGGCCTACTCGTATTAATACCCGAAAATTGAGAATTATCTTTTGAAAAAAAAATGTAGCGAAACCTGACCGAATCGCCTTTATTTCTTTGTATCGAGTTGCTTTTGGAGAATATCTATGATGACCTGTTTGTCGCGGAGGTTATCCCGCAGGTCCTGGATGATCTGATCCCGGGTTTTCAATTGCTCCCTGCATTCGTTCAGTTTTTGGTTCTTACTTGCATATACACTTTCCGGGTCATTCAGGGTTTGCTCCCAGGAACTGTCGGCCGTATCCAAAAACCGTATCAGCAGGTGTTTGTTGAGTCCGTCGGCAATGGCAAACAGGGCCTCAAGTTTTAAAGTTTGGTTATTCAGAGCCTGACCAAAAGCCTGTTTACTGGAATACATGGGAAGGTTCTTCGACAATTCGGAGTAGGAAACTTTTGCCTGCTCGATCGCTAATTTTAATTCCCTGTAAAACTGAGCTTTACGTTTTTCGTAAATATTTTCATGCTCCATGTAATTGTTTTTATGAACTATTTTTATTTACTTTTGTAAGTGTAATAATGCCCTGATAGTGTAAAAATACAAATAAGCAATGACTCAAAAAGAAATCAATCTGGCATTTAGAAAAATGTATCACTCTTTTGAACCCAAACAACAGAATATCTTAAAGTTACAGATACTTGAAGCGATGAACTGGAGTGAAAACCAATTGAAAAACAGGTTGACCGGAAGGACGAATGTGCGGGTTTATGAGGTTGAATCGATATGCTTCAAATGCAATATTAGTATTGACGCTTATTTTCCGGGTCTTGACAAAAACACGGCCTCTTTCGGGCAGTAATTAAAGGGCTCCAGTGCAGCCCCTATGGTACAGCATCCTCGTATACCTGTATCCATCAACAAAAACAAAGCCGAAACATGATTAGTATGGACCGGCTACTGATTTAGTGCATGTTTTTTAACGTATACAGGTTTAACCCATGGAAATAGTCATTACCCCACAACTCTCCGAGGCCATTGCCGGCTTGCGAAACAATGGGCTTTTCCACCTGAATGGCTTTTTGGCCCTTATTGACCATGCAGGGCCAGATAAGCCTCCATTAAGTCAGAAGACCATTGAAGTCCTGATCCGGGTTTTCGAAAAGGAAATTGAACTCCTTTACGATGCCAGCCAATTCTGCCTTTCCGATCCTGATCGACAGAGGCTGAATGAACTCCAGGAATGCGCCGCCCTGCTACATGTAATTATAGACTATTTAAAAACTCCGCCTACGCTTTACCAGGAATCAGGTTCCTCTTAAAATTCATTAAAAGCTTCGGCGGACAAAGCCCGAAACCCATAACCCATAACCCATAACCCCTCCCATGAACCTATCCGAACGAATACGAAACATCAGAAAATCCAAAGGCCTGACCCAGGAGCAGGTAGCCGAACGTTTGGACATAAGCGGCTCTGCTTTCGGCCAGATCGAACGCAATGCCGGGCGGGCCACCTTTGCTACCCTGACGAAAATTGCCGCAGCCCTTGAAGTGAGCATGGATTTTCTCATTCAGGAGAAACCTGAACAACGTACGTAGAAAAATACAAGTTATATCTTGTTGACTGCTTCCATAATGTTAAGGATTTTTGATCTGGAAGTACTTAGCAGAACCAAAAACGACACCCATTGGCCCAGCAAAAAACAGAAGGGCATTGAGAAACCCTGCCGTGTCCTGGATTTTGAAACTGATAAATACTCCCGGCGAAATTGGCATCCGCCGCCTTAAAAAATGAGGATCCCCGACTGAGAGACGGTTCTCTCTCGAAAATATTTATACAAAATTATAATTATGAAAAAAATGGTATTATTTGCAGTCCTGGTGGCTTTTACCGTTCTGCAGGCACAGGCTTACCCTGTAATGAAGTATTCGAACAAATGTGTTCTGGGATGTGGAAGTGTTTGGTGGGAAACAGCCATTTACAATGCACCGGATGGCTCCACATTTATCGGAGCGGAGGTGAAATGCCGCGGTTTTGGTTGACCCCTACTCTCTAGAATCGATTGTAGAGGGGATTAAAAGGGCGCTACGGGGTAAAATAGGCCTTTCCAGGAAGGGACTTGCCCAAATTAAGAAGTTTTCTTGGGAAAAAACCGCCAAAATGACGCTTGAGGTCTATTCTGAG
>JAKFCJ010000015.1:0-12379 GCA_036676705.1 Bacteroidota bacterium
AAATGAGATATTCCCTGTATCATCCCCTGGTTGATGAGTTTTTTAAAGGGTTCGTCCTCTTTTACATAGCCCAGGTCATACAAAAACTTCATCCAGAAGCGGGCATAGAGCAAATGGCCCGTAGCGTGCTCAGAACCACCGATGTAGAGGTCTACATTTTTCCAATAATCGAGGGCTTCTTTGCTTGCAAATTCTCCGGCATTTTTGGGATCCATATACCGTAAAAAATACCAGCTGCTACCAGCCCAACCGGGCATGGTGGTGGTTTCGTATTTCCATCCTTTGGCACGGGCAAGGGGTGGGTCTCCATCTTCAGTAGGAAGAAATTTATCGATCTCCGGCAAAACCAGTGGCAGCTCTTTTTCATCCAGGGAATAGGGCAGTCCTTCTGAATGGGCTACAGGGATAGGCTCACCCCAATAACGCTGGCGGCCGAAGATGGCATCACGCAAACGGTAATTGGTTTTGCCCTGGCCCAGGCCTATCTCCTCCAGTTTGGCGATGCATTTTTTAATGGCGGCTTTCACCTCCAGTCCATCCATAAAGTCGGAATTGACCAGGGTTCCTTCTTTGGCATCGTAAGAAGCTTCCTGTATATCCCAGGCTTCTTTTCCTTTAACCACCTGGATGATCGGCAGATCGAAATGTTTAGCAAAGGCGTGGTCGCGGCTGTCGTGACCGGGAACAGCCATGACGGCACCGGTTCCATATCCTGCCAGCACGTAGTCACCTACCCAAATTGGGATACGTTCCCCGCTAAAAGGATGCAGGGCATAAGCGCCGGTAAATTCCCCGGAGATATTTTTTACGTCGGCCATGCGCTCCCTTTCGGTGCGGTTTTTTGCCTTGTTTATGTATTCATTGATGACACTCCGGTGGGCGGCTGGTGTAATATCGGCCACCAGGGCATGTTCGGGAGCCAGGGTCAGGAAACTTACCCCAAACAAGGTGTCAGGCCGTGTGGTAAACACTTCGATGCTTTCGTCGCTGCCTTCTATGGCAAACACGATCGAAGTTCCTTCTGATTTTCCTATCCAGTTGCGTTGGGAGTCTTTGATGGACGGGCTCCAGTCGATACGCTCGAGTCCTTCGAGCAAACGTTCGGAGTAAGCGGTGATACGCAGGCTCCACTGTTTCATTTTTTTCCTCTCCACGGGATAGCCGCCCCGTTCGCTCACACCTTCCTTGACCTCTTCGTTGGCGAGTACCGTACCAAGCGCAGGACACCAGTTTACATAGGTTTCACTCAGGTAAGCGAGCCTGAAATTCAGCAGGAACTCATTTTTCTGGGATACGCTGAAATTTTGCCATTCATCCTCCGAAAATGCCGGAATATCCACTTCAAAGCCTCCGGTAAGCGTCTGGTCATCGTTTCCATAAAAACCTCTTTTTTCAAGCTGGGCGATCAGCGTTTCGATCGGCTCAGCCTTATTGCTAACCGGATTGTACCAGGAATTGAAAAGTTTCAGGAAGATCCACTGGGTCCATTTGTAGTAGTCGGGTTCGCAGGTGCGCACTTCGCGGTCCCAATCGAAACTGAAACCGATCTTATCCAGTTGTTCCCGATAGCGGGCAATATTTTCGCGGGTGGTGATGGCAGGATGTTGTCCGGTTTGTATGGCATACTGTTCGGCAGGCAAACCAAAGGCATCGTAGCCCATGGGGTGCAGCACGTTAAATCCCTGCAGACGTTTAAAACGGGCGTAAATATCAGAGGCAATATATCCCAGCGGATGGCCCACATGGAGTCCGGCCCCGGAAGGGTAAGGGAACATGTCGAGCACATAAAACTTTTCTTTGGTGCTGGTATTCGAAGCTGCATTTACTTTTTTCGCCGCCCATTCGTCTTGCCATCGTTTTTCAAAAGTTGCCGGATCGTAGTTTGCCATGGTATTCAAATTCTGGCAGCGAATTTAAGCAAAGCAGTCGATGATGGCGAATGTGCAAATAATGGCTATTTTCGCAAGCGAGAGTCCATTAAAATTGTGAACAATACCCGGCGCCGACATCCTTCTTCCTTAGCATCTATCCTGAGTATCGCCTCTGTTTTGGTGATGCTTGGCCTGTTTTTATCGGTTTTATTATTCGGTCAGAAACTGGAAAACCGCCTGCGTGAGCATGTTTCGCTCGTGGTGCTTTTTCATCTGGATACCGAAGAGTCGGCCATTTTAAGCCTGAAAACGGAGCTTGAAGCCCGGCCCGATATCAAAGAAATTATTTATTATTCGAGTGCTGCCGGACTGGAGGAGATGACCCGTGACCTGAATCAGGACATCCTCAATACCCTGGAATACAATCCGATACCTGCAACTTTGGAGCTTCATTTTAAGTCTGATTTTGCGAACCAGGTGAACCTGGCCAAAATGAAGGTGGAACTTAGCCAGAACAAACTTATTCGGGAAGTCAGTTACCAAAGTGGTATTTTAGAGCAGATCGAAGCCAATGCAGCTAAGGTTTTGGCGGGTATCGGAGCACTGGCTGTCCTGTTTTCCATTATTGCAGTCACCCTGATCAACGGAACCATAAGGCTGGAACTGTATTCCCAGCGTTTTATCATTCGCAGCATGCAGCTGGTTGGCGCCAAACCCTGGTTCATCCTGCGCCCCTTTATGGCCACGGCCATGCGCATGGCTATCTGGGCACTGGTGATCACTTTCCTGGTATTAAGCGGCATCGCTTATGTGGTCTCTGCCTTTATACCGGATATTGTTTCCATGATCAATTTGGAGGAGATCGGACTTGTGGCGGGAATAATTATCGTTTCCGGCATTTTATTAACCGTGATTTGCAGTTATTTTGCAACACGGAAGTATTTAAGACTTAAACTAGAGGAACTATTCTGATGAGTAAAAAAGAAATAAAAAGCGGATCGCCCTTGTTATTCGGCCGTGAAAACTACCTGTTAATGGCCGCCAGCGTGCTGTTTATTGTCGTTGGTTTTACTTTAATGAGCGGCAGCGAGGATATTTTCTCCCCTACCAAGATTACCGTTGCACCCATTGTGGTTTTGCTTGGTTTTGTGATCGGTGTCTTTGCTATCTTTTATAAGAAAAAATAAGGCATGAGCATTCTTGAAGTCATTGTCCTCGCTATCATCGAGGGGCTGACTGAATTCCTCCCGGTATCCTCAACCGGGCACATGATCCTTGCCTCGAGTATGATGGGGATCGCTGAGAATGATTTTGTAAAGCTCTTTACCATTGCCATCCAGTTTGGGGCAATCCTTTCGGTGGTGGTTCTGTATTACAAACGTTTTTTTCAATCCATCGAATTTTATATCCGCCTGCTTATTGCCTTTATCCCTGCAGCGATCATCGGGTTTTTGTTGAATGATTATATCGATGCCATGCTCGAAAGCGCACTGGTCGTAGCCATTTCGCTTGTATTAGGCGGAGTTGTCCTGCTTTTTGTGGATCGATGGTTTAAGTCCGTTCCCGATGGCCAACCGGATAGAAAACAGGCGTTGGGCATAGGCTTTTTCCAGGTCATCGCCATGATCCCCGGGGTATCCCGTTCGGCAGCGACGATCATCGGGGGGATGGCCCAGGGACTGAATAAAAAAAGTGCTGCGGAGTTTTCTTTCTTTTTGGCCGTGCCTACCATGTTTGCTGCAACGGTATATAAGATGTATAAATTCCACGGAGAGTTTGGGTTTAAAGAAGAGCATTTTATTCCCCTTTTAATTGGAAATGCGGTGGCTTTTGTGGTGGCTATGCTGGCTATCAAAGGCTTTATCAGTTTCCTTACCCGCAATGGTTTTCGTGTTTTTGGCTGGTACCGTATCTTTTTAGGCGGACTCATCCTTATCTTGCTGGCATTGGGTTATGACCTTTCCGTGGTATGAGTTTCAACGACTTTTCAGAAGGCGAACTGCTGCTGATCGATAAACCTAAAGATTGGACTTCCTTCGATGTTGTGGCCAAGGTGCGCAATGCCATTAAGATCAAAAAAGTGGGTCATGCCGGTACCCTCGACCCCATGGCTACGGGTTTATTGATCCTTTGCACGGGTAAATGGACGAAACGTATCGATTCGTTTATGGCCGCGGAAAAGGAATATGAAGGCACCATTTTTTTTGGCGCTACTACCCCGAGCTATGATGCCGAGTCGGAGATCGAAACACGTTTCCCCATCGAGCAGCTTAACGAAAAGGAACTGCGCGAAAAGGCAGCTTTGTTTATAGGGAAAATTCAACAATATCCTCCCGTTTATTCGGCGATCAAGATAAAAGGCCAAAGGGCGTATAACCTTGCACGCCGGGGAGAGGAAGTGCAAATGGAACCGAGGGAAGTGGAAATTTCCGAATTCGAGATCACCCGTATTGCTTTTCCCGAAGTGGATTTTCGGGTGGTATGCAGCAAAGGGACGTATATTCGCAGTTTGGCACATGACCTTGGAAAGGCCATGCAAAACGGAGCCCATCTCAGCCGCCTGGTTCGTACGCGTATCGGTGAATACCACCTCAAAGATGCCTGGAACCTGGAGCGCCTGGTCGAAGCCATCCGGGCCCATAAAATGGATACATGAAGGTTTATCATAGTCTCGAGGAATTTTTACCGCTTAAATATGCCGTAGTCACGCAGGGCACCTTTGATGGCGTTCACCTCGGACACCGGAAGATCCTCACCCAGCTAAAAGCTTATGCAGAAAAGGAAGGCGGAGAAACGGTGCTGCTCACTTTTTTTCCTCATCCCCGTATGGTACTGCAACCCGACGACAACACGCTTAAATTGCTCGAGACCATAGAGGAGAAAATCGCCCATTTGGAAGCTTTGGGCATCGATCACCTGCTTATTTTGCCCTTTACTAAAGAATTTAGCCGACTCAGTGCCGAAGAATTTGTGCGCGATATCCTTGTTCAGGGTATTGGTACCAAGGTAATGGTAGTGGGCTATGATCATCGTTTTGGAAAAAACAGGGAAGGCTCTTTTCAGGAATTGCAGGAACTGGCTTCTATCTATGATTTCCGGGTAGAAGAAATAACTGCAGAAGATATTGATGCCGTGACGATCAGTTCTACCAAGATCCGGCATGCTTTACTGGCCGGAGACCTGGCCACGGCAAATACCTATCTTGGCTATCCATACCGCGTACAAGGGAAGGTCGTACATGGTCATAAACGGGGTAAAGGACTGGGTTTTCCGACCGCCAATATTCAGTTGAGTGCTTCTTACAAATTGATCCCCGGCGATGGAGTTTATGCGGTTGGGGTGCTTATCCATGGAAAAAAATACAAAGGCATGGCCAATATTGGTTCGCAGCCTACCTTTTTGGAACGCGAACATGCCTTTGAAGTACATATTTTTGACTTCGCACAAGATATTTATTCTGAGACGATTGAGGTGGTTTTTCATCAGCGTTTGCGGGATGAAATGCGCTTTGATTCGGTTGATGCACTTCGTTCTCAGCTGGAAAAAGATAAATTTGCAGCACTCGGCGCCTTGTCGGGGATATGATCCGTTCACCTAAACAGCACCATTGAAGAAGTTCTTTCTAACAGGATTGTCCCTATTGTTTTGCCAGTTTGGTATTGCCCAGATCGAAACGGAAGATGAATACGAAGATGAGATCGAAGTGAACGACTCACTCGTAGTCGACAGTGTGGCGAATGAGGATATCCAGGCCGATCTGTACCTGGAAGATTTCCTCCATTCCATCGGCTATTATTTTGATACGGCCAATGTTCCCGCGATGGATTCCTATACGGGCTGGGACATGAAAAAGATCCATCCCTACGAACAACGGATCGATTCTATTGCCGATAGCACCTTGCTCATCCTTACCGATGGTGATGACTGTTTTTTTCACCCACCTACCCGGAGCAACCAGACAACCAGCGGATTTGGAATACGCCGCTGGGGCAGGAGATACAAATTTCATTACGGAGAGGACCTGAAACTCGCTATCGGTGATCCTGTCTATTCGATCTTCGACGGGGTGGTTCGAATTGCGCAATACAGCAGTTCTTATGGATATGTGGTGGTGGTAAGGCACTACAATGGATTGGAAACCATCTATGCCCATTTTAGTAAATTGCTGGTAGTGCCGGGTATGAGCATCCGTGCGGGTGAACCCATCGGACTTGGTGGAAGCACCGGGCGATCGACCGGTCCTCATTTGCATTTTGAGGTCAGGTACAAGGGAGTGGCATTTAATCCGGCTAAGATCATCGACTTTTCAAGCAATACCCTGAAAACAGATTCTTTGTATATTGATATGAACCTGTTTGACCATATCAAGGAGGTTAAAAAGATCAATGCGGCCAAATACCATAAAGTAAAGTCGGGCGAAAACCTGGGATCGATCGCCAGAAAATACGGTACCAGCGTGAAAGCGATACAGCGGCTCAATGGCATGCGGGGAACTTCTATTCGGGCCGGGAAGACGATCCGGGTTCGTTGAGTTTGCGGCGGTAGAAAACAAATCCCCCCTCTTCACCAATGAGCTCCAGATTCGGGTGGGCCAGGAATTCTTCCTTTGCCTGTATTTTGGAAATAAAGTAGGCAGGTTTATCGATGGCACCGTTCAATAACCAGGCTTTGTATTGTTGGTTGGGGATCTCGCGTGAAACGGTTCCTTCATACAAAGGCAAGGTGGAATCCGAAAAATGCCGGAAGGAAGCGGTGTCTCCTATTGGCATGACCTTTCCATAAAAATACTGCGCATAACTTTTATAACCTAGCGTTTCGATATAAACCTCTTCGTTCCGGAGTTTTTCTATGAACGAGATCGCCGGTCCCTGGGTAAATTTTTCGATGCGGGGCACCACCAGGATCAAAAATACCTGAAGAGCCACCAGGGTGCCTCCAAAGAGCATCGGGAAGCCTTTGTTAAGCTCCCTCATCCACAACCAACGCACACTGAATACCAGGGTAATGAACATTATTCCGGCAGGCAGGTAGGTGAACCAGGGGAATTTGACATCCTGCCCCAGGTTGGCTACGGCAAAAGGGTCATCGATCAGGGTGAGCAAGGTGGGTTTAAGAGCGGTACCTACCAGAAGGGGGATCAGCAAAAAGGCCCCAAAGATCAGGAGGCCCGTAAATCCAACCAATGCAGCATTCGACCTCCGGTATTGGATCCGCATGATACGTGAACTTTCCATAACCAGTGCCGCCAAAAAGGTGAGGGGCAGGTAGCAAAGGGAGGAATAATGGATAATCTTGGTTTCGACCAATGAGAAAAGGATCAAAACCACCCAAAAAAGCACCGCCATCCAGAGGCGGAAATTCTTTTCCTTCTGCGTCCATGTAAGGTTTTCGCCAAAAGCGCGTAGGGCAATGATGGATGCAGGGAAGGCGCCGACCAGCAAAATAACAGGATGATAATACCAGGGCTGACCGTGGCTGGCTACCGATTGCGAGGCCAGTTCTTTTTGGTAGCGGATAAATTCTTCAAAAAACCAGTATCCATGCCGAAGAAATTCCACACCATACCAGGCAAAAGAAACGAGCAGGGTGCTTAAGCTGAAAAGCAGCACATCTTTCCAGTCAAAGAAAAATTGAAAGGAACGCATGATCAAAACCACCAGGATGCATAAGCCAACTACGATCGCGGCCACGGGGCCTTTGGTGAGCAGGGCCAGTCCGAGGAAGATCCCGCCAAAAAAGTAGAGCCATTTTCTTGGCTTAGGTTCAAGAATGGCTGCCTTGGCCACCATCACGATGCTTAAAAAGATGAAGAGGTTAAAAAAGGGATCGATGATGCCGCTTTTAAAATAGAGCTGCGGAGTCATGGATCCGGCATAGGCCAGCACCCAGTACAGGGCTACTTTTTCAGAATAATGGTCTTTCCCGAGGCGATAGATGGTTAATAAAGTAAGCACCCCACACAGCGCATTCGGAAGGCGGGCGGCAAATTCATTCACCCCGAAAATTTTCATGGAAAAAGCTTGCATCCATATAAACAGCGGAGGTTTTTCCCAAAAGGGCATAAAATTGATCTGGACCTGAAAGTATTCGCCGCTTAGCAGCATCTCCCTTGCCGATTCAGCAAAATTGATCTCATCCCAGTCGAACAGGTGCACGGCTCCCAAAAAAGGAAGGTAAAGCGCGAGGGCCGCGGCAGTCAGGATGAAATAGGGTTTTAAGCTTTGGATCATCCCAACGAAATTAGGGGCTTTTGCATGTTAACGGAGCCAAACCAGCGATTTCCCAAAAAATAAGCGAACAGTCCGACGCTGCACCCGATAAAACTGCCTGCCACCACATCAACGAGATAATGCTGGGCCAGATAGATGCGCGATAAACCAACCAGGACGGCCAGGCTTAAAAAAACATAGCCGTAGGTCTTTTTTGTACTGAATAGAGCGAGCATGGAAAAGAGACAAAAGGCAGTACTACTATGTCCGGAAGGCATAGAATGGCGCATATGCCGTTCGAGGTATTCAATTTGGCGGAGCACGGTTTCGGCTTCAAAAAGGGTTGCGGGCCGTCCCGCATCATTGCCAAGGGTATTCTTTAAAACCTGGCTGATCAGTCCGGCCAGGATCAATCCCAGACCCAGGCTAAGGGCCTGCTTTTTATTGATGAAAAGTAACAATACAGCCACGGCGGCCCCAAAAAGACCATCGCCCACGTGGGTATAAAAAACAAAAAACCAATCCAGCACGGCTGAGCCCCTATTTTGGAGCATTAAAACGAAGGCTCCTTTTTCTGTAAATACCAGAAAAACCGAACTTATCAGGATAAGAATCAAATAGGGTCCGTAGAACCACATATTTTGCCGGAGCGTCGCTTTTATCACAAGTGTTTGTTATTTGATGCAAAAATATATATTTGCTCATAAGGCATCCCCAATCCGGTGAATTATTGCAAATTGCCAGGCTTTTTTATCGGGGAATGTTATGTTTAAGGGCTAAATACGTTTTCAATGTCCAAAAGAGTCAAGTTCAATATAGAAATAGAAGTCAAATCTTCTCCAAATATTCTGTATACCTACCTAAGCAGTCCTTCCGGATTGGCAGAGTGGTTTTGTGATGATGTAGATGTGCACTCAGGAAATTATATTTTTAAGTGGGATGGTTCCGAGCAGGAGGCTGAAGTTGTTAAGACGATAAACAATAAACTGGTACGCTTTCGTTGGGCGGATTCGCCTGAGGATGAATATTTTGAGATGGAGGTACGTGTCGACGACCTGACCTCGGATGTGGCCCTTGTCATTACTGATTTTTGTGATGCAGGGGACGAACGGAGCAGTGAACAATTATGGGAATCTCAGGTCCAGCAGTTGAAAATGGCCATAGGTTCCTGATATTTGTTCCGGAATGAAAAAGTTAATTTTTAGCGCACTCTTACTTTTTTCCGGAATTTCCGACATCCACGCCTGCATCAATGAGCTGGGTGAAAAACCGGCCGACTGGACCGTAATTAAGCGGGATTTTGGTCCCTTATTACAGATCGACTCGATCCCCCAGGACCAGCTTTTTAATTACCTGCATTTTTTAGAAGAGATCCAGGACAGCAGTTCTTCATTCGTCAGAAAAAACGACATGGCGGTGGTATATATGCGCCTGGAAGATCCGGCTACCGCGCGCCAGCTGCTTATTGAAATTGAACAGGAATACCCGGGAAATTATAGTGTAGCCGCCAATTTAGGTACCGCTTACGAACTTCTTGGAAAGCTCGATTCAGCCCTTTATTGGATCAAAAAGGCGGTCAGTATCGACCCCAATGCCCATAACGGGTCGGAATGGATCCATGTTATGATCCTGAGTTATCGTATCGCCAAAGAAAAAAACCCGCAATACCTGTCGGGAAGCAGTGCCCTGATGCTGGATTTCGGCAGTACAGACCTGCCATCCAATCCATACGGACTGAATATTGAAAAGGTAAGGAATGAGCTGGCATTTCAGCTTCGCGAACGTTTGGGTTTTATCCGCCCGCCCGATACCCTGATGGGGATGTTGCTCTTTGATTTTGCCAATTTGGTGGCTTTGTCTGACCAGGCGCCCCAGGCTCTCTGGTATTATAAAGCTGCCCGTGACTTTGGATTTGTTTCGGACTTGTTAGACGCCCGTGTGGAACGTATTGAAGAGATCCTTGCCAAAGATCCGGATGCTGTTCTCAGCAAATACGCGGGAGAAGAGATCGATGCGGATGGAGATGGCATTCAGGTTTATGTGCTGGCCGGGCTCATTGCCCTTCTGGCTGTTGGTGGGGTTTGGTTATTGCTCCGAAAAGGAAGAAATAATCGGTAAGGTATTTGACAATAAGACCCTGTGTTCAAGCTGAAGAAGATCGATATTTTTATCATGCGTGCATTTTTGCAGCCTTTTGCGGCTACCTTCTTTATTTCGGTGGTCGTGCTTCTGCTTCAGCATTTATGGAAATACATCGACGACCTGGCGGGTAAAGGTCTGGAATGGTACGTCATTGTTGAGTTTATGGTGTATTCTGCCGCCAACCTCATTCCACTGGCATTGCCTTTAGCCATTTTATTGGCTTCGATCATGACATTCGGGAACCTCGGCGAGAAGTTTGAGCTGACCAGCATGAAGGCGGCCGGAATTTCGCTGCAACGGGCAATCCGTCCTTTGTTCTTCCTGGCGGTCATGCTTTCGGGTTTCGCATTGTGGTTTTCCCTGGAAGTTGTTCCCGTGGCCAATCTGAAATGGGGAGCCTTGTATTATGACCTGCTCCATCAAAAGCCTGCTTTCGACCTCAAAGAAGGGGTGTTTTATAATGGAATCCAGGATTATAGCATAAAAATCGCTTCCAAAGACAAAACCGGGAGCCGCATTAACGATATTATCATTTACGACCACCGCGAGGGCAGAGGCAATACCACGGTTATTCTGGCTGAATATGGCCTTATCACCCAGAGCGAAGACCAACGTTTTCTTATTTTTGAACTTCATAATGGAAAACGCTATGAGGAGATGGTCAACCAACCCGACTATTTCCAGAAAAGCCAGTTCAGCATTACGAAGTTCAGCAAGCAGCATATGGTTTTCGACCTGTCGGATTTTAAGCTGACACGGAGTGAAGAAGGCCTGTTTAAAGATTTTTGGAAGTACCGTAAGCTTCCGGAACTCGAACTGGGGATGGATTCGTTGCGCAGGGAAATTTATTCCCGGGAGGCGGCTGCGAAAAAGAGCTATTTTCAGTTGTACCATTTCCAGGATAGCATTCAAATTTCCCAGGCAGCATATCCGACCCATTTGCGGCTTGACAGCCTGACCCGGGGGACGAAGAAGTCGACCGCCATTTCCCAGTCGTTGAGCATTTCCCGGTCAGGTCAGGGGCAGATCGAATTTGCCATCAATGACCTGATGCCTATTAAATACCTGTTAGCCAAATATGAAATGGTATGGTGGCAAAAATTTACATTGGCTGTGGCTTGTTTGGTGCTGTTTTTTATCGGAGCACCGCTGGGTGCCATAGTAAGGAAAGGCGGCTTTGGTCTGCCCGCAGTGATCGCCATTATCTTCTTCCTCATCTTTTTTGTATTGAATATGATCGGTGAAAAAATGGTACGCGAACTGGTCATGCCGGCCTATATCGGTATGTGGCTCTCTACGTTTATTCTTACTCCGATCGGATTCTGGCTAACCTATAAATCCACCCGCGACTCGGCCTTATTTAATATTGATGCCTATCTTCGGTTTTTTAGAAGGTTCCGTCCGCAAGACGATAAGATAGAAAAAGTGTGAAGATCCTTTTTTTAAGTCATCGGATCCCCTGGCCGCTGAAAGATGGCGGAGCAGTGGCTATTCATAATAATCTGAAAGGATTTCTGGACGCAGGACATGAGGTAAAATTCCTTTGCCTGAATCCAAAAAAAGACCAGACCTCGCTTGCAGAGGTTCCCGACTATTTTTCCAGGGCACTCGCCGAAGCAATTCCAATCGACACGGATCTTTCTCCCTTTCAGGCTTTTGTTAATCTTTTCGGGTCGGAATCATATCATGTAAGCCGCTTTTATCATCCGGCTTTTGAACAAAGACTCAGCGCTTTACTGAGCCATACAACCTTTGATGTGGTGCATATGGAAGGGGCTTTTATTGGTCAATATGCTCCGCTTATCCGAAAACACAGTGCTGCCTGTCTGGTTTTGCGGGAACATAATGTGGAATACCGGATCTGGGAATCGATGGCAAAATTGACTGCAAATCCCCTGAAGGCGTGGTATCTGCGCACCCTGGCCGGTCGTTTGAAAGAATTTGAAACCACATTATGGAAGCAGGTTGACCTTATCTCAGCCATCAGTCCTGCGGATCTGCTGGTCTTTCAGCAGGTCAATCCACATGCATTTCTGGGCGGGGTGGGTTTTGATCTCGAACCCTATTTGGCGGTAAACAAAGAAGCGATCCCGAAAACCTTGTTTCATTTGGGTTCTATGGATTGGCTGCCGAATAAGGAAGCGGTGATGTGGTTGT
>JAKFCJ010000016.1:0-20263 GCA_036676705.1 Bacteroidota bacterium
ACTTCAGGTTGTCAGGATCATTGCGGCTTATGAGCATCCGGATCACAGCCGGAATGAGTAAAGCGGCAAATACGATATTAAAGATGTCTTTTCGGTACCAATCGCCAATAGAGATGATCCAGGAGCCGAGTAAAACCGTTACAACCCCGGGAATAGCAGTATACAGAATAAATTTCGGGAAAAAATTCCCCGCCTTGTACTGCCTCCAGGTATTAAAGGTTCCGGTAAAGATGATAACAGCCAGGGAGTTCGCCAGGATAAATTTAACCGTTTCCTGCTCGATCCCGTATTGTTTCAGTACCAGATCCAAAATGGGTATAAAAATAATTCCTCCTCCTACACCCAATACTCCGGAAAGAAATCCTCCGAAGGCACCGGCAAGTAAGAGAAGGAATAGATCAAAAAGTTCAGGCATTTGTGAAATATACACTAGCCCTGCGACTTTTGTGCCTAAGCTTTATTTAGAAAGCGATTTTTTCAATTTGGCAGGGTCTTGCAATATTTCCACAGCCTCAGTGATCTCCTTGTCATGGGTAAATCCGATCTCGAACCTTCCCGACTGATAATAATAGTGCCTTGCGATCTCCTCTTCCAACAGTTTTTGGATCTCTTCCCGGTTTTTGATCACGTCGGCCTTTTTGTCATGGTTAAGCGCCTCCAGCATGCTGGTATAGTTCGACTCCAACGCTTCGAAGTAACCTTCTTTTTTCGCCTTGGCCGCCATTTCGCTTAGTTCCTTTTCAGTTTCAGTCTGGTAAGCGTAGTCCTTGTCCTTGATGAATTCCAAAAAGCCATTCCAGTCCTCTTCCGTCATTTTAAAATCACGGGCAGGAGAAATGGTTTCATGTTTTCCGCGGAACTCAACGGCATAATCAAAGATCAGGTTTTTTCTAAGCAGGCTGATGGCAATATTGCTGTATTCTTCTGCTTCCATCGCCACATCAGGCTCAATACCTCCGCCATCATAAACGGTGCGGCCATTTCTGGTCTTAAATGCTTTTTTCAGGGAATCCGGTACAGAGCCTACGCTTCCGTCTTCATTCCTGTTGGAGTAATCCAAAGCCTGGATGCATCTTCCGCTGGGGGTATAATATTTTTGGGTAGTCAGTTTCAACTGGGTGCCATATTTGAGCGGACGTGTTGATTGTACCAGTCCTTTTCCAAAAGTACGCTGGCCCAAAACCACACCACGGTCGAGGTCCTGAATGGTTCCGGAAACAATTTCGGAAGCCGAAGCAGAGCGGCCATTCGCTAATACAACAAGCGGAATTTCAAGATCGACCGGATTATTCAGGGTTTTGTATTCCCGGTTCAGGTCGCTTACTTTTCCTTTGGTAGATACTACCAATTGATCCCTTTCAATAAAGACGTTCACTACATTGATGGCTTCATGAAGAAGTCCTCCGGGATTGCCTCTCAGGTCCAATACTACACCTTTCAGGGAAGCGTTCTTTTTCAGTTCGATCAGCGCATTTTTCACTTCATCGCCAGCCCCGCTTGTAAATCCTGATAAGCGGATATAGCCGGTATTGGAATTGATCATGCCGTAGTAAGGCACATTTTTAACATGGATCTGTTCGCGTACAAGTTCTTTGACCATCTCCACCCCATGGCGGCGAATTTTCACCTTCACCGGGGTATTAGGCGAGCCCTTGAGAAGTTTGCTCACTTCATCGGTACGCATGCCTTTTAATGACTTTCCATCGGCCTCAAGCAGTTCATCGCCCGGACGCAAGTCGGCTTTTTGGGCCGGAGAGCCTTCGTAGGGTTCATTGATGATGACATAGTCGCCCTTGATGCTGATCACTGCTCCGATACCACCATATTGGCCGGTGATCTGAAAACGATAGTCTTCTGTTTCAGCTTCCGAATAATAACTGGTATAGGGGTCGAGCGATTCCAACATGGCGTCGATACCGGTACGCATCAGTTGTCCCGGTTCGATATCATCGACATAATAGGTATGGACTTCTTTATAGATCCCTGTAAAAATGTCGAGGTTCTTCGAAATTTCGAAATACTCATCTACAAAGGATAAGGAACCAACAGCGGCTCCGGTTATAGCTAATCCGAGCAGCCATTTCCGGCCGCGGGCAGTTATCTTTTTCATAAGCAACATTTAAAACATAACGATGGGAAAATACAGTCTAGTTTACCTGACCGACAAATCTCTGTGCGATACTAAGAAAAATCCGTTCCACTTCTTGTTCCCCGATCTCTTTTTCTCCGACATAGGTGAGCGACAGGTCCAACTTAACCAGTTTCGAAGTTAGATGCTCTTTGATAAGATGGGCGTTTTTTCGATAAACCTCGCGTAGGATTCTTTTAACGCGGTTTCTTTCATGCGCTTTGCGAAAGCGTCGTTTGGGTACAGCAAAAAGTACCCGAACCTGGTTTACACCCGGGTCCTGATGCTCCAGCCAGACCAGCTTGAGCGGATAAATAAAAATGGACCCGGTTTTTTCAGTAAACAGGCGTTGCACAGGCTTAATGCCCGACATCCGCTCCTTTTTACGGAAAAAGAACCTGCGGTCCACGTATATAAAGATAACAAAAAGAAAGGGAACGACTAACGCTTGTGGCGTCCTTCGCTTGAAACACTAAGTTTCTTTCTTCCTCTTGCTCTGCGTCTTGCCAACACTTTTCTACCGTTTGCAGAAGCCATACGCTCCCTGAAACCGTGTTTATTTCTTCTTTTTCTTTGAGAAGGCTGAAATGTTCTTTTCATAACTTAGCCGAAATTTTTAAGGACTGCAAAGGTAGACGTTCCGAGGGAATTCACAATAAGAGGATAAAATAATTTTCTGTTTTCTTGTGAAAAGATTTAGGTCAGTCATGAAGCAGGGAGGCCTTGACTAAAACCAGGCGTTCCTTTTTACTGATCCCCGCCACATCCGTCCATACGATCAAAACGGTATAAGGCCCGTCAGCCAACTCTTGTCCCTGGGTATCCCGCCCTTCCCATTTTAAGGTGCCCGAGCTCCCGCAGGGGAGATTGTTTGCCCATTCATAAACCTGCTGACCGCCGGGCGTATACACGTTGATGGTGACAAAAGAACCCGGATCCAGGCCATCGTATACAAGCAAAGCCATATCTTCAAATCCATCCCCATCGGGTGAAAAGGTAGAAGAATAAAACTCCCAAAATCTTCTTCCAGGCAAGACTATTTCGCGACTTTGTGAATTTTTCCTTCCCGGTGTACCAAAGTTACAGCTGGCGGAAGCGGAAGTCCAGTTGTTGGCTTGTTCAGCCACCAGACTCGCGTTGATGCGTTCCAGGCTCACCCCTTCCGTATTTAGAAGGATCAGGCTATGAAACTTTTCGGAATAACGAAACGAATCCAGCAGATTTCCGAATGCATCCAGCACCACAACCGTGCCTTCCGTATTCGGAAAGGACGGGAGGCTTTCCATCACCCTCACTTTGCTTTCATCATAATAGCCATACAAAACAGGAAGCCGGTGTTGCGCTTCAGTCAGGACTACATAGGCTCCGGGCATCAATAAATACCCTTCAGGGGCTATGAGAAATTGTTCCTTCAGACTTCCGTCAGCATTCAGGTTGCCTAGTTTCATGCCTTTAAGGTCAATGGCTCCGGTACCGGCATTATACAGCTCCACATAGTCGGGGTCATCACCGGGAGGGTCTGCCAGGATCTCATTGATGCGCAGGGCCGTTGCGGTTTCCGGAAGACGAAAATCCAGCTCCTGTTTCGGCATGATCTCTCCGTTGCAGCCCCTTAACCCGGAAATTTCCAACCTGTAGCTTTGCGCATTCTTCAGGCTGTCGCTCCATTCCAACAACCAGCCCCGAAAGTCATTGCCCACAAGATCCCAGCTTACAAGACTCCCCCAGGCATCCAGAATACGGATATCGGGCTGGCCGGTCTTTAAGGGTGCCGAAAAACGAAGCCGCAAATGGCTCTCCGATTCCGGGTATATTTCCTGGAGCTTTGGAGTGATCATCGCATGCGAAACCTGCGTGAACGAATGAACTCCCGGATCGCCGCCATAAGCGGCTGAGGCGGCCCAATCACCAGGGTAACTGCATGCCCGCGTGCTGTCCAAACGCTGTAAGCTATAGCCCATTGCCTTTTGTGGCCAGCTTCTGAATTGCGTATCGGAATAGTGCACGAAGTCCAGTAAATCTCCTTTCACATTTTTTAACGCCAGCTGCCCTGATCTGCTATTTAAGACCGGCATCGCACCGGGCGCCAGGTAAGGAATACCTGTAAAATAAACCGTGTCGGCCGGTCTGCATAAAACCAGCGTTTCTCCCGGATAAAGAAGTCGCTTGCCCAGGAACAGCTCCTTCTTTTCGTAAAGAACGGAACTACCGGCCAGGCTTTGTGCCTTTTCTCCCCGGTTATATACTTCGATAAACGGGACCTGGTCCGTATCCGGTTTAAAAAGGACCTCGGTAAAGATCAATTCATGCGGGGCCGGTATCTGTGGAATGGCATAGCGAAAAGCAATGGACTGACTGTTCCGGTTTCCCGAACAATCTTCCAAATGGAACAATGTGCCGTCATATTGGATCCTCGCCTCGTCAGGCAGAGGAACCGACAAATTCACCCGGTAAAGTACGGGACCAATCTGCATGAGTGGAAGACTGTCCCCATTCAGGTAAAATTTGGCTTTATCCGTGTCGATCGATTCGTTGAAAACCATGTCGACACGGGCAGGGCCGATCAGCTCAAAACTCACCATAAAAGGAGGGACCGTATCGGAGATCCGCTCATCCACACTATTTCGCTTCCCGGGTGTGCCTCCTGCTAATTCCGTGCTCGTGATAAAATTTTGGTCATCGTTCAAACAGCTATTTAGCGGATCTCTTTTTTCAAGGCTATACCCCCCATTCCTTTTCAGGACATCGTCATGCCATTGATCGGAATATTCCAGCCACTCCAGCGTGTCTCCCTGCCTGTTTTGAAGGAACAGGCGATCGCCCGAATTATTCAAAAAGCTGCTGCTAAAGCCCAGTTCGAGGCAGTTACCATACAAGGCCAGTACCGCACAATTCCCTGTAGAGGTGAGGATCAAATAGGTGCCGGGATCAAGGTCGAATTCCGGGAAAACAAAAGTACTACTCAGGTCAGCCAGCTTGAAATCCTTAAGTTGACGCTTTTGCGTTCCGCCATGATACAGTTCCAGCCATTCCACTTCGGGCAACCCTGCTGGTGGAGAAGGGTCGGAGAAAATTTCGCTAATCTGTATCTCACGAAAAGTATAGCGCACAAAATGCAACGCAAGCAAGGTGTCTTTTGCCCGGTTGCCGGGTACATCACTAAAGCCGGTCAATAAAAGGGGCCGGCTTACATTCCCGTTTATATAACATCCTAATTCCCTCGAATTCATCCAACTAAACGCGACAAAATTCCCGTTTGCGTCCCTGATCGTACCTTTTAAGGTGTCCATTCCTTCCGACCATTCCAAAACCCAGTTCACACTATCCCGGTCATAAACAGAAACGAGATCGGGTAGGAGGGTATCCAGCTCCGGTGCTCCGAAATAGAGGGCATCCAGAAAAAACTTAGCCGCATTCGAAGCAGAATAACAGGCACGTATGCGCAAGGTATGGGGATGAATTTCCTTTAAAGTAGCCAGCCCTTCCCGGATCCAGGAGTTGGTATCTCCCTGGATTCCAATTTCCAGCGATACCCATTCCGACAAACGGCGAAATCGTACACCGATAAGGTTAGAAGTTGAAGATCCCAGCCTTTTATCCATACCATCGATGAGCAGGCTATCTGACCCCTGTCTTCGGTAATACACCGAAACTTCATCGGGAGTGCCGCCAAGCTTGATAACCAGGGAGGACATACTCAGGCTGTCTTCCAATTCCACCTCCATATAATTGTTCGAAGAAGTGGCGAACAGGAGATGGGCCAAAAAGCGTAACTCCATATCTGGTCCCGCTGAGATAGCTCGTTCAAGCCGGATACAGGTTCCGCTAACAGCCGGACCCTGGCTTTTCAGCCAGCCCGTTTCCTGGGTCCAATAGCTGAGATCTCCTTTCCAGGGGGCATAGGCCTGGAAGGGTTCGAGGGAAAAATCCTCTCTCCATTGGGCATGCACCCCGGTGCACATCCATAGGAATAAAATAAAAAGACTAGCCAGGTTCATCTCGTGAAATTAGGATAAAGCTGTACTTTTGCCGGTCACGAAACGGTCAAAAAATTGTTATGAAAGTCGCGGTGGTAGGTGCAACCGGCATGGTTGGTCAGGTAATGCTTCAGGTCTTGGAGGAAAGGAATTTTCCGGTCAGCGAATTGATCCCGGTAGCTTCGGCTAAATCGGTGGGTCAGGAAATAAGCTTCAAAGGGAAAAGCTGGAAGATCTGTTCGATGGATGAAGCCATAGAACGTGCCCCCGACCTGGCCCTTTTTTCGGCAGGAGGATCGGTCTCGCTCGAACATGCTCCCCGTTTTGCAGAAAAAGGAACCCTGGTGATCGACAACTCCTCGGCCTGGCGCATGCATCCGGATAAAAAACTGGTAGTGCCCGAGGTGAATGCCCACGTACTCCAAAAAAGCGACCGCATCATTGCCAATCCGAACTGCTCGACCATACAGATGGTCCTGGCCTTAAATCCGCTTCATAAAAAATACCATATCCGCCGCGTGGTAGTGAGCACCTACCAAAGCGTTACGGGTACAGGGGTAAAAGCTGTTCAACAGATGATGAATGAGCGTAAAGGTATACAGGGTGAAATGGCCTATGCCTATCCCATCGACATGAATGCCATTCCGCAAATCGATGTTTTTTTGGAAAACGCCTATACCAAAGAGGAAATGAAAATGGTCAATGAAACCCGCAAGATCATGGGTGATGACAGCATTCGCCTGACTGCCACGGCGGTGAGGATACCGGTTATGGGTGGCCACAGTGAAGCCGTAAATGTGGAATTCGAAAACGACTACAACCTGGCGGAATTACGTGCCCTCCTGGCTAATACGCCGGGCATTGAAGTGGTGGATGATCCTTCTACTCAAAAATACCCGATGCCGAAAGACGCCCAGGGCAAAGACACTACTTTGGTAGGCCGCCTGCGTCGTGACGAGTCGCAAGCCAACAGCCTCAATATGTGGATCGTATCGGATAACCTAAGGAAGGGTGCCGCCACCAATGCCGTGCAAATTGCGGAATACTGCCTGGCTAATAAGTTAATCTAATATTCTTTAGCGCCCTGGCATGGGCCGAAAACTCTTTGTCCTTCGGCTTTTTGGTTGGCTTTTTCAGTTGTTCATCACGCATGTTTCCCATAAAGGATACGAACATCATCCGGCTGGTTTTTCCAACATAGGGGGTTTCACCAAGTGAATTTTTATAGGAGGTGTTTAAAAAATCATCCAGGTAATACTGGAATTTGATCATGCCCCACTTCGATACCTGCAGGCCCACAAAAACAGAAGGTAAAAAACGCTTTGTTTCGTCGCTCATCCAATTGCTGCGTTTCAATTTTTCTCCACCAATAAACCGCTTCTCCTTAAAATGAAAAAGCAGTTCGTACTCCGCTCCTAAAGCCAGGAACTTGTCCTTTTTCATATTGCCTATTTTGATCATAATCGGAACTCCCAGGGTATAGGAACGCCGTTTGATCTTATCATAGGTTTTGACATTACTCATGTCGCTGGCCAGGGCGTAGGTTTCGTTTTTGGTGATCCACCCCACGTTTTTCATGCTTAAACCTAATGCAACACCAAGCGATTTCGACAGGTCAATATTGTATTTGTAATTCAAATGGAGAAAAAGGGTAAACCGTGGAGGACCGGAAGTTTTAACCCCGGCACTATCCCGATAATCGGCAAAAGAAAAGATTATTTCTTCTCCGCTGGTCCAATATTGGGCACTCCCTTTATTTGTACTTAGGGTACAGGCTAAAGCCGTTAGGAACAAATATTTCTTCATAACTATCACGACTCAATTTTTCAATCTATCAAAACTATTGAAAATGTTTTATTCTTCCCTTGGGGAGTCTCAAAAAAGCAGCCTATTTTCGCGTCATCTTAGAATGGTTCTAAATTGAATTTCAGGATTCCCCGGGTTTCATTTCATAAAGCGTTGCTGATCAGCGCGTTGTATATTTCTCAATCCGTGCCTGTTTCCTTTATCAAAACAGGGTTTCAGACCTATCTCAAAAATCAGGACATTGCCTACGACGGAATTACCTGGCTACTGGGTTTGCTCCTGCTGCCCTGGGCACTCAAATTCCTCTGGGCTCCGCTTGTAGATCGTTATGGCTCCTCCCGCATCGGTCACCGTAAAAGCTGGCTGATTCCCCTGCAACTTGGTGGCGCCATGGTATTGGGAGTTATTGCCTTTATGGATATCGAAAGCCAGCTCAGCCAGATCGTGCTGCTTTTTTTATTTTACAGCTTTTTGTGCGCCACCCAGGATATCGCCGTTGACGGACTTGCCGTGCTTTCCCTGAGCAAAAAACAACATGGTCTTGGGAACAGCATGCAGATGGGAGGCTATTACCTGGGCGAACTCCTTGGAGGAGCTGTTATCCTCATCGTGCTCGATCAATTTGGCTGGACCATTTCCATGCTGACCCTGGCCCTTTTCTACCTGATCCCGCTGTTCGTTTTACTGCCCTACAGGGAAAGCAAACCACCAACTCCAACCGCACGAATGGCGGAGATAAAAAGTTATTTTAAAGGAGAACAGGCGATTTGGATCCTTCTACTGGTACTCTACATGGGTAATCAGGTTTTGGCCCGTACCCTCCTGCCTTCCTTATTGAAGGAACGTCATTTCACGGATTCAGAAGTCGGATTTACCATCGGTGTTTTTGGAAACAGTGCTTCCATTATTGGCGCGATCGTGGGAGGTATTTTGATGGAGTATTTTGGCAGAAAACGCTCTCTTTTGGTGTATGGAATTATAAAAATCCCTGTCTTTTTCCTCCTTCTGCTCGTTCCTATGTTGCAGGTTTCCAACGCGTTGGTAATTGGTGGGATTATGCTCAATGACTTTACTGCCGGTTGTGCTGCAACTGCTCTTTTTACCGTTATGATGGATAAATCGCGCCTCAGTTCACCGGGAACGGACTTTACCATACAGCAATCGATCAATGCCATTGGTGTTGTGATCTTTGTGATATTGAGCGGGATCCTGCATCAGCAATTTGGTTATCCTGCCGTGGTATTCATCGCCTCGTTTATAGGCGTTCTGAGTCTCCTTTTAATAGGAAAACTCCGGATGGAAGAAACCCATCCCGATCATTAAACCCCGATCTTATCCTTGGTTTTGACCCCTTTGGCCTTATGCCTCTTTTCCAGGTATTCGATGATCTTCCCGGCAATATCTTCTCCGGTTGCCTTTTCTATACCCTCCAATCCCGGGGAAGAATTCACTTCCATAACAAGCGGACCCCGGGCTGACTGAAGCATGTCCACTCCGCATACGGTAAGTCCCAAAACCCTTGCTGCATTGAGTGCCGTTTGTTTTTCTTCCCGGGTCAGTTTGATCAGCTTAGCAGAGCCTCCCCTGTGCAGGTTGGAACGAAATTCTCCTTCTTTGGCGGTCCTTTTCATGGCACCCACAATTTTTCCATCGACCACAAAAGCACGTATATCGCTTCCTTTGGCCTCTTTGATAAATTCCTGAACGAGAATGTTCACTTCCAGTCCATAAAAGGCTTCAATTACCGATTCGGCGGCTTTTTTGGTTTCGGCCAATACCACGCCAATCCCCTGTGTTCCTTCCAGCAGTTTGATCACCAGGGGTGTTCCTCCCACCATACGGATCAAATCGCCCACATCATTGGCATTGCGGGCAAATCCGGTAATGGGCATGCCAATACCGGCCCGGGCAAGGATCTGCATGCTGCGCAGTTTATCCCTTGAGCGCGTGATCGCCTGGCTTTCATTGGCGGAGGGCACATTCATCATTTCAAAATGCCGCACCATGGCCGTTCCATAAAAAGTAACCGAAGCACCGATACGCGGCACGATGGCATCCACATCCGACACATCCTGGCCGTTATAGTGGATGGTCGTTTTTCCCTTGCTCATGCTCACATAACACTTGAGGTGGTCGAGCACCACACATTCGTGACCCCGCTGAACAGCTGCCTGTACCAGCCTTTCTGTAGAATAGAGGTTCTTATTTCTTGATAGGATGGCTATTTTCACGTTCCTTCTTTTGTTTTAGTTTTCTGATCTTATACCGGGCGCTCTGGTTCGAACGCGAAACATCCACAATAAAATTCCTTCGGATAAAGCTCCGCCCCAGAAGCATGGGAAATTCCATGTTTGAGCGGTCGCGTAAAGATATTTCTATAGGATATCGTTTGTTAAATAATTCGATTTCGGTCTGGATAACGATCCTGTTTTCTTCCTGTCCGAATGAGTTTCGCACCCGCTTTTCCTTATGGAAGGGCAAGGTATATTCTTTGCCGTTGAATTGCGGCATAGCCGGATCAAGCAGCACAAATTTAACATAGGGTTTTCGGTACTTTTTCAGGATAGTAATCGACTTGCAGTGCAATACGGAAGTACGGGCCCCGGTATCAATTTTAGCCGGAACATCCTTCAGGTCGAATTCAGGAAAACTGACTTTTTCTTTCCAGCCAATTTTTTTCATACTTCGCAAGTTATGGAATGTAACTTAAGCTGCAAGACCCGCCCTTTCCGCCCTTTTTCGCTGTATACGCCGGATAACAGGGTAAAGAAAAACGCTGAAGAGGATGAGTCCCGTTCCCAGATAAAAACCGGCATCCAGCTCCTTATGTTCCTGAAAAATAGGGATGGCCAGCAGGATGCCATAAACCGGCTCCAGATTGATCGCCAGGTTGGCCGTAAAGGCGCTCAATTGTTTTAAAGCGACCAGGGCCAAAACATAGGCCACCGAAGTACATACCAATGCCAGGATAACCAGCCAGGCCCAATCCTTTGGGTCAGGCATCAGCTTGGCTTCCGGAAAATAATGGAGGTAGACCGGCAACAGGGCGGTAATGAATACAAAACCCGCTCCCAGCTCCAGAAAGGTCATGGTGATCGGGTTGTGGTTTTTCATGTGCTTCTTATTCAGTGTAGAAAATAAAGAGGCTAAAAAAGCGGCGATCAATCCGGCAATGATCCCATCCCGGTAACCAAAGGTTGCTTTGGTAATGATGACGATACCTATCGCTACTACCACACCCAGCACCACTTCAAAGGGATTGATCCTGCGTTTAAAAACCAGGGGCTCAATAAAGCTGGTGAACAGCGAAGTGGTCGCCAGACAACTTAGTGCTATGGATACATTCGACAGCTTGATGGATCCGTAAAAAGTCAGCCAGTGAAGGCAGGTGATGAGGCCGATACCCATAAAGCGAATAATTTCCTGGCGGGTCATATTTCCCAGAGCCTTGATAACCCCGGGAATAAAGGCCACGGAGAGGACAGTGATCCATAAGCGGTGCCATACCAGCATCACTTCCCGCAGGCTGATCAATTTGCCCAGGATAGCGGTAAACCCGAATAATAAAATAGCCACATGCAGAAACCAATAGGCTTGTTTAAGTTCCTTACTCACAGGCAGCGAATTTAGTTCCTGTTTTGGGTTTATTATTACACTCTTCAAGTGAAGCGTTTCTTTCATAAGCCCAAATAAAGAAATAACCAATTTGATGCCGCCAAATCAGGAAAACCAGCGAAATTGCCTGCTGCATGAAAAAACTTGTTCCGTTTTTTCTTCTTCTCTGCCAACTCCAAACCTATGGTCAGGATTATGCCGTACGCCATTTTAGCGTGGCTGACGGAATGCCCTCCGGAACCGTTATCAATTTATTCCAGGACAGCCGTGGATTTCTCTGGCTTTCTACCCTGGCCGGACTCAGCCGCTTCGACGGCAAACATTTTGTCAACTACTCCCTTGAAGAGGGCCTGCCCTTCAGCTTTTCGGATGACCTCTGTGAAGACCGGAATGGCAACCTCTTTATTAGCCACAACACGGGTCTCTCCCGCTTTAATGGTACCGGATTTACCGATTTTAAACTCAGTAAGGGGGGGAATTTTTATACCGTTCGCGACCTGCTTTGTGATGATGACGGCACCGTGCTGGCCATCGCACGCGACCAACTTATCAGCATCGTTGGAGATAGCCTCATCTTTCATCCCAACCCTGAAAAACGCCAGTTCTATTGTGCCATAAAACAAACAAATGGCACGATCCTGGTCGGAGGAAGCGGGGGTATTTATGTATGGAAAGACAAACATTTGACCCCTTTTATCGAAGAAATGGGGGAAAGGGTGCAGTCGATGGAAATAGGGCCCGACTCCTGTTTGTGGTATGGATTGTTGCATAATAAGCTCAAACGATTTCCATTAAACGAAAAAGGGGCTCAGCCTGTTAATGTAGATCTCCCCGAACTTGGAACAGGATTTATCGCGGCCTTTCTTGCTTCGGATTCCAACTACGTTTATGTAGGCACCCAACACGGCTTTTTGGTGTTTGATAACGGCCGTTTTGTGAAACACGTGAAGGATTTTATGAAGGTGCCTTCCGATATGGTCAACGGACTGAAAACCGACAATGAAGGGAATATCTGGGTAGCCTCCCTCTTCGGTCTCTGGCGTTTTTCACCGGCCTTTGCGTATGTCTATCCGGCTGATTCCATCATCGCCAAGAACATTTATTCCATACAGGTAAGCGGGAAGGATTCGGTGCTGTTTACCGATGGATTTTATCAGTACACTGCTGGTAAGCGGGGTTTAAAGGAGATCTTTCGCGACAAACCCATGCAGCCCAGCGAACTTCATGCTATCCTACATACACCTGAGGGTTACACGTATTTTGCGAGCAACCTAAGCGGATTAATGATCCGGGATCCAAAAGGCAACTACGAAAACAAAACTTTCGGAAGCGGGCCGTTTTATCGTTGCACGGTTCTCTCTTACCATCGCGGGGCGGTTTATATGGGTTCCCACCAGGGCTATTATATCTGGCGGGGCATGGAACATGAGGCTGTGCTGAGTGAAACCTTGACCGGGCAAAATGTGCTGAGTATCTGGGTAGATGATGAATACCTGCTGCTCGGAACAAACAGCAGTCTTTACATGCAAAAAAAGGATGGAAGCCTGGTCAACTGCACTTCCTTTTTTGATTCCATGTCCATTGTTATAGAAGATATCTATCGCGACAAGGACCGCTTTTATATAAGCACCAAGGGAAAGGGTTTGGTGATCCTGAAAGCAGAAAAGGGTTTACTCGGTATGGATACCGTGATCACACGGAAAAACGGACTTCCATCCAATTACCTCACCAGCGCCATTACCGACAAAATGGGACAAATTTGGGTTTCCTCCTTTCAGGGATTAAGCAAAGTGGTTCGTGTAAGTGAAAATGCCCTCTATGTGCGCAACTATTCCCGGAATCAGGGAATTCCTGATGCCTTTTGGGAACATTGCCGGTTCAGGAAGGACGATCAGACCGGAACAGTATGGATAGGGAATTCAGAAGGGCTCTTGCGCATACACCCCGAAGTTGAATCGCAGCATGTCCGATCGCCCATCATCCATTTGGAGCGGGTACATCTCAATCATACCGCCATTATTCATCCTACCCGGGATAGTTTGTATGAAATTCCCTTTGAACATAACGACCTGCAGTTTCATTTAACGGCGGTTTTATTGTCGGGCGCTGAGGACATTGAATTCTGGTATAAAGTGCAGGGTGCCAGGGACGAATGGATCCTGGCTCCGGCCAATGGTATCATTAATCTGAATAATGTAGGGCCCGGCACCTACCGCCTGCTTATTTCTGCATTCGATAAGGCCAATAAAACATACTCCGAAGAAAAGGCCTTTAATTTCCGTATTGCCCGCCCTTTTTGGATGAGCGGCTGGTTCTACTTTTTGCTGATCCTCCTTTTTATCGGCCTCGTATATGCCTATTTTAAATTCAGGGTTATCCAGGCCTTTAAAAAACAAAATGCCGCAATCAACCTCAACCGGCAGATCTCTGAATCTAAATACCTGGCTTTCCAGGCAAGGATGAACCCGCATTTTATTTTTAACTCGCTGAATGCGATCCAATATTTCATCACCCAAAACGACAAAAAATCAAGCCTGACCTACCTCTCAAAATTTGCCAGGCTCCTGCGCCAGGTACTCGATCTTACCAAAGCCATCAAAGTGCCCCTGCATGAAGAGATCGAGATGCTTAAAAGTTACCTGGAGATGGAGTCCATGCGTTTTGACGGGCACTTTAATTATGAAATTACCTTCGAAGACAAATTAGCCACGAGCCCGGTTGAAATACCCGGCATGCTGCTTCAGCCCTTCGTGGAAAATGCCATTGTACACGGGTTACTTCACCTGAAAAGCGGGGAAGGTTTGTTGCGTATCCATATGAAAAAAGATGGTGATTTTATTCTTTGTACCATTTCCGATAATGGTGTGGGGCGTAAAAAATCTGCCGCCATCAATGCCCAGCGTAAGCCCAACCATAAATCGCACGGCATGGAGATCGCCAGCAACCGCCTGCAATTGTTGGTTGAAAATTCGCGTATCGAAGACCTCATCCAGGTGAACGACCCTCCGGAAGGAACCGGCACCATTGTTCAAATTAAACTCCCTATTCTATGAAACTAAAGATCGCCATCGTTGATGATGAAAAAAATAGCCGCGAAGGATTAAAAAACCTGATCACCGAATTTTGTCCGAATACCGAAGTCATCGGCATGGCCTCCAATATTGAGGAAGGTTTAAGCCTGATACGCGACAAAAAACCCGATCTGGTCCTCCTCGATATTGAAATGCAATCGGCCACAGGTTTTGATCTGCTCGAAAAAGTGCCGGAGATCCATTTTGACGTGATCTTCACCACAGCCTATGAGCAATATGCGATCAAGGCTATCAAGTTCTCGGCCATGGATTATCTGCTGAAACCCATCGATGTAAAAGAACTGATCCAGTCCATCGAAAGGGTGCAAAACAAACGGAAAGTGGGAACTGCCAGCCAACAAGTTAAAACCTTATTGGAAAACCTGCGCGCAGAGCCCAATAAGATCAACAAGATCACCCTGAGTACCTCGGATGGGATGGTCTTTTTACCTGTGAATGAGATCATCCGTTGCGAAGCCCAGGGAGCATACACCCAGTTTAATCTCAAAAGCGGAAAAAAGATCCTGGTGAGTAAAAACCTCAAGGAATACGAACTCCTCCTGCACGACTATAAATTCCTGCGGGTCCATAATTCTCACCTTATCAACCTGTCGGAAGTAAGCCGCTACGTAAAAGCCGATGGGGGCTATGCCGTGATGAATGACGGGACCAATATTCCTATTTCCAATACCCGTAAAGACGAGTTTTTGGAATTGATGCGGCATTGATCTATTCGCCTTCAATACTTGATAAATCGCGCTGTTTTTCTGCCCTTTTCACAGCTCACCAGCACAAAATATTCACCTGTGTTCAGGAAAGAAACAGGTATCGACTTGCTCATTTTTTCTCCACTACTTAGTTCTAACAATTCTTCATAAACGATCTTTCCGGTGATGTCAATGAGTTGAATTTTGGCTTCCCCGTTAACAAAAGATTCCAAACTTAGATTCAGGAAGGACTGGGTTGGGTTTGGATACAGGTTTAGCGCGGGTTCTGAAAATTCTATAGACTCGATGATCACAAAGTTAGAGTCATAATCCACCAGGCCAACTTCCCATAATCCTCTTCCAAAAGTAGCGGCTACCAGGGTTTTTTTATTGGTATCGATCTCCAATTCCGACACAATTACCTTGGGCAAACTATAAGAATAATACTCCCAGGCCAGGGCTCCCTTTTTAAGGTAATAAACACCGTTATCCGTACCGATATAAATAAGTCCAGTACCATCTTCCTGGTGCACCACACAGTTTACAGGTATATTGGGCAGGTCGTAGGTGATATTCACCCAGTTTTCACCGGCATTCTGGCTATAAAACACCTTATTCAGACTATCAAAACCACTAAAACATATCCATACATGATCCGGATTTAACTGACTCATTTCAATGTACGCCGGATAGGAATTTCCCGGCAGCGCAGAACCTATATCATTCCAGTTGTTTCCGAAATCCGGACTGGTCCATATTTGGTTTTTTATACCTGCGGACAGAAAACCCCTTTTGGCCAGGTAAATCCGCTTTCCGTTGCTCTTTTGAACGTCGAGGGCAGTACCCGTTCTTCGATAGCCGTCCTGAAAGTCGGGAAAAAAAGAATGCTTGCCTACCTCAATATTCTCAACGTAGGAGTACAAATTTTCAAACAACACATACAAAACTTGATTGGCCGCTACAAAAGGGGTTGTCCATTCTCCCGACTCATTATTGGGTTTCTCTATTGTCCCTGCATAGTACATGTCATCGCCGAACAAAGTAAAGGCATAGATAGATCCATTCTGTGATGAGGTATACCGGTAATTTTGATCATCCATAAATACTGCTTCCATGCCATCGCCGCCGGTAATATTCATAAAGCTATCGCCATTGGTATAAACCGTTGAATTATCCTGGGCCCCGGCCATGATCTCTCTTCCGTTGAGGGCATTCACGCCTAAGCGATAAAAGGAGCTGATATTCAGGCCACGGGTATAGTCCTCCCAACTGGTTTTAACGATCCGCATCTTCAAACTATCCGGTTCTTCATCAAAGACCTGGAATGTTCTTGAGATACCTCCATCATGACAGGCAAAATAGGAAGAGTTGGAAGGGTGCTGAACAATGGCATGGACATCTGCGTGCAAGCTCAGGCGGGAATAATTCAGTGCCCAATACGTAACCGGCTTAAAGCTGACTCCGCCATCGTGGGTCTGCCAAATATTGATGCCGCCAATTAATACGTGCTCCTTGTCGTAGCGATCCACACAGATCGCCAGGTCATACCTCCCCTGCCCTCCGGGGGTACTATCGAGTGAACCATTTAGAATATTGTATTCGTATTGATTGGAGAGCACCTGTGAGAATGATGCTCCTCCGTTTACCGACTTATAAAAGCCATAAAAACCACCGAGGGTGTCGCAGGCAATTGCATAAATAAAATTATTGTCGGAGGGAGCAATAGCAAGTTCAACCCGCTGCACCTGGCCGGTTTTAGGGATCGTGCTGTTTAACTCCGTCCAGCTCATCCCAAAATCTGTAGATTTTAAGATGGCCGCCTCACCCATTTTGTAGCTATGGACATACCCTGTGCTGGCAAATAATACATTTGGGTTTACAGGGTCTTGTACAAGCGACCAAAATAGGCTTTGGCTGGTTCTCTGCCAGGTAGCTCCGGAATCCAGGGTTACATAGGAACCCGTTTGCCCAACGGCAATAAGTCGCGATGGATCCGAAGGATGCATTTTGATCCTGGAAATGAGCGACCCTTCGAAGTCCAGCTGTTTGAACGACAATCCGGTTGGTGACCAGCTCTGTCCGCCATCTGTTGTTTTATAAATACCAAGGCCATAGTGGCTGTTCCGTTTATTTTCATTGGCCTGCAGATTATGTCCCAAATAGGCATAATCGCCAAGTGCAACATACATGATATCCGCGTTGTCCGGATGAATGACCAAAGAAGAGGTGCGAAGGATCGGCAAATTTCCGGAAATGGAGATCCAGGACTCCCCCCGGTTCAGGGATTTCCAAACCCCTCCCTGTGCCACACAGATATACCAGATATTGGTGTCCTGCGGATGAAAACACATGCTGTTAATGCGTCCCGTTCCTGCCAGGTCTTCTTCGCCATTTGGACCAAGAGGAAGCCACGTGTCCTGGCCTTTTTTCGAATAAACCGGCTTTAATAGGGGAAATGTTGCCCGGGCATAAAGCCTGGCGAAATTGAGCGTGGTATCATTCGTTCTTCGCTCAACAAAATCAATATTGCGGAGTTCATAATTCGGTTTCTTTTTAACTTCCGTGTTCTGGCTAAAACCTTGCAGACCAATGGTAAGCACAGCGATCAATAGTGATGCACGGTTTTTAAGTGCCATCATGCGGGAAAATTCAACCATTCCTTTTTAAAATTAATGCTTTATGAGCTTTACTACATGGCCCAATTCCGTTAAATAAAGGTAATACACTCCGGTCGGTAAATTCCCTGAAATATTTATTTCCAGGGTTCCGTCATCCCTTAACCAGATTTTTTCCAGTGGCCATTCTCTTCCCAGGCAATCGCTCAGGTTTACGTCTGATAGCATTAATGGCAAAGGACTGCTCAAAAAAAGTTTTTCGGAAAAAGGATTTGGATAGGCTACAATTTCTGTTTTTGCAGGTATCGTCAGGGCATTAGGTAATGGTCTGCGAACAGTAGTCTTATATAATTCCCAGCCCCTGGCATCAAATCCCGCAGAAAAAAACAGGGTGGTGTCAATTGAAAGCAGGAAGGCAGCAAGTTCTAATGGAGCTGACGCTGTTGCAAAGGAAGGTTTGATCTTCTTTGTTCCTGTATCGCTCCCGTCACTGACCCAAAGTTCCTCGCCATTACTCCCGTCCTGGGCGGTAAAAAAGACATTTTCTCCCACAACGGTTAATCGTCGGGGATGCGAAGAAAGTGAACCCGGATTTATATCCTTAAGTTGCCGGGTTCCTTCAGCGGTACCATCGCTGATCCAAAGCTCACTTCCATTGCCGGGTGACATATTTGTGAAAAAAATACGTTTCCCTGCCCGGGTCAGAAAGATCGGATTGCTGCCATTATAACCCGGGACAGTTTCCACCAGTAACCTGGTCCCAGTATCTGTTCCGTCGCTTACCCACAACTCCTTTCCAAAAGTAAGGTTTGATGCAACAAAATACATTTTGCCGTTCAATAGGGTGAAATCTCCTGGCGTATTAATGTCTTGCGGAACCATTAAAGAATCCTGGACACGGTATGTCCCCTTAACTGTTCCATCGCTAACAAAAAGTTTCGATCCGGTAGAGGTAAAATATAAGCGATCCTTAAAAACTGCGGGTAAAGAAAAACCTCCCGATTTCGTCCCTGGATTAAGGTCTGCAAACGGCCGTGTTCCAGTATCTGTTCCATCGCTTACCCAAATTTCTTTGCCGAAATCGGGGTGTTCGGCCTGAAAAAAAAGTTTGCCTTTAAAGTCAATAAGATTACCGATATACGCATTCCCTCCAGGATTAATTGCCTTCACCAGGGTAGTCCCGGCTTCGGTTCCATTCGTTTTCCATAGTTCGCGATACGAATTGCTGTTCAATGCAGTAAAAAACAGGAAACCCGCCGATTCTACAAAACCAGCCGGGTTTGACCCGCCGGTACCAGAAATAATATCCTTGATAAGATATGTTCCCGAAGGCGTTCCATCACTAACCCAAAGTTCCGTTTCGAATTGACTGTAACCTCCTGCAAAAAACAGTTTGTCCTTATATACATGCATAAGGTAAGCTGCGACCCGCTTCCCATCTTTATCCAATATGGAAAATGTCCCGGTGTCAGTACCGTCACTTCGCCATAGACCATCCAACCCGATCCCTTCACGAGCTCCAAAAAAGAGTTTTCCCTGGTATTCACAAAAGGAAAAAGGATACGACGAACCGCCCGGATAAATATCCCGGACCAGTTCCGCTTCCTGGGCCTGGCCCAAAGCGAAGCTAAAAAGCAGCAGGAAGAATAGAATTTGCTTTTTCATGAGTTTGGTTGGATATGGATATGACAATTCTGGCCTAAAATAGTTGCCCGGGACCTCGAACACGACAAAAATTAAAAAACCCCGTGTCTTTTCAGATCCGGGGTCTTTTTTATTTGATTACCTAGCGCTTTCGTGGCGGAGGTGTGGTTTTTCCTTTAGGAGGCACCGGGGCTTCTTCTTTTTTCGGCTCTTCGGCCGGTGGGGTCCAGTTGTAGTCAATAACCTTTACCGTAGTACGCCGGTTAAGCTGATGTTCTTTTTCGCTACAGATCTGGTTATTATAATCTGTCAGATCACAGACGCATTTCACTTCTCTTAAATCACGCTCACCATATCCTTTGGCAACAATACGACGTGGGTCAATTCCTCTGCTTACAATATAGTTTACAGCAGAATCCGCTCTTCGTTGAGAAAGTTCATCGTTGTATTCATGGCTGGCACGACAATCCGTGTGTGAACCCAGTTCAATTCTGATCCGTGGGAATTTGATCAATACTGCAATCACGGAGTCTTCCAAAATTTGGGCTGCATCAGGACGAATACGCGCTGAATCCAAGTCGTATAAAATTCCTTCAACGGTAAATTTAACCTCGAGTTTTTTCAGTTCAAAATCTCTCTGTAAGGTGGTAAAACATTTTACCCCTTCCGTTGTTTCAAACTCAACCGGAGAATCAAAATA
>JAKFCJ010000017.1:0-2452 GCA_036676705.1 Bacteroidota bacterium
AAGAAGAGTCAGCAGATCCGCGCATCGCAGGACCCAACGACCCTTATCTGGTCTACCCGAATCCCTCACGGGGAAACTTCAGCGTGGTGAATTTTACCGGATCAGCATCCATTTGTACCGTCTACGATGCCCTGGGAAAAGAGCTGGGCACCTGGAACATTGCTGAGGAAGGAGAAACATCCATAGACCTGAGCCGATACAGCATGGGCATCTATTACCTGAAATTCCCGGAATGGAATGCCCAGGAAAGCATCATTATCAGCCGTTAAGAAAAATATTTACCGAAATTAGGCGAACGAAAAAAGCCGACCCCAAGGGATCGGCTTTTCATTGTATAGGTATAGTTTTGCTCTGTAAAAGCTTATTCTTCAATTACCACGCCAGACTCTCCTTTAAATGGAGATTTTACATAAGAAACTTGCGTTTGCAATTTTCTGTGTTGTTTTTTCAGGCGGGAAGCCGTTTTATTCTTGCGTTCTTTACGTTGTAAGGTGGTTACAGCCATTTTCGTATTCTTTAAAGGACTGCAAAAATAAGTTCTGTTTTTCGAAATGCCAAACTTATTATTAAAATCTAATACCCTAATATATCCATCATTTGCTGATGGCTCTGTTCCGGGGCGAAAAGCGAATGGATCAATTTGCCATTTTCATCGCGGTTGAGCAGGATATGTTTCGGTGCAGGGATCAAACAGTGCTGTATCCCGCCGTATCCTCCAATGGATTCCTGGTAGGCGCCGGTATGGAAAAAGCCCATATACAAGGTTTCGCCTTTATCAATTTTCGGCATAAAAACCTGGTTGGTATGCGAATCCGAATTGTAAAAATCTTGTCCGTCGCAGGTAATGCCCCCGAGGTTGGTCCGTTGAAAGGTCCTGTCCCAATGGTTTATCGCCAGCAGGATAAACTTTTGTCCGATACCCCAGGTATCCGGCAGCGTGGTAATAAAGCTGCTGTCGATCATGTACCATTGTTCGGTATCGTTTTGTTGTTTTTTGCCAAGTATGGAATAGATCACGGCCCCGCTTTCGGCAACGGTATACGAACCAAACTCCGTGACAATATGGGGAACGGGTATATTTCGGTCGCCGCAAATTGATTTGATATAAAAAACGATCTGGTCGATCATATAGGCATAATCGTTCTCCACACCGAGTGAGGTATAAATAGGCATTCCACCGCCTATATCAATGGTATCCAACTCCGGGCATTCCTGTTTCAGATCACAATACACGTTGATCAGGCGAACCAGTTCCGACCAGTAATAAGTAGTGTCTTTGATACCGGTATTGATAAAAAAGTGCATCATTTTGAGCTGGTAGCGGTCGTCTTTGGCTATCTTGTCGCGGTACATTTCAACCACTTTTTTCGAGCTGACTCCCAATCGGGAAGTATAAAACGAATAATTAGGTTCCTCTTCGGTAGCTACCCGAATGCCGAGTTTTATGGGAGTTTCATATTCCTGATAGAGTTTTAGCTCGTCAGGGTTATCCAGAACGGCAATGAGGTTTTCAAAGCCTTCCTCCACCAGTTGAACCATGTTTTTTACATAACTCCGGGTTTTGTACCCGTTGCAAACCACATACTTGTCGCTACTGAACTTTCCTCTTTTAGTCAGCTCCCGGATGATGTGAATATCAAAATCGGAAGAGGTTTCAAGATGGATATCGTTTTTCAGCGCTTCACCCATCACAAAAGAAAAATGAGAACTTTTGGTACAGTAGCAGTAGTGATAGTTGCCGGCGTATTGATGTTTTTCTATAGCTTCCCCAAAGAGTTTTTTTGCTTTCTGGATCTGTGAACTTATTTTCGGGAGATAACTGAGTTTTAAGGGAGTTCCATATTCGCGGATGAGATCCATCATCGGTACATCATGGAAGGTGAGCTCATTATCGACTACATTAAATCCATGCCTGGGGAAATAAAAAGTCTGTTCAATAAGATCAATATAGCGGTTTTTAAGCATCGAAAGAGTTGGTTAGCTTTGCATCCCTGAGAAAGCGTCACAAAGGAAATTATTTTTTTGCGGAATGAGGACGAATTCATCAGCAAAACAGAGATATGCGATCGAAAAATATTAAAATGATTGAAATCAGTAGCGAGCTGGGTGCGGGTACCCGCGGATCCAGCCTGGGACCTGCCGCTTTACGCTACGCAGATATATCCAAAGGAAGAAGGAAGTTGAACCGCTATCCCTTTGAATGGGTGGATGATATCAACGAAAAAATGCGGGTCCCCTCCAAACTGGAATTCGGATTAAATCTCAACCATATCGTGGAAGTGCTTCCTGCAATAGCCAATAAAGTTCAAAAAACCCTCGACGACGGCTTTTTCCCGCTTATCCTTACCGGCGACCACAGCAACGCGGCAGGCAGTGTTACAGGTGTTAAACAACATATTGGCAACAAAAGGCTGGGTTTGGTATGGATAGATGCCCATGCCGACCTGCATTC
>JAKFCJ010000018.1:0-2497 GCA_036676705.1 Bacteroidota bacterium
TGGAGGGAAAAATGGGATACATGTTCGCTTTGGCGAAGGGCATTTAATACCAGAACCTTTGAGCCTTTGATACGCTCTTTTTGGGTGTCGGGGATCTGGTTGGCATCGGTGATATAGGTGAAATCCTTGATGCGGAAACCCAGAACAGGCATTTTATAATGGTATACCTGGATGGGGAGGATGCGCAGGTCCTGGATAGAAAAAGAGGTTCCTGCTTCTATCGTGTTAACATTCACATCTGGAACTCCGGGGTATTTATGTTCTTCAAAAACATAATAGAATTCGCGTTTTAATGCGTTGAGGGTATCGTCGTTGCAGTATATTTCGATGGCTTTTTTCTGGCTGAAATTGAAACCCCGTACATCATCCATACCGGCAATATGGTCTTTGTGGCTATGGGTAAAAACCAGGGCGTCGAGGTGGCGAATACCGGAACGAAGCATTTGCTGGCGAAAATCAGGACCGGAATCGATAACGACATTGAGATGACCCTCCTGGATCAGAACCGAACTGCGTAAACGTTTATCGCGAAAATCAGGGGACTGGCAAACTTCGCAAAGGCATGCTATCACGGGTACTCCTTGTGATGTGCCTGATCCCAGAAAAGTGATTTTCACTATTCAGTTTTATTAATGGTGCGAAGAAAAAAAAGAGGTCGGAACCGGATTCGAACCGGTGTAAAGGGTTTTGCAGACCCGTGCCTAGCCACTCGGCCATCCGACCTTTGAGGGATGCAAAAGTATTGGAAAAAATTCCAAGTTCCAAATCCCAAAATCCAAATTCCAATGCTTGCGCACGTTGGCTTACGCACAAACAGAAGACGCGGAGGCGCTGAGGCGCGGAGGAATATGTTTGTTTTGGAGTAAGATTTGTTTATTAGGCTCATCCCAAAAAAGCTGCTTACCCTATTTCCGAAAACATAAAAAACTCCGCGCCTCAGCGCCTCCGCGTCAAATACGCCAGCGACAACAAATTAGCCGCTAGACAAAACACCAAGCCCGAAACCTTTTTTTAAAAACCGCGCCTTTTTATCCCAATTCACCTAACATTGCAGCAGTTATGACGCAGTTAAAAATTGGTGATAAAGCTCCGGATTTTACCCTTTATGATTCGGATAAAAAGGAAGTTAAACTCAGTTCATTTCGTGGAAGCAATGTGGTGATCCTTTTTTTTCCACTGGCCTTTACAAGTACCTGTACCACGGAACTCTGTTCCGTTCGCGACGATATTTCAGCGTATCAGGACCTGAATGCCACCGTGTTGGCCATTTCGATCGATACGCCGCATACCCTTGCCCGCTATAAAGAAGAACAAAAGCTCAATATGCCCCTGCTTTCCGATTTTAATAAGGAAGTTTCGGCGGCATATGGCAGTCAATATGCCGAATTTGTGCTGGGAATGCGCGGCGTGGCGAAACGTTCTGCCTTTGTTATTGATAAGGATGGAATTATCCGCTATGAAGAAGTGCTTGAAAATGCGGGACAAATTCCGGATCTTGAGGCCGTAAAAGCAACCCTATCCCGGCTGGCATGAGTCTGAGTCTCCTTATCCTCTTTATTGTTGTTGGATTGATGCTGATCCTGCTCGACCTGTTTTTTATTCCGGGTGGAGTGGTTGCCTTTTTTGGTCTGGGTCTCATTATATTCGCTGATTACCAGAGCTTTCAGGATTACGGAACAACAACAGGCATGCTCTTTAGCAGCATTTCGGGGATAGCCTCTGCCCTGCTTATCTGGCAATTTTTTCGCCCGTCGTTCTGGAACCGTTTTGGTCCGAAGGGAGAAATAACGGGTAAAATGAATACCGAAGACCTGGAAAAAGTGAAGGTAGGCGACCGGGGAATTGCCATCGGGGCGATACGTCCCTCAGGACATGCCCGCTTCGGAGATGATATTGTGGAAGTGCATGTAAAAAATGAGATCATTGCCGCACACAGTGAAATTGAGATCATTGCCATTGAAAGCAACCGTATTATTGTAAAACAGATAGAATCATAAGATTATGGAAAATATGTTTTTAGTCGTTATTCTGGTCGGAGGGATTATTTTCCTTTTTACCTTTTTGTATTTCGTTCCATTGGGACTCTGGTTCTCGGCCCAGTTATCCCGGGTGCGGATCAACCTCCTGCAGCTCGTGTTCATGCGCTTCAGGAAAGTTCCCCCACAGGTGATCGTTAAGGCGATGATCAACTCGCATAAAGCCGGACTTCGCTTAACACGCGACGAACTTGAGGCCCACTTTCTGGCCGGTGGTAATGTGATTAATGTGGTAAACGCGCTTATTTCGGCTGATAAGGCCAATATCGAACTGGATTTCAGATCCGCAACCGCCATTGACCTGGCAGGGCGTGACGTGTTCCAGGCGGTTCAAATGAGTGTAAACCCCAAGGTAATTGACACCCCTCCTGTTACGGCTGTGGCGAAAGATGGTATCCAGCTGATCGCTAAAGCCCGTATTACGGTTCGTGCAAACATCAAACGTTTGGTAGGTGGTGCCG
>JAKFCJ010000019.1:0-12601 GCA_036676705.1 Bacteroidota bacterium
GATGATCATGGATTATGCTGACGATATTAAACTGTTTGGCCGCGTCGATTTTTCCGGATTCCTGAGCACAATGGATTCCACCTGCGGAGATACTGTCGGCTCCAGTTGCCAGGCTTCCTATTACCTGGCTGTTGACACCACTACACTGTTTAACCTTTTTGTCATCAATACGAGTACAGGAACTACTTCAAACACAACGTATACCTGGGATTTTGGAGATGGATATACTTCCAATGACCCAAGCCCTTCACATACCTATAACGACTACGGTAAATACTATTTGTGCGTGACCTTGTACAATTCTTCAGAAAATTGTTCAAGTACCTATTGCGACAGTATCGGACTTGACAGCAGCGGCATGTTATTGAAAAACGGGGGCTTTACCATTCACGTAATAAACGAAGACGACCTGACCAGCATCAGTGAACAAGACTTCTTCGGGGATATCCGTATCTATCCGAATCCAACCGGGGGCAAAGTGATCATTGAATCAGGCGAGTTGAATAATGAGCCAATGAACATCCGGGTCTTTGATCTGAGCGGAAAAACCTTGTACGAAACCCGGAACAATGAAGCCGAACGTTTTGAACTCGATCTGTCTGCTTTACCAGAAGGACTTTACCTGCTGAACCTGCAAAAAGGCCAGAGTATGTATACTACTAAAATTGTAGTGAACAGGTAATATCAGAGGGAGCCTCTGTTTTCCATGCCGGAATCCGGAGGTTCCCCTGATTTTGTACTAACTACACGTAAATTTGATCTGTGAGTCCGGAATTCTCTATAGAAGGTATGCCGAATCAGGATATCCCTGCGGATAGGGATTTTCAGCGAACGGGAATTACCAACACAATACCAATTAAGGGACAGGGTGAAAACCAGGTCCCTTTTCGCGTGACAGAAAATGAACTGATAGCAGGATGTATTAAAAATGACAGGCTTTGTCAGAGTGAATTGTACAAGCGCTACTTTTCCATGATGAGTGCCTTGGCCATGCGCTATTGTCGTTCGGAGGAGGACGCAGTGCAGGCAGTGAATTATGGTTTTTTAAAGGTGCTTCAGAATATAGCCAGATACAAAGGTGAATTTGCCCTTGCGACCTGGATCAGGACTATCCTGGTAAATCACCTGATCGATGAGTACCGCAAGTCCATCAAAGAAATTCAAAATATCCGGATCGATGATGTGGATATACCTGAAGCCGCCACGGAATTAAATCTGGCTGAATATCATTTTTCGGACCAGCAACTCCGCCAAATGTTGAATCAATTGCCCGATGCAACCCGAACGGTCTTTAATCTATTTGCCATGGAAGGGTATAAACATACCGAGATCAGCAAGATCATGGGTATCACGGAAGGTACCAGCAAATGGCATGTCAGTGAAGCCAGGAAACGCCTGGCAGAAATGTTAACCCAGTCAACCGGGGAAAAATATAACAAGAAAGGAACACGGATATGAGCAGGAAGAACGAAATCGACGAATTGTTTCGCAACGCTTTAAGCGATAAAGGGATGAACTATGCCCCCGAATACTGGGAGCAGATGGAGGAGCTTATTGCGAAAAGAAGGAAAAAGGTGTTCAAAAAGGCGGCATGGTTCAGCGCTGTGGGCCTGCTTTTAATTATGGGATTATTCCTGGCTATTCCGTGGGAAATGGGTAGCGAAGAGCGGGCCTTCGGCCAGAGCGGGGGAGCGGAGGGAGCGGAGAGCGAGTTGCGCCCTCAGGTCCGTCATACTGACCGGGTCCGCCGAAGCTTTTTCAGCGAAGGCGGAGCGAGCCAAAGTACGACGGACGAAACGGAATCGGCAGATGAAGTACCAGCAAACAGGAGCGGACAGCAGGCCTACCAGAGCGGGAAAGCGGAAGGAGATGACGATCTATCGGGCCTTGAAGAAACGCCAGGCCCTGTCGAAGGCTTCAAGCTCCAGGTCCGTCACCCTGAGCAGGCAAACGGCTTATCAGGCTTTGAAGAAGCTCCACGCCGTGTCGAAGGGGCAATCCCCTGCATTTCCCCAGCTTCTCTGGAAACCCTTCTTAGTATCCCTGAAATTCCAACCAGCCCGCTCAAAGCTCAAAATCCGACTAAAAATTTACGCCGCCTTCCTTCCTACACCCAATGGTACCTGGGGTCTTATTTTAATTATGGATGGATAAAACACCGGCACGATCCATCCATCCATACCTGGAAAACCACAAATGAAAAAGTCCGGCCATTTATGCACTACGGAATAAACATGCGCGCCTCAAAACGCGGGTTTAGTCTGAGCATAGGAACGGGGATCCGGCAATGGACAGAGCGTACCCATTATACCCGGGAAATCGACCATTATACCTTTGACAGTTCCTTTCGGCTTATAAACAGAAATTTTATTAAACGTCCTGACGGTACTTATGCCGCTCTTGTCCGTAAACAAATTGATACCACATCACACACGACCACCGCGGAGTTCATTTGCCAGGATTGTCCGGTAACGTTCAGGTATATAACAGTCCCGGTAGCGATCCACTACGAATTTGGCCGGGGAAAATGGCTGGGTTTCACTGAAGCGGGCATGACTTTTTCCTTTTTATCGAAAAGTAGCGGCGAGTACAGCGTTCAATGGCAGAATGAAACAGGAAAAACACCGGGCATGCGAACGGATGACTTATCCGGGAAGGATATGTCACCCATGGTTATGCAAGCGGGATTGACAGCAGGGATAAGCTATCGGATCCATCCTTTTTTGTCCATCAACGGACAATTTTCCTATCAACGTTCCATGAATTCGATGATGAATCTCTATCGTCAGGAATCGGATTTTTATGGAGTAGGTCTGGGTCTGGAATGGAAGGTGTTTTAGCTGTCGGGGCAGAAAATTTTCTGCCCGTACTAAAAGTCAAGGAATGGAAAGCCCAATTCCTAATTCCCAATCCCAAATCCCTAATTTGCGCCTTCAATGGCGTTTGACCCCTTTTCTATCGACTTACCCATACGCGACTGCATTGCAGAGCTAAGGGATAAACTAAATACCGAACAAACGCTTATTGTCCACGCCCCGCCCGGAGCAGGGAAAAGTACCTTACTGCCCCTGGCCTTTGTGGATGAACCCTTTCTTGGCGGACAAAAGATCCTCATGCTCGAACCACGTCGCCTGGCGGCCAAAACCATTGCCATGCGCATGTCGGAATTGCTGGGGCATCAAACCGGGACGACCGTGGGATACCGCGTTCGTTTTGAGCAAAAAATTTCGGATGATTCGCGTATCGAAGTCCTGACAGAAGGTATCCTTACCCGACGTTTGCAAAGAGACCCGGAACTCGAAGGAGTAGGTTTGGTCATCTTCGACGAATTCCATGAACGCAGTATCCATGCTGATCTGGCATTGGCCCTGTGCCGTGAAGCGCAAAAGGTATTGCGTCCCGATCTGCGTATCCTCATCATGTCGGCGACCCTTAACATCAAGGAGCTGAGCAGCCTTCTCAAGGCACCGGTTATCAGCAGTGTTGGCCGCCAATACCCGGTTGATGTGCGTTATGGAGACGGTGTTGACATGCGGCTGATCTCTGAAATAATGAGCCGGAAGGTGGTTCAGGCCGCGAAAGAAGAGGAGGGGGATATCCTCGTTTTTCTTCCCGGAGAAGCTGAGATCCGGCGCTGTGAGGCCGATCTGAAACGGATGCTACCCGGTTTGGAGATCCACCCTTTGTATGGTATGTTACCACCCGCCCGACAAATGGCAGCCATCCATCCATCGAAAAGAGGGAATAGAAAAGTAGTCCTGGCCACGTCCATTGCTGAAACCAGCTTGACCATAGAAGGCGTAAAAATTGTAGTCGATTCGGGCCTGGGCAGAAAATCAAAGTTCGACCCCCGCTCCGGGCTATCCCGCCTGGAAACGGTCATCATCTCCACCGACTCGGCCGATCAGCGGGCCGGAAGGGCCGGGAGGTTGTCGCCCGGGGTATGTTACCGCATGTGGACCCTGGCCGACCACAGCCGCATGCAAAAACATGATGTTCCGGAGATACTGGAGGCCGATCTGAGTTCCCTTTTATTGGAACTGGCCCAATGGGGGGTGAATGACCCCGCCCAGCTCGACTGGCTCAACCCGCCTCCATCCGGTCACGTCAAACAGGCCCGCGCCACCCTCGAAGAACTGGGGGCCGTGGAGTCAGGAAAAATAACGGAGCATGGAAAAAAGATGCTCGAATTGCCTTGTCACCCAAGGTTGGCCCATATGCTGCTTTTGGCAGGAAGCGATGCCAACAAAAAATTAGCCTGCGATGTGGCTGCCGTGCTTGAAGAACGCGACCCCTTGCCCCGCGATTCGGGTATAGATATTACCCTGCGAATTGAAGCCCTGCGGCGTTTCCGGCAAACAAAAAATGATGCCGCCCGTATGGGACGGATTGAAAAGGTGGCGGAATCTTATCTGCGCATTTTCGATCTGGCTGCCGACAACGGGCCGGTGGATGCCTATGAATGTGGACTGCTCATTGCCCATGCCTTTCCGGAGCGTATTGCTTCGTCACGTCCGGGCAATAATTCCCAGTTTCAACTGGCCAATGGGCGTTATGCGCAGGCCGGACCGAAAGACGACCTCGGCCATGAACCCTGGCTGGCCGTGGCTCATTTGGATGCCCGGGACGGACTGGGAAAGATCTTTATGGCTGCTCCGTTAAATCCGAAGGACCTTGCGCCCATGGTGAAACAAGAAAAGGTGATCACCTGGGATACCCGCAAAGGAGGCCTCATTGCGAGCATGGATTTGCGTATCGGGTCAATTATCCTGCAGTCCAAACCCCTGCCCGAACCCGATGCCCAACACCTGAACGATGCGATTTGTAAGGCATTGCGCAGCGAAGGACAGAACCTGCTAAACTGGGACGAAGCCACCACCCAATGGCAAAACAGGGTAATGTCCATGCGCAAATGGCAACCTGCAGTAGGCTGGCCCGAGGTAAGTTCGGAAGCATTGTTATTAATTGTTGAGGATTGGATCAGTCCCTACCTGGCCGGGGTCAAAAAACCCGAAGACCTGAAAAAGATCCGTTTGGCGGAGATCCTGCCATATACACTGAGCTATGAACAACAGCAAAAGTTGGATGAATATGCCCCGGCGAGTTTAAAGGTACCAAGTGGTTCCCTGATCCCCATTCAGTACCAGGCTAATGGCGATGCGCCGATCTTGTCGGTACGGCTCCAGCAGGTATTCGGACTGGCCGAAACCCCGCGGGTAAACAAATGCGAGATTCCTGTTGTGATGGAATTGCTTTCTCCGGCTAACCGGCCTGTCCAAACGACCCGCGACCTGAAAAACTTCTGGGACAGCACCTATTTCGAAGTAAAAAAAGAGCTCAAACGCCGTTATCCCAAACATTCCTGGCCCGATGATCCGTGGACGGCACCTGCCATCCGGGGAGTCAAGCGTTAGTGCTCGCTGACGCACGCTTATTTGGCGCGGAGGCGCAGAGGCGCGGAGGGAGTTGTTTTTGTGTGCGTGTATTGCTGACGCCGGAGTAAAGAGGCGGTTTTGTTGTTCCGTTGTTGAGCTTATACAAGCAGTCAGTTCGAGCGGCCAAACGTATTATTAGAGTAAGCAGGGTCGACACGGCCAGTCGAGAACTGGGAAGGAGCGGCTTTGTTATCACTTGCCAGTTTGTCGTCTGACAAATCCAATTATTTCTAGTAAATTAGAGTTTGGATAAATGAAAAAAGGAATTCCTCAACCTCGACCTCAACCTTAACCTCGGATGAAACACTTCGCACTACTGCTAACATTTCTCACAACCACAACCCTTTCGGGTCAACGCTATGAGTATGTCTACCTAAACAGCAGCGACAGTTCATTCAATTGTTACCTGAAAGTAATACCCGAAAGTGGAAGTATCCGTGGACTGGTCATCAGGGATTACAGTTCTGTACCTGATACAGCAAAAAAATCGCCATACAAAATTGAAGCTTTATGTACGGAGCAGGGTTTGATGACGCTTTATACCGTTAGCTCGAATTTTTTTCCGGAATTTTTTTGTTCCGACTCCGTTATTTCGCGACTTGATGAAATGGTAGGTGAGGTAATAGCGGAGCACGCCATTCCAAAAGAGAATATTTTTATTGGCGGAATTTCGGCAAGCGGCACCAGGGCTTTAAGGTACGCTCAATACTGCAGGCAGGGTAAATCGAAATTTGGGATTAAGATCAGAGGCGTATTCGCCGTGGATCCACCCTTTGACCTTGCCAGATTCTATTGTTCCGTCGACCGGCATAAAGCCAATTTTAAAGCGGGAATGCTCTGGGAAGCCGACCTTATGGTTAAGGTATGGCCCCATTATTTTAGCGGATCTCCGGATGAATTTCCTAAGGAATATCTTGATGCTTCCGTTTTTTCTCATCAGGATAGTTTGGGCGGAAACGCTGTTTTTCTGAAAGAGTGTGATATCATCCTCTACCACGAACCGGATATCGACTGGTGGCTGGAAGAAAGGGGGGCTTCCTATTACGATATCAATTCCTTTGATATTGCCGCCTTTGCTTTAAAGTTGAAGATATTGGGGAACAAGAACGTAAAACTTGTTACCACCACCGGAAAGGGATTTGACCGCGATGGAAGCAGGAAATGCCATTCCTGGACGATCGTTGACGAGGAAGAGTTGGTGAATTGGATCACAGAAAGGATGGAAGGAAAGTGAATTTAAAAAAATGGGTGATCCTTTTTATTGGGATAGTATTGCTATTCTTCGCTTCGGTATTTTACCGCAACCTGACAACGTTCTATTCCATGAAAAGGAATGCCGGTTACACCCTTGGAAGAATAGATAACGTACGGGAAAGTAAAGGAAGTTGGATGTGCAGTTATCATTATACTGTAAACGGGAACCTATTTAGTTCGGTACAAGGCGAAAAACGACAGGTGAACGATACGGTATTGATTCTTTATGATACCACCGCACCGCGCTTCAGCATGATCGTTGAATATCCATTACCCAGTGTACGGGATAGTGCCGGATCTTTGACAAACCTGGATACGTTGCTGGTTCACTGTTCGTATTGGGACTACCTCCCTGCCGGTGAAATAAAATCGATAAAAGACATTTGGAGTCTGGACTAATTGCCAATATCACTCTTCCTCACCCGTCGACTGTCGACCGTTGACCGTTGACTTCCTTTGAGGGATCTCGCATCCATCCGCCCCACAGCACCCCACATTATATACCCCCTGGTAAAGGAAAAACAAGCCGAACAGCCCCGGCATCCAATCGCGTTGAATGATAGCGGCTATCATCACTGCCAGTCCCAGCGAAACACGAAGGACCCGGGTAAAATTCCAGGCCCTTCTGTTAAGCAATTGCGTATGTTCTATAAATTTCCTCAACCTCATCAGATCTTCCCCTCAAGACTCATCCAGGATCCACCATTATGCACGGTAGTATACCCTTTTGATTTTAGGATAGATTTAGCCGTTCCACTCCGCATTCCGGAGGCGCAGCAGGTGATGACGGGTTTGGATTTGTCTTTCAGTTTGTCCAGGTTTTTCGCCAGGCTGTCAACCGGAATGTTGATCGATCCCTTGATATGGCCACCCTGGTATTCGCCTTTGCTGCGAACATCCACAATGACCGCTCCTTGTTTCAGAAGCTCCTTATAATCGACTGCAGGCCCGAAGCCCAATAATGCTTTTAATGCGTTTAACATGAATTTAAAAGTTAATAGTGAAAAGTGAAAAGTGAAAAGTGAAATCTTCTTAGCCTATAGCTTATGGCCTACAGCCTATAGCCCCTTCAAATACTCAACATCCAACCACGACCCGGCGTTGACACAATCCACCCCTTGTTGCAAGAGCATTTGTGTGGCCATGCCGCTTCGTCCACCGGAAGCGCAGCACAGGATAAGCGGTTGTTGAAGGGCTTTTACCTCATGGAGGCGGTTGCCCAGTTCATGAACGGGGATATTTACCGAGCCAACAACATGGCCGCCCATAAATTCTTCGGGGGTACGAACATCCACGATGGTACCCGCATTGGTTTTAACTAAGTGTTCGATTGTCATTTTTAAAATAATTTAACACCACAAAGGTCAGGGCAATTTTGGGTGTATCCTGTAACTTGGGTCACACTTGTGTATCGGGGGGGCTGGCGCAAGAGTAATCTCTCGCGAAGACGCGATGAGCTTTGTTTTTGAGGGCGAGCATTGCTGACGCACAACGGAGACGCGGTTTTTTAATCTTCCGCAAACAAAACCGCGCCTTTACTCAGGCGTAAGCAATATTCTGAGCAAACTCCAGGCCCTCCGCGTCTCCGCGCGGGATTAGACTGGCGTAAGCTGGTCTTAGGCAAATCAATAGAAATAACTAATTTAGTCCTTCCAAAAAATACCCTGATCATGGCTGAGAAAAAATCCAAGCTGGCAGTTATTAAAACCAAAGAAACCGAAGCGAATGTCGAAGCGCATATCAATGCCCTTCCCGACGAACAAAAACGCAAAGACAGTTTTGCCATCCTCGAAATGATGAAAAAAGCCAGTGGCGAAGAACCCAAGATGTGGGGGAGTGCCATCATTGGTTTTGGCAATGTCAGGTATAAAAGTCCGGCAACGGGCAGGGAAGTAGACTGGATGCGCATTGGCTTCGCTCCCCGGAAAGCGAATATCTCCTTGTATCTGGTCATGAATATCAAAGAACACGGTGCCTTGCTTGAAAAACTGGGCAAGCACAAGACAGGCGTAGGCTGTTTGTACATCAATAAACTAGCGGATATTGATACGACTGTGCTAAAGGAAATGATCGCCAGGTCTTTAGACCGAAAGTAAAATCCCTCAACCTCAACCTTAACCTCACCCTATGAACGACCCCTGGACCGAACGCTGGAATGAACGCTATAGCAGTGAAGCCTTTGCCTATGGCGAAGCGCCAAATGCCTATCTAAAAGAACAATTGGAAAAGTTAAGTCCGGGGAGCATCCTGTTTCCGGCTGAGGGGGAAGGTCGTAATGCCGTTTATGCCGCTAAGCTGGGCTGGAAGGTTTTCGCCTTTGACATCAGTGATGAAGGGAAAAAGAAGGCCCTCCGGCTGGCAGAAACGAATAAGGTAAGTATCGATTATCAGGTCGGGGAATTGCACGCAGGGATGTATGCGACTGGACAGTTTGATGCCATCGCCCTTATTTATGCCCACTTTCCGGCAGACATAAAATCCCCTTTGCACAAGCTCCTTGACTCCTTTTTACGGAAGGGGGGCGTCCTCATTTTCGAAGCGTTTAGCAAAAAGCACCTTGACTATATCGCGAAGAACGAAAAAGTGGGCGGGCCCAAAGAACTGGCCATGTTATTCTCCATCGAAGAAATAAAAGCTGATTTTGCTAACTACACGATAATTGAACTGGAAGAAAAAGAAATTGAATTGAAGGAAGGAGACTTTCATAATGGAACGGGTTCGGTGATCCGCTTTGTGGGGAGGAAGGGGTAAAGGAGTGTTCTGTTTTCAGTGTTCAGTATGGTTAAGGTCAAATTTGTATTTAACATTATGGTCTACTTATGAATTCAGATTTGCTTAAGACTCCCAAAAAACTCTGGATACTCGTTGTCGTTTTGGTGATCCTGTATTTGTTAACGCAATACCTGGCCAACTACAATCTTCAAACGAGGGAGCCGTTCGATGCCATTCTTTTTGGGATAGATGTCTATGGTTTTTTATTGACCGGATTTGTCCTGGGTCTTTTACTTGGGGTTTTGATAGCTTTTATTCCTTTTAGACAGAAGTCATTCGCGGAAAAATTTAATATAACCTTCCCTTTGTTAACCGCCATTGTGCTGTTACTTTGGATCGTGTTTTTGGGGTATTTTGGATACCTGGTGCATGTAAGAGGAGATGAAATGCGCCCCTTGCGAAAATATGACGACATTCAGATTTCAAAATCGCTGGATTGTTCCTCGGTTCAAAATGGAAAATTCCAGTTGGATGATATCCTGATTGAAAGACAGGCCGAAAGGCAAATCCAAATTAACACCAAAACAGGAGAAAGAACTAAATTTTTTGTTGAGTGGATAAATGGTTGCGAGTATATTTTAAAGCGCCAAACAGGTGAGGGCGAGAAATTAAGGGTTAAGATCACTTCAGTAAATCCTGAAAGTTATAGCTGCTATGTCATTTCCGGAGATGATCTGGATAAGTATGCCAGGTTTTATACGATAATACGCGTCCAACCAAAGGAGTAAGTATCTTTAGTTTTAAAATCAAACCCTGGTATACGTATTCACTGAGATCATTATCCATAAGCCCATTGACCGTTTAGCATTTGCCTTTTTTCGGTTCTGTGTCTCACCAAACCGATTATGGAATCTTAGGAATTAAAAACAGATTATCTTGCTATAGCCTGGTAACAAACAATGATGACCTTAAAATACGAATGAATACACTTCACTTATTGGAATACTCATAGAATATGATGACAACAAGGCAGAGATCAAATGCTTGAAAATACCAGCGTTGATAAGATTTTATAGACCTGTAAAAGGGGTTGGTTATTAGAATGGAAAGTGAAGGGAGGATTTGAGGTAGGTGAAGACCAATGGAAGTAGAGACGTCGATTTATCGCGTCTCTACTGATTTCACCAAAATAATTTCCAAATCCATTTGCGCAACTCGTAAGTTGCGCATATATTTGCAACCAGCGAGTTGCTTATTGAGCCGTTTAAAATGAAAAAAGACATCTTTCAGGTTATTGCAGACCCTACGCGCAGAGCCATTCTCGGACTGATCGCCCTGCAGGCGATGACACCCAATGCCATGGCGGAACATTTTGATACCAGCCGCCAGGCGGTGTCAAAACATATCAAAGTCTTGCAGGAATGTGAGTTGATCCGTCCGGAACCATCGGGAAGAGAGATCTACTACCACTTTATGCCACAAAAAATGAAAGAGGTGGCCGACTGGCTGGCGCCCTTTCAGGAACTTTGGGAAGACCGCTTTAATCGTCTGGATGAGGTATTGATCACCATGAACAAAAAGAAAGATGGGAAATAAAACGACGATCACCGCCGAAAAAGGCAAACAGGATTATTTCATCGAAAGGGAATTTGATGCCCCCAGAGAATTGGTGTTTAAAGCCTTTAATGAAGCCGAATGGCTCATACAATGGCTGGGCCCGGATCGGCTCTCCATGGAAATTGAAAAATTCGAGAGTAAAACCCACGGCTCTTATAGGTTCATCCATTCAGAATGCAATGGCAGCGCAATGAGTTTCGGATTTAACGGAGTGATCCATGAGGTTGCCGCACCGGAAAGGATCATTCGAACTTTCGAGTTTGAAGGTTTGCCGGAACGGGGACATGTTTCTCTCGAATTTTTAACGCTCGAAGAACTGCCGGGTAACCGAACAAAACTTCATGTACAATCTGTTTTTAAATCGGAGGAAGACCGCGACGGTGTTATCCGATCAGGAATGGAAGGGGGATTGGAGGAAGGCTTTATCAAACTGGATGAACTATTAATGAAACACAGATAACTGAAATCGTTTAAAAAGTAACCATAACAGACACCTTTAAAATAATTTGACCATGAAAAAGATGACCAATTCTCTCCGGATTGCACTGGCTATACTATGCTGCGTCTGGCTGCTAACAGAGCCGGCGAACGCTCAAAAAACATTCAATGAAACCCTTGAGATTCATTTAAATGCGATAAGAAATGCAAGTTTGGCAGACTTTGAACCTACGGTTTCCGATAGCATTATTCATATCACTCCAATGGGAGAGAAACACCAGTCAAAACCCGAGTTTATGAAGGTTCATGAGGATTGGTTTAAACGCAACAACTGGGAATGGGAGGGCGAAATACTAACAACAAACAGCAGTGATTCACTGGGATATGCTTTGATCCGTTATACCTACCTGGAAAAAAATCCCGACGGAAGTACCTTGTTCAAAATTGAGTGTTATTTAACCCTGATCTTTCGTAACGCTGAAAAAGGATGGCAATTGGTCTATGATCAAAACACCATTATTCCCGGCAAAAAATAAGCTGACTGGCGTAAAAAAATCCTGCTCATAAATAAAGAAAAATGAAAAATAACAGCATTTATCCCTGCCTTTGGTTTGATGGAAACGCCAGTGCGGCAGCCGACTACTATTGTTCCATTTTTAAAGGGGGAAAGGTCCTTTCTCAAAATCAGTTTGTCGTGAACTTCGAAATAAATGGATTTAAAATGATGGGGTTAAACGGTGGGCCAGAATACAAATTTTCACCGGCCAATTCCTATGTCATCGAATGCGAAACCCAGGAGGAAATTGACCACTATTGGGAAAAACTGGGAGCCGGAGGGGTGTATAACCAATGCGGATGGCTGGATGATAAATTCGGCGTATCCTGGCAAATCGTTCCTGCTATTTTGGGCAGTTTAATGTCCGATCCCGAAAAGGCGCCACGGGTGACGCAGGTCTTTATGCAGATGACCAAATTTGACATAGAAAAACTGATCAACGCGTAAAGGAAATTAACGAACCGGCAGCCAGTCAGTTTCTGGATAAACTCTTGTCGCTTCAAAGCGATAAGGAACTCGATAATGTGCGTCGTTTTTTTAGCCATGAAGGGATGGAGAGCGAGTTTATCGGGATCAGGATGAATCAACT
>JAKFCJ010000020.1:0-7637 GCA_036676705.1 Bacteroidota bacterium
AAGGATTCAGATGTCGTAACGCACGCGGAAATCAACTTTGAAACTAAAAACAACATATCTATTCTTTTCTTTGACCTTGGCAGCGATTGTTCCGTCTTGTAGCAATCTATCCCCTGCCGGTTTCTGGGAAAAATTTCACCCCGAATTTGTAACTACGTCGCTTAGTGACCAGGGACCACGGGGCGGACATCGGGAAATTCGATGGAAAATTGGATCCGGAGAACCCTTCACTTCAAAAGAAATTATTGCCTTTGCCAAAGACTACGGCTGGGAACTTACGGATAGTCTGGTCTACACGAGGGGCGCGCTAACACCTTTTACCAATTATGACGAGGCGGATTACTCTTATGATCTATTGTTGCGGTTCCTCACAGATGATAATTCACCTGTCACAAATATCTTCGTTTTTAAGTCGAACTGGATTGCCGTCGAGCCCGGAAATGCAAGGGACACCGAAAAGAACGGGTTTGTATTCCTAAATTCGACCGGGACAGAATTGATCGTTTATCATTTGTGGGGGGAGTAGAAGTTCCAGGCACTTTTAAAAAATGAACTTTGATCTTGACCCCGGATACGATACGTAAAAACCATGCAAGAAACTTACCTAAGCGACCAAACCTTCAACAAGATCTCGTCCCTTCAAAAAGGGGAATACGAAAATTGCACCTTCACGGGTTGCGACTTTTCAGAGCAGGATCTTTCCGACTGTATTTTCAGCGACTGCACTTTTACCGGATGCAACCTGAGTCTGGCGAAACTCAATAAAACCGCCTTTCGCGACGTGGTTTTTAAAGACTGTAAAATGTTGGGATTGCATTTTATTACCTGCAACCAATTGGGACTTTCGTTCTCCTTCGAGGGGTGCCAGCTTAACCATGCCTCGTTTTACCAAACAAAGATCAAACAAACCCGGTTTAAAAATTCGCAGCTGCAGGAAACAGACTTCGCCGAAGCTGACCTGACCCAATCTGTCTTCGACAATTGTGATCTTACCATGGCCACGTTCGATCGTACCAATCTCGAAAAGGCAGACTTCCGGACATCCTACAATTATGCAATAGACCCGGAAATTAACCGCATTAAAAAAGCCCGGTTCTCCGTGTCAGGGCTTGCCGGGTTGTTGGGAAAATATGATATTGAGATCGATAAGTAGACGGGAGAGGGTGAGACTTGGATTTCGTCGACGGTCAACAGTTGACAATAGTTTTCAGTGTTCAGTTTTCAGTTTTCAGAAATATGTATCTTGTCGTAAAATCGGGTACCTTGCGGTTTACAAAAAATGACTTTCTATCGGACAATAACACAAACCAAACAACAGAAAAACAATGCGCTGGTTTGACAAAATAAAAAAACCGACAAGAAGACTGGACAATTCAGCAGAGCTTAAAAATGGAGAGATAAAACAAATTCTCATTCATACAGCAAACGAAGTATTACCTGACTTTGAGTTTCTTGCTTACAAAAATGGTTATTATGTCTTTCAAAGGCTGAGACAGGTAAAGGGGCTGACAGTTTATGAATCGCTTCATATCAATTTTTCTCTTAAAGAAAGACGTTTTGTTTGCTCAATTGCATCACGATTAAATCAAGAATATCTTTTTGTCGACTATTACAATATTGGACTTATTAACCCTCATAAGGATTTGAAAGTGTTGCGACAATCTACGAGCACCACAGTTCAAGACGCATGCTATCTTCATAATGGGCACGTAGAAACAGCAACGCATGTGGTGAATGAAATTTTTCAAGATTACAAAATGTTCGGATCGGTTTTCTTAGACAAACAGTTTGAAAGGCTTAATACAAATGAGATCATTAAATGTGGTCTTGCTTTCATTGACACTTTAAACGTAGATAAAGGAGCATTAAAAAGGGAACTTGAGGGTGAGTTAAATGAAGGAGGACAATGTCTATCAAATTTAAAACATCCAATTTATTTAACCTTAAAAGAGAAACTCCAAAGTATTGGAGGACAATACAGAGAGGATAGAAAATTAATATCAAAGACCGCTTATGAGCTTTTAGAAGTCTATTGGTCATGATGACATAAAATTAAGGACAGCTATGAGAAAGATCATCGCAGCGATCAACATGACCCTGGACGGGGATTGTGATCATCGGGCGGGCGTGCCGGATGAAGAGGTACATGACCATTATACACAACTGATGCAGGAAGGAGATGCGATCCTTTATGGCAGGATCACCTATGACCTGATGCGCTTTTGGCAAACCCTGCTAAAAGAACCATCCGGTGAAAAGTCCATGGACGACTTTGCACGTGCCATCGACAAAATCCAGAAGATCGTTTTTACTCGTACCCTCGATCATGTTTCCTGGGACAGCGCCCGGATCGCCCAGCGTGAGCTGAAGGAGGAAGTTTTAGCGCTCAAACAGGAAACGGGTAAACCCATTTTTGTGGGCAGTCGGAGTTTAATTATCCAGCTGATGAAACTTGGTCTGGTCGATGAACTTCAACTCTGTATCCAACCGGTTATTTCCGGAGGGACTTTGCCTTTATTTGAAAATTTAAAGGACAGGATGATTCTTAAACTCATTAGAACCAAGACTTTTCGTGGCGGCGCAGTGATTTTGTATTATGAGCCCTCCTTCGCTGCAGGGTGAAAGTGCTAAATAAAATGATCCGAAGCAGTATACAAACTTGATCCGGATGAGAAATGGACTGAATTGAGTCACAGGCAAATTTATGTCTGCAAGGAAGAAAAATAACTGCAAACACCTCCTCAAAAGGTAATTTTGGAACCTGCCATTTGGAACTTTAGATTTATTAAATGTACGACCTCCCCTACCACAAAGAAAAAGACCAACAGCTCGTTAAGGAGTTTATCGGGAAATATCCCTTTGCCTTTTTATCGGGTTGCGATGCGGCGAATAAGCCTGTTGCCACGCAGGTGCCGGTATTTATTGAAGAAAACGATGGCCGAAAGATCCTAAGGGGGCATATCATGAAAAATACTGACCACCATACTGCCTTTGGGCAGAATGACCAGGTGCTGGTGGTGTTTACTGGTCCTAATGTGTACGTAAGCGGCACCTGGTACAGCAATCCACATACCCCCTCGACCTGGAATTACATGAGTGTTCATGTTCAGGGCCGTATCCGCTTTTTACCAGATGCCGAACTGGTGGATGCCCTGCGCATGACTTCCCTGCATTTTGAAAACTACAATCAAGACTCATCCACCATTTACGATAATCTACCTTCCGACTACACCCATCGCCTGATGAAGATGATCGTGGCGTTTGAAATTGAGGTCACCGCTCTGGACACGGTTTTTAAACTGAGCCAGGACCGGGATGCAGAAAGTTACGAGAACATTATAGTTAAACTTAAAGAAGGTGGAGAAGCGGGAAGGGTGATTGCTCAAGAAATGGAAAGTCGACGGTGATAGGCAACGGTCAACAGACGACAGCAGTTTTCAGTGTTCAGTTTTCAGTGTTCAGTGGCTTTTTTCTGAAAACTGAACCCGCCTTCGCTTTGTGAAGACTTTATAACCATATTAATGTATCTCAAAAGCTTCGGCGGGTAAAACTTCCTACATTTGAAGCCTGAATGAATAGACCCCACGTCGTCTTTTTCCCTGCCTGGTACCCGCATCGGGGTGATCCGATGCCGGGGCTGTTTGTTAAGTACCATGCGGCTTCCCTCCTGCCCCATGTGCGGGTGAGCGTGTTGCAGGTGCTGGGAGAAAACAGGAAAAGCGGGGAATTGATCGAATTTAAGTATGAGGTGGAAGATGAGATCCCCACCATGCGGGTGTATTACCGCAAACAAGCGGGATTCGTGGGAAAACTGATGGATGCTTACCACTACTTTTATGGAACCTTAAAAGGCTATTCCATGCTGGTGGCACGGGCCGGAAAGGCCGATCTGCACCATGTCCATGTTTTGACCCGTGCGGGCTTCCTGCCCTGGCTGATCCGGGTGAATGGCGGCGTTCCTTACCTGATCACCGAACATTGGTCGCGTTACCTGCCTGTAAACCGGGAAAAATTCGGTGGCCGATTAAAAAAATGGTTTACCCGGCAGGTGGTAAAAAAGGCCTTTGCAGTTTGTCCGGTGAATGAAAACCTGGGCCGCGCCATGCAGGAGATGGGCTTTAGCAACCCCCGCTACCAGGTGGTGAACAATGTGGTGGATACCGAACGCTTTACTCCCCCTGCCGAAAGGGCCCCTTCTACCCGCTTCCTCCATGTTTCCTGTTTTGATGAGGCGGCAAAAAATACCAAAGGACTGCTGCGGGCTTTTAAATCTGCCCTGAAAGAAAACCCTGCCCTGTTCCTTACCCTGGTGGGAGAAGGTCCGGATTGGGAAGAAACCCGAAACTACGCCCGGAAACTGGGTTTAGACCCCTATACCGATTTCGCCGGACTCAAAATGGGCGATGATCTTGTTGCCGCCTTTCAAAACCATGGAAGCATGGTGATGTTCAGCAACTACGAGAACCAGCCGGTGGTTATTCTCGAAGCTTTTGCCTGTGGTTTGCCGGTCATTGCCACCCGGGTCGGGAGCATTCCGGATATGCTTGACGAAAATCGCGGACGGCTGCTGGATGCGGGCGATGAACACGAGCTTTCTAAGGCCCTCCTCGAACAGGCACGTGGTGAAAATGCACCTGACGTCGCTACCCTCCGAAATTATGTCCTGGCCCATTTTAGTTATGAGGCCGTTGGAAACATGTATTTTGCGCTCTACCGCGATGCCCTGGCATGAGCAAAATGAACCGACATATTATCTGGCAGTTTTTTACCCGCTTCGGCGCCTCGCTGTTCAACCTGCTGATCGGGATACTCATTTCACAATATCTTGGTACGGAAGGCCGGGGAACCCACGGACTTTTTATCGCCTCCATTGCCCTTATCCATCTCTGCACGAACTGGCTGGGAGGCGCCTCCCTGGTTTACCTGGCTCCCCGCTATTCCCTTAAACAACTCACCCGAATCTCCTTTTGGTGGAGCAGCTTATTCGCTTTTGCTACCTGGCTCCTGCTCTATCTGTTCGGGATCTTACCCGGAGAATACAACGGACTTCTTTTGGTATGCGCCCTGCTTTTTGCCTGGTGGAATAACCTGGCCAATTTGCTTCTCGGCCGCCAGCAAACCCAGGCCTACAACACCTTACAAGTCATTAACCCTATGATCAGCGTGGCCATTCTGGTTGGCGCATTTCTTTTATTTGAGCCCCTCTTTTTAAGTTTCGTGTGGGCCTATGCCATTGCGCAGGTCATTAGTTTAAGTTTATCCTTTATCTACCTGCGCAAAGAATTGGAGATGGATGAAAAGGCCCATGATGCAGGCCTGTTGCGCGTTTTTATTCGTCACGGACTCTATATCCAGCTCGCCAACCTGACCCAGTTTTTTAATTACCGCATTGTTTATTTCCTGATCGACTCGCATTTCGGAAAAAGTACCCTGGGCATTTATTCCAATGCCCTTTCCCTGGCCGAATCGGTTTGGATGATCACGCGCAGCATCTCGACCATCCAGTTCGCGAAAATTTCAAACAGCAGCGATATCCAGTTCAGCCGGAATTTGACCCGTCGCTATGGAACCATCAGCGTGGTGGTGAGTTCCATCGGGGTATTAATATTGGCCCTGTTGCCCGACACCTTTTTCACCTGGCTCTTCGGCGCCGAATTTACCGGCATCCACGATTACCTCGTCCTGCTCGCCCCTGCCATCCTGAGCATGAGTTTCGGAAATATTTACGCCCATTATTTCTCCGGCCTGGGTTTGAACCGCGTCAATTTTGTGGGATCGCTCTTTAATCTGGTGGTGATGGTTATTGCCTTCTATTTATTGGTGGATGTGATCGGGGTACAGGCGGCTCCGGTTTCCGCTTCGATCTCGTTTACGCTGGCGATGGGGTATCATGTATGGCGGTTTAGACCATGGGCGATGGACCATAGACCATAGTACATTTGCTTTCGAGTATTGCTTTCGCGCGCTTATTTGACGCGGAGGCGCAGAGGCGCGGAGTTTATTGTTTGCTTTTGAGTAGGGCTTGCGCGCGAAAATGGCCGAGTAAAATAAATTCCTCCGCGCACTGCGTCAATCACTTGTGCACCAGCAATACGCCTCCTCAAAAACAAACCCCTCCGCGCCTCTGCGCCTCCGCGTCAATTACTGGTGCGTCCCGCCTACGCTTTGTGGAGATTTCGTAACCATAAGATATTTTTCGAAAAGCTTCGGCGGGCGCAGCAGCCCACTGAAAACTGAACACTGAAAACTGAAAACTTCTAAGCCCCGTGCTTCTGGTTCTTCAACAAGGTAGCCACATCCCACTCCTGGGTCGCTTCAAAGGGATTTTGCCTCACGGGGCAGCTTTCGATGGAACATATCCTGCACGAATGCGGGATACAGGGATCCATATGGATAAAAAGTTCGACCTCGTCATATTTTTCATAGATGGTCTTGTCCACATCTTTGATGGCGTCGTGGGCCTCTTGCAGGGAGTAGTACCAGGGAAGGGTGACATGGCAATCGATATGCAACATGCGGCCATATTGAATGACCCGGAGATTATGGATATCGATCCATTCTTTTTTGCGTTTGGTGTTGATATAAGCGACAAGTTCTTCCAGCAAGGCAAAATCGGCTTCATCCATGATGCCGGCTACCGACTTGCGCAAAATTCCGAGGGCCACCCAGGCGATATAGGCTCCGAAGAGAAGTCCGAGCAAATTGTCGACCCATACTTCGCCACTTATCCATAAAAGGAACAAACCGATCAACAATCCCAAACTCGACCAGGCATCGCTCAGGAGGTGCTGTCCGTTGGCTTTTAAGGTCATGGAACCGGCTTTTTGGCCCTTTTTCCGGAGGTAGAGCCCCATCATAAAATTCACCAGACCCGCTCCTGCCACCAGCCATATTCCGGTGCTGATCTCCTGTATCTCCTGGGGATAGAAAAAGTTATATATGGATTTGAAGAAGATGCTCAGTCCGGCAATAAGGATAAGCGAGCCTTCGAGGGTGGCCGACAAAAACTCGATCTTACCATGTCCGTAGGGATGATCGTGATCGCGCGGTTTAAAGGATAACCAGAGGCTGTACCAGGCAAAGGCCCCCGCGAGCACATTGACGATACTTTCCAGTGCATCGGTCAGGATGGCATTGGAACCGGTGAGGTACCAGGCCAGGAATTTAGCCGCCATCAGGATGGCACTCACCAGCACCGTGACGGCATGGATACGCAAAATTCTTCCCGGTTTTTCCACGGCCCAAAGATATTGTTTCCTCTTTAACTTGGTCGGACGAGTATTGCTTTCGCGCGTTTATTTGACGCAGAGGCGCAGAGGCGCGGAGGTCATTGTTTTCTTTCGAGTATTGCTTACGCTCGAAAATGGCCGAGTAAAATAAATTCCTCCGCGTCTTTTATTTGTACGTAAGCCCACTGAAAACTGAAAACTTTCACCTGATTCCTTTGCCATGTCGTTTCAGTTAACTATTTCCCCGTTTCGGTAAATTTCTTTAACCAGGATGGAAAAATAAAAAGGTAATTCGCAGCATAATTTTAGACGTTTACCCCCAAACTGTTTCCGTTTAGCGAAAACTAAGGAAACTATAATTGAAAAAATAGTTTCCGAATTAGATTTGCCCCCGAAATGTTAATCGAA
>JAKFCJ010000021.1:0-7400 GCA_036676705.1 Bacteroidota bacterium
TTTTAAAATCATTGAATGTCCCCGGGATGCCATGCAAGGTATACACGACTTTATCCCTACGGCTCAAAAAATCAGGTACATACAGCAATTATTGAAGGTAGGATTCGATACCCTCGATGCCGGAAGTTTTGTATCTCCCAAAGCCATTCCACAGATGAAAGACACCGCCGAGGTACTGCGAAAACTTGACCTGAGTGCAACAAAAACCCGCCTCTTGTGCATCGTGGCCAATAATAAAGGGGCGGATGATGCAGTAAGTTTCGATGAAGTCAGTTATTTGGGATTTCCTTTTTCCGTTAGCGAGACCTTTCAGATCCGGAATACCAATTCAACCATTGAGGAGGCTGTTACCCGGGTTGATTATATTCAAAACCTGTGTCTGAAACACAATAAACAGCTGGTGGTCTACCTGAGCATGGGTTTCGGTAATCCCTATGGCGATCCATGGAGCCCGGAAATTGTATCCTTTTGGATGGACCATATGGTGAAAAAAGGGATCAGGACCGTTTCCCTGAGCGATACCATTGGCGTTTCTGATCCCGGAAATATCCGCCTGATCTATTCGCAACTAAGCAAAGACCATCCAAATACCGAGATCGGTGCCCATTTGCACACCCGTCCCGAGTCGTGGAGAGAAAAGATACAGGCTGCTTATGATTCAGGATGTACGCGTTATGACGGGGCGATCAAAGGCTACGGAGGTTGTCCCATGGCCGCCGATACCCTGACCGGCAATATGCCAACAGAAAATTTGCTCCGTTTTTTGAAAGACAACCGGGAATCTCCGGGTGTTGACGAAGAACAATTTTCAATAGCCATGGAAATGGCAAATCAAGTTTTTTTATAGAAAAATGAAAAAAGCCGCTGTCGGGTTCATTTTTATAACCCTGTTACTGGATGTTATCGGACTTGGGATTATTATTCCTGTCATTCCAAAACTTATTGTTGAATTAAAAGGAGTTGAACTGAGTGAAGCTTCTCGTTACGGGGGTATTTTGATGTTCGTTTATGCCTTTTTCCAGTTCCTTTTTGCCCCCATCATTGGAGGTTTAAGTGATAAATATGGAAGAAGACCGGTGTTGCTCCTGAGTCTGCTTGGTTTTGGCCTTGACTACCTCCTGCTTGCCCTGGCTCCTACGTATAGCTGGTTATTTGTCGGGAGAATTTTAGCCGGAATATTCGGCGCCAGTTTCACCACCTGTTCGGCCTATATCGCCGATGTATCCACCCCGGAAAACAAGGCCCAGAATTTTGGAATGATCGGCGTCGCATTTGGTGTAGGGTTCATCCTCGGTCCTTTTTTCGGCGGATTGCTTGGTCAGTTCGGAACCCGGGTACCCTTTTATGCTTCGGCCGCTGTAAGTTTATTAAACCTGGTGTATGGATACTTTATTCTACCTGAATCTTTAAGTAAAGAAAACCGCAGGCCATTTGACTGGAAGCGCGCCAATCCGGTAGGTACATTATCAAAGATCTTTAAATTCCCAAAACTTCGCGCCATGTTAGGCGGACTCTTTTTCGTGTATGTTGCCTCGCATGCCGTGCAATCAACCTGGAACTATTTTACCATGGACCAGTTCCGTTGGGATGAAAAAATGGTAGGCTATTCTCTTGGCTTTGTCGGGCTTATATCGGCGGGTGTCCAGGGAGGATTGATCCGGGTGGCCATACCGAGATTAGGTCCTGAACGGGCTATTGTTGTTGGTTTTCTATTTTATATCGCCGGATTAGCCCTTTTCGCCTTTGCCAAAGAAGGATGGATGATGTATCCTATCCTGGTACTCTACTGTCTCGGTGGCATTGCCGGACCCGCCATTCAGGGCATCATGTCGAACCTGGTAGGCAAGGATGAACAGGGCGAATTGCAAGGCGCCATGTCGGCGATGATGAGTTTGTCGCTGATCATCGGTCCGCTTTTGATGACCAATGTTTACGCCCATTTCGCCAACGTCAAAACAACCCCTTACTTTCCCGGAGCTGCGTTTTTAACAGGAGCGATTTTTTCGCTGTTAAGTCTGGTGTTGGTGATCCGGGCGCTGAGGAAGAAGGTTGCCGCGCCCGCCGAAGCTATGACCGTAATGAAGTGAAGGGAATAGCGAAGGCGGGAGGTTGAGGTTGAGGTTGAGGTTGAGGTTGAGGTTGAGTTTAAGTAAAAAGCCTACAGCCTACAGCCTATAGCCTACACCCTACCGCTTAATCATACAACAAATACTTCTTCCGGATCAGTTTAAACCCACATAAACCATCCTGCCAGGTGGCGCGAATTTGCTTTTCTGTCATCCCGGCTTTGATCTGCTTCTCCAACTCCTCACTCCCGGCCAGTTTGCTCAGGAAATCATTAAAAAATTTATCCTTATTGCTGCTGCTTTGATACGCATCGATCAGCCACTGCACATTCAAACTATCCATACGAAAACCGGGCTTATTTAAGTCCAAGAAGGAATGCCCGTAGCATACTTTTCCCTTATGCGGCGGATTGGGTGCCGCCTGGGCGTTGGGCTGGGGAATAAAGCTGGTATCCCAGAATGCTCCTTGTAAAAAGGGACTTCCTATGATCTGAAAGGGACTCGCCGTTCCTCGTCCTACACTCACGTTCGTACCTTCAAAAAAGCACAAAGAAGGATATAGCTGCACACTCAGGGTATTAGGCAAGTTAGGTGAAGGGGCTACAGGAAGCGCGTAAGGCATCGAATGATCGTAAGCGACTATGGTGATCACTTCCAACTCACAACGGGCACCACCGGCCAGCCAGCCCTCTCCGTTGATCATGATCGCATACTCGCCAATGGTCATGCCATGTACCACCGGGATCGGATGCATGCCTACAAACGAACGGTAAGCAGTATCGAGCACCGGACCGTCGATATAATGGCCGTTGGGATTTGGCCGGTCGAGCACCAATACCGGAATGCCTTGTTCGGCACAGGCTTCCATGACATAATGCAGGGTAGAGATATACGTGTAGAATCGCGCTCCGACATCCTGTATATCAAAAACGACCAATTCAACCCCCATTAGGTCTTCACGTGTCGGTTTTTTATGATTTCCATAAAGGGAAATGATCGGAATTCCGGTTTTTTCATCTTTCCCCGATGCTACCTTCTCTCCGGCACCATGGTCGCCCCGTATGCCGTGTTCGGGCGCAAAGAGGTTTTTTATCTGAACATGCGACCCTAAAAGCGTATCCACCAGATGCGTTGCCCCTACCCTGCTGGTTTGGTTTACCACCAGGCTTATCTGCTTGTCGCGCAAAAAGGGCAAATACCGGTTAACTTGTTCAGCACCAGTCTGAATTTGTGCCTCAATGGGCATCATCCACAAAAGACTCAGGAAAAGAAGAAAAGTTTTCTGCATTTTTGAAGCGGTTCAAATTCCGCACCGCAACGAAATTATGCAATTCCCTCTATTTACCGCCCGACGATTGGCATTAGGACATGGCTCCTTCTCCTCGCTTATTATCAGATTGGGTATTGCGGCTGTGGCCATCTCCATCGCTGTGATGATCCTGGCCATAGGGATCATGCGGGGGTATAAACGGGAGATCACCGAAAAAATAACCGGCTTCAATGCGCATCTGATGATCAATGCCCTGGATTTTAATGAATCCTACGAAGCCCGCCCAATCCCCGACAATGAAGCCTATAGAAAAGAATTAGAAGCCCATCCCGAAGTCATCAATACCCAGGCTTTCATTCAAAAAGCCGGGATCATTAAAACGGAAGAATATATCGAAGGGCTGATCCTGAAAGGCATAGGCACGGATTACGATACCCGCTTTTTAGCGCAGTCCATGCAGACCGGTCGCCTTCCGGTATTGAATGACAGTTTACCCACAGAAGAGTTGGCCTTGTCGCGTTACACGGCGAACAAACTAAAACTCGATACCGGACAAAAAATTTCGGTGATCTTCATCCAGAACGAATCCCAACCCGTGCGGATACGTCGTTTTGTGGTTACCGGTATTTTTGAAACCGGGCTCGATAATTACGATAAAACATTTGGTATCGTTGACCTGCGTCATTTGCGGCGTTTGTATGGATGGGGAGAAGACCAGGTAGAAGGACTCGAGGTGCGTGTGCGTGATTTTGATCGTATCGATGAACTTACACCCGAACTGGCGGCCATTGTCCCTCCTTTGTACCGCGTATTAAATGCAAGGGAAATACGGCCACAGATCTTCGACTGGCTTTCTTTGCTGGATACCAATGTGGTAATCATCCTCACCTTAATGATCATCGTTGCTGCCATCAATATCATTACGGCCCTGCTCATCCTTATCCTGGAAAGGACGAACATGATAGGGATCTTAAAGGCCCTTGGCTCCCGCGATGTGCAGATCAGAAGGATCTTTTTATGGAAAGCCGCTTACCTGATTTTTTTGGGTTTATTCTATGGAAATGCAGTAGGCCTGGGACTGGGCTTACTCCAAAAGTATTCCGGACTGATCAAACTCGACCCCGGCTCCTATTATTTGAATCATGTGCCCTTTGATCTTGATCTGTGGCCAATGTTAGCCATTAATGCCGGGACTTTCCTCTTTTGCATTATTGTATTGCTTCTCCCTGCGAGGATCATCAGTGGTATATCTCCCGTCAAGGCGATCCGGTTTAACTAGACCATAGACCATAGACCATGGACCATAGACCATAGACCATAGCAAAAAAATGTTGTTGTCCATTTGAAACGGAAGGTTCAGAATTAGAATTCGCCAGCTATGGCCCATAGGAACTAGAGGTTCGGATGAAGCACTTGCCAGCCATGGTCCATGGTCCATGGACTATGGACCATAGACCATAGCAAAAAAATATTGTTGTCCATGGAGATGAAGGTTCAGATTTAGAATTAACCAGCCATGGTCCATGGTCTATGGACTATGGTCCAAAAAAAAAAGCCCCTGAGTCCGGGGAATCAGGGGCCTGAAATTCATATGCTTTGTTTAGCCTTTCGTAATCTTTCTTGTCTGTTTGACAGAGTTGCCGTTTATCATGGAATACACTTCCAAAAAATAAACACCGGAGGGAACATCGGCCATGTCAATGCGGATCTCATTGTTAATGCCATTAAGATCCATACTGATCGCCTTGATCATCTCCTGACCAAGGAGATTGACGATTTTCACTTCTACACTTTCGTATTCATCCAGGTATTCAAGCTGGACTTCAATGGTCAATACTTTTTGAACAGGGTTAGGATAATAGCGAATTATCGGGCCTTTATCGCCCAATACGTCGGCAACCGGACCACCCGCCTGGGTGGTAACCCCGAATGTGAAGAGTAGGAACAGGAATAGTAAGGTTTTCTTCATATAGGTTGTTTAAAACAAAAATATGATAAAAATGTGCCAAAATCCCAAACTTAGCTCATATTTTTTTTATTTTCGATGACTGGCGCGGTGCAAACGGTCGTTAATAGCACGTCCCAGCCCTTCTTCCGGAAAATATTCAGCTAAAATTAAACTTGCTTCTCCCTCATCTAAACGACGCATCGCTGCAAAAAGTTTTTGGGCGGCCTCTGTTATGTTTCCTTTTTGACTTAAAACTTCCTTTTGTACCCAGGAAATATCTGAATATGTTTCTTTATATGCCAATAAGGCAAGCGCTTTTTCTTTATGTTTTGCTGCTTCTTCTCGAATATTCCTGACATGGATCAGGGGAATCCGTGTGGCATAGTGCGCATCCATTTGTCCGGGTGCCTCGGGATTGCTGTGGGTGGCAATTCGAATTTCAGGCAGTATTCCCATTTTTTCCGTAAGCTCTTCCATGCTCATGCCTCCTAATCGCAACACCACCGGATGCGGACCAACAAAGGATACGATCGTTGATTCGAGCCCGACACGCGCCTCGCCTCCATCAAGAATATAGGCCACTTTTTCTCCCAATTGTTTTTCGACATGATCTGCCCGCGTAGGACTCACATACCCGAAAGGATTCGCACTCGGAGCGGCAACGGGTACTCCCAGGAGGTTTAATAATTCAAGGGTTAAGGGATGTCCAGGCATACGGATGGCCACGGTGGGGTGTCCGGAGGTGATGAGATCGGAAACCAATTCCGACTTTTTCAGCAATACTGTTACAGGGCCCGGCCAGGCACTTTTGATCAGTTCCCGGGCCTCAAAGGGAATATCCATGGCCAATTTATCCAACCAGGATAATTCGCCAATATGCACGATCAAAGGATCAAAAGCCGGACGCGCCTTGGCTTCGAAGATGGCCGTAACCGCAGCATCATCGTCAAATCGGGCAGCTAATCCGTATACGGTTTCGGTAGGAATAGCCACCAGTTTCCCCGCTTTTAACAGGGAGGCTGCATAATGAATATCACGGCCGGTCATTTTACATGCTCTGGGTTGCGTCTTCGCGTTTTAAACCAAATTTTTCTATCTTATTATAGAGATGGCTGCGTTGAATATCAATTTCCTGTGCAGTTTTTGCAATATTCCATCCATTTCCTTTTAGTTTATGGAGGATAAAATTTTTCTCTGCATAATCCTTAAACTCCTGGAACTTGTCGTATTTATCGTAGACGGTTTGCGGTCCTTTGCCCGGTTTTTGGATATTCGCATAAGCCTGCACATCTTCTTCGCTGATCTTTTGGTCGCCCATGATCGCCAAACGTTCCACCACATTACGCAGTTCACGGATATTCCCCGACCAGTTGATGGTTTTTAGCGCTTCCAGAGCCAATGGAGTGAACACCTTTTTCGGATAACCACTTTCTTCGCATATTTCTTTCAAGAATTTTTCCGCGATCAACGGAATATCATCTCCCCTTTCATTCAGGGTCGGAACATGGATCAGGATCACGCTCAGGCGGTGGTATAGATCAAGCCGGAAGTTTCCGTCTTCTATCTCTTTCAACAGGTCCTTGTTGGTAGCTGCTACAACACGTACATCTACTGTCTGTTCCTTGTCTCCGCCAACACGGGTGATCTTGCTCTCCTGCAGGGCACGAAGCACCTTGGCCTGGGCAGCTAATCCCATATCGCCGATCTCATCCAGGAATAAAGTTCCGCCATTCGCTTGTTCGAACTTCCCAATGCGTTGTTTAATGGCCGAGGTAAAGGAGCCTTTTTCATGTCCGAATAATTCAGATTCGATCAATTCTCCCGGAATGGCCGCACAGTTCACTTCCACAAGGGGTCCGTTCGCGCGGTTACTTTTTTCGTGGATCCAGCGCGCAACCAGTTCTTTACCGGTACCATTTTCGCCGGTGATCAAAACGCGGGCTTCGGTAGGTGCCACCTTGTCGATGGTGTCCAATATTTTTTCAATGGCCGGCGATTCTCCGATTATCTCGGTGGTTTTGCTCACCTTCCTTTTCTAGATCTTGGTTTCCACAACCAGGTTCCGCTTCTCCTCCGCATTGCGCAGTGTTATCAGCAAACGGTTCATGTCCGGTGG
>JAKFCJ010000022.1:0-1773 GCA_036676705.1 Bacteroidota bacterium
CAACACCTTATGGCTTGATGATATGTTTATGAGCGTACCGGCGCTTGCGCAAATGGGAGCTTATACCGGCGACACTAAATATTTTGACGATGCGGTAAAACAAGTCAATCAATTTTCAGAAAGAATGTTCAACCGTGAAAAAGGGATTTACATGCATGGCTGGGTAGAATCAATGGCCGTTCATCCGCAGTTTCATTGGGCAAGAGCCAATGGATGGGCAGTGATGACCATGGTTGAATTATTGGAAGTGTTACCCAAAAGTCACCCGGGATATGCCGGTGTATTGGCACAACTGCAAGCCCATATCAGCGGACTCGTGAAATACCAGGACGGCACCGGATTTTGGCATCAGTTGATTGATCGAAATGACACCTATTTAGAAACTTCGGCAACTGCTATCTACACCTACTCTATTGCCCGTGCGATAAATCGTGGATATGTTGATAAAATGACTTTTGCACCAGCCGCATTGTTGGGATGGAATGCCGTGGCTACCAAAGTGAATAAAAAAGGCCAGGTAGAAGGCACCTGCGTAGGTACAGGGATGGGATTTGACCCAGCCTTTTATTACTACCGTCCTATAAATGTTTTTGCAGCCCATGGATACGGTCCGGTTTTATTGGCCGGGGCTGAAGTGATTTTGCTATTGAAAGACAGCGAATTCATCGTAAACGACAGCTCGGTACAATTGAAAATAAAAGGCAAAAACAATATCGAGAAATGAGATTAAAACTAGTTTTAAGTACCTTTTTTGTAATGGTTACCGCCAGCGGTTTTAGCCAAATTGGTACCCGATTCCCGTCTGAAAAAAAAATAGTGACAGACCCGGTAACGGGTCTGGAACTTACTTTTCTCACCAGCAAACCTCTGGGAGATTCGAAAATCTACCCTACCCACCCGCAATGGACATCCGATGGGCAGTGGCTCATCTTCAGATCCGACAGGGTCAAAGGAGAGGCCATGGCGGTACATGAAAAAACGGGAGAATTGGTTCAGGTGACCGAAGGCGGCTACACCGGTTCGCTGAGTATCGCCCAGAAGTCGATGAAACTGTACTTTATGCGTGAAGCCAATGAAAAATCCATGCAGATTATCGAAGTGAATCTGGCCCAGGTTTTTGAAGACAGCAAAGCCGGAAAAATGAAAGCCGTTTCGGCCTATGAGCGAGTTTGCGGCATCACCCCGCCTGAAATGGGTGCCTCGGGAGATATGGCGCTGGACGCCGATGAAGAACGGGTGTATTTCAGGGTCGGAAAAGAAGAGGCTGCCAAACACCTTGCCCCTGATACCAAAATCGAGAAAAGTTTTGGTCCCAGAAACATGGGTGCAGGACCGGGAGGCATTACCAGCATGAACCTTGCGACAGGCACTTTTAAATATGTCACTTCAGTCCCTTTTCAAATTGGGCATGTCCAATCGAATACCTGGAATCCGGGAGAGATTGTCTTTTGCTGGGAAACCGGGGGCAAATCGCCGCAACGCACCTGGACGGTTATGGCCGACGGAACCGGTTTACGCCCATTGTACCCCGAAGCCGATTATGAATGGGTCACCCATGAAGCCGTAATATCCAAAGACGAGGTGGCCATGGCGATTATGGGACACCGAAAAATTGATATCGAGAAAGATGCCCCTGTGGAAGTTTCCGAAAAAGGCGAAATCAGGAATCCTGTCAATCCGGGTCAGGAAAGCAATTGGGGCGCTACCGGGACCCGTGAGAAACCTACAGGCTTGGCCATCGTCAACCTGAGAACCAGGGAAATGACCATCACA
>JAKFCJ010000023.1:0-17955 GCA_036676705.1 Bacteroidota bacterium
CATCGGTTGTAGATACCCTTCCACCCGGAGAACCGGTTGGTCCCTATGATAAAGACGGAAACTCAGGAGAAGAGCAACTGGAAGAGGAAACCGAACCCGAATCCATCCGCCGCCTGCGTTTGATGCGGGAAGAAAAGGAACGGATCAATGAAGAGCTGGAAGACGTAATTTCCTATCCCTTAAACCTGGAAACCGACAATCTCGCCAGTTTTCAGGTGCTTGATTCCATCGCTGAAAACAGCCGCTTTATTTTTACGGGAGAAGACCACCGGGTAGAAAAATTCAATACGGTGCTGGAAATGAAAATGATGCAGTACCTGCATACCAAAGGCTATCAGTATTACCTCATGGAAGCCGGATGGGTTACGGCATGGATGGTGAACCGCTATATCGTTGACGGAGATTCTGCGGCAGAACAGATCCTGAGTACCTATTATTCAGGGAACTTTTTTACCCTGTTTCAGGGACTTAAAGAAACCAACGACAGCCTTGCCCCTGAAAAAAAGATCAGGGCGGTTGGCCTCGATATTGAACGGGATGCTCCACTTGCCCTGAGAAGCCTTTTGCTCATGTTGCCCGACAAACAGGCTCCTGACAGTTTGGAAATGTTTGTGGAGAGTTTAAAGATCCTCGCGGCCATCCATATCGAACAGGCAAAAGAATACAGCGAAAACCAGGACAACGAAGGGGATATGTTCGACTTCGGTGGCTATGAGTTTGATACGGAATATGACGAGTATGATGGAGAAGTAGAAGCTCCCAAGTATTTCTATTTCAATATGATGAAAACCATACAGGACCTGACCCAGCGCTTTAGGGCAAAGGAACCGGAGTTTAAGGATTATCTGGGCGATAACTATGCGGATTTTGAGCGGGCGATCAAGGAAATGGAAAACTGGCTGGTTTGGATCGGCTATGAAAAAAATGATCTCCCTCAAAGTTGGGTGTACCGCGAACAGTATATGGAAGGAAATTTCCGCAGCATGTTCAGGGATAAACCGGATGCGAAAGGTTTCGGTCAGTTTGGGCGTTGTCATATTACCCGCGTAACCAAAGTGGGCGACTGCGGATTTGCCTTTTTCTCCTCCCTCAATAAGCGCATCATCACCAAAATGCCCGAACTCGAAAACCGCCTGAGTTCGATCGGGATCTTTTACGGTGGATTGGATAACACCAACCGCATAGGAGATAATGGAAATGTGAACGACCTGATCAAACTTACCGAAAGAGGCACGGTCAATTTGTTTATGGATCTGCAGGACTACGGCGATGAAATGCTGCGAACGAAATTTTCTTCTGTCATTGTGGTTAAAAGCAACAATTTTTCAGAAGAGATGGAATATAATGAAGACGAGGATAATGACTACAATTCAGAATCAGTTTCAGGCTTTTTCATTGATTTTAACGTAGTGCAAAGAACCCTCGATATGGGTTCATTCAACGCATTTACAAATTTTGGCAGCAAAGGGGTTTTTCAAAATTATGAGATCGGTATGACCACACAAGTGGACCGTATGGTGATAAATACAACTTTCGGATTTTTTCCCGAATTAAAGAGTATGGTTGGCGATTCAAGCAGTCAAACCCTCAAAGGCTGGAATTTCCGCTATGCCATTGGTGGCGACTTGTTTCGCACCAAACATATTGAACTCACGCCAACCCTGGGCATTGGCTATATGCAAATGCGGTTTACGGAAGAACGTACAACAGGCACCCTGACCCCCTTTGGGACACCCTATTTCACCGAGTTCACCAATCCGGCTTTTATACTTGACGGGCGTTTAAATGCCGGCGTATTTTTCGGATTCATCAAGCTCCAGGGCTTTGTGGGGTATACCCTGGATGTGTCCAAAAGCTCTTGGAAGCAGCAGAAGAATCCCATTGTTGACGGACCGAAAACGAAGTTCTCGGGTGTGTACAGCGGAGTTGGGGTGTGCTTTGGAGGCTTTTTCGATTAAGCCTTTCTATGGATGATGCCCACACTTGGCTGGGCGGTTGGCATGATCGTTAGGTCGTTGATGGTAACATGCTCCGGCCTGCTTAGAATAAAGCGGGCAGCTTCGGCAATATCGTCGGCCACCAGGTTGTCGAAACCTTCGTATACTTTTTTTGCCTTGTCGGCATCTCCATCAAAACGAACCAGTGAAAATTCCGTTTCCACCGCGCCCGGATTGATCGAGGAAACCTTGATCGGGTATTTGGCCAGGTCGATACGCATGCTCCTTGTCAGGGCATCTACGGCATGCTTGGTGGCGCAGTATACATTGCCATTCGGATAAACTTCTTTGCCCGCAATGGAGCTTATATTGATGATATGGCCCTTTCCGTGATCGATCATAAGAGGAACGACCAAACGCGATACATACAGCAAACCTTTTATATTGGTATCGACCATGCGGTCCCAATTGTCGAGATCTCCATTTTCAAAAGAGGATAAACCGGCAGCGAGTCCGGCGTTGTTGACCAAAACATCGATCCCTCTCCAGGATTGCGGCAATCCGGCAACGGCGGATTCCACTTCTTTACGGTTACGTACATCAAGGGGGAGGATGAAACATTCAACGGGTAATTCCGAAGCGAGGCTTTCCAAACGGTCCTTTCTGCGCCCATTCAGGATCAGTTTGTAGTTTTCTTCAGCGAGCATCCGGGCAATAGCCTCTCCAATTCCGGAGCCGGCACCTGTAACGAGAGCGATTTTTGTCATTCTGAGTAAATTCTTGCTTTGCGAAAATAAAAAATCAAATTTGTGTTCAGCTAATCGAATCCATCCAGCATGCCTTTTGAAGTCACTATCCTTGGTTGCAGTTCAGCCACACCCACAGCAGACCGGCATCCGAGTGCACAAATAATTAATATTCGTGATACCCTTATTTTAATGGATTGCGGCGAAGGTACCCAAAACCAGTTATTGCATTACCGTATCTCCCATTCCCGTATATCAGCCATCTTTATTTCCCATCTTCATGGCGATCATTACCTCGGTCTTAACGGACTGCTCGCTACCATCAATTTTCAGGGCCGAAATACGCCACTCGACATTTATGGCCCGGAACCCCTCGAAAAAATGATCCTCGACCATTTTAATTTTTCGGGTACCCAGGTAAAGTTTCCACTTCGCTTTCACGTAACGCAGGATACCCGATCGGAACTTATTTTGGATGGTGAAAAGTTCAGTGTTACCAGCATTCCCCTGCAGCACCGTATCCCGACAACCGGATTTCTGTTCCGGGAAAAGGAAGGCTTGCGGCATATCAATGTGCAGGCTTGTGAGGGATTGAATATTCCCTATATCCATTTTCAGGAATTGAAAGAAGGGAAGGATTATACGGATCCCGATGGAAATATCCATCTGAATTCAACCCTCACCGATGCTCCTTCAGCACCAAGGAGTTATGCTTACATATCTGATACCCGCTTTTTTCCTGAGCTCGCCGGGGAGATCCGGGATGTGGACCTGCTTTACCACGAATCCACTTTTTTACATGAATTAAAAGTCAGGGCTACGGAAACATTTCATTCCACACCCATTGATGCAGCACAAATGGCCTTGCTGGCAGGGGCAAAACAACTGGTATTGGGGCATTTTTCGGCGCGGTACAGGGATTTGACCCCGCTGCTTTCAGAGGCACAGGAGCTCTTCGAAAATAGTCATTTGGCTATCGAGGGTACACGATTTAATGTGGATTAGTTGAAATCCTTTGTCTTGTGCTTCGGAAGGGAAGCTTATTTTTGCATAGAATGGCCAAAGGAAACACGCTAAGAAACCGTCAGGATGATGATTTTGCTCCGGAACCGAAAAAGGAAGAAAAAGACCTTGTAGGCAAGAGCAAGTGGAGCGATTTCCTGCTGTTGCGCGACGAGCGGGCCAGAAAAGTGGTCGGGCTGATCCTTTGTTTTTATGCCCTTTTCCTGCTTGTAGCTTTTGTATCCTACCTGTTCTCCTGGAAGGCCGACCAGAATATCGTGGCAGGTTTTACCTGGCAGCAGTATGTGAGCATCAACCCTGAACTGGCCGAAAACTGGCTCGGGATCTTTGGGGCACGTTCGGCCCATTTTTATATATACAGAGGCTTCGGGATTTCCTCTTTTGCCTTCGTCCTCATCTTTTTTGTACTTGGCTTTCGCCTGTTGGTCAACATTACCCTGTTGCCAATAGGGCGTATGCTTCGTTATAGTTTTTTTACCGGAATCTGGTTCAGCCTGGTGCTTGGGTACCTGTTCTCCGGCGGGCTTTCTTTCTTAGGCGGTACGTTCGGTTACCAGGGCGTTCGCTACCTGAAGGGATTGTTGGGTTATGCCGGTACCGGAATGTTTGTATTGCTCTACCTCCTCATCTTTCTGGTAGTGGTGTTCAATATCAACTTTTTAAATTCCCGGCTTCTTGCCCTGTTCCGGAAATCGGAAACAAAACCAGGATTTAGTCCGGATTTGAATGACAACGAAGAACCACAGGAAGAGGAAGAAGAAATTTATGACATTTCTGCAGCCGCTATCCAGGCCATTGAAGAAGTAGAAGAACCTGAAAAAATGGCAGACCTTTTCGAAGAGGAAGCAGAACGTGAGGAAGAAGAAGAGGTTCCGCAATTTGACCTGACTTTTGATAAACAGGTACCGGAAAAGAAATTGCCAATTGACGGGGATATCCTGCTTGAAATTGAAAAAATTGAGGAAGAGGAACCCACAGTTGCCGCAGGTGAACATGTGGCGGAAAATGTGCATTATGGAATTGATACGGAGTTCGACCCGCGCCTGGAACTGAGCAACTACCAGTTCCCTACCATTGATCTTTTAAAAGATTACGGCCATTCCAAAACAGAGATCGATACCGCCGAACTGGAAAGCAACAAGATCCTGATCGTTGAAACCCTTAAAAACTACAATATCGCTATCGCCCAGATCAAAGCGGCGGTGGGCCCGACGGTTACGCTTTATGAGATCGTTCCGGAGGCAGGTGTGCGTATCTCCAAAATTAAAAATCTGGAAGACGATATCGCCCTGAGTCTGGCTGCCCTGGGTATCCGGATCATCGCACCGATACCGGGTAAAGGAACCATAGGTATCGAGGTGCCGAATAAAAAGCCGGAAATGGTTCCGATGCGAACGGTTATTGCCAGTAGCAAATTCCAGAACACCGAAATGGAACTGCCCATTATCCTGGGTAAAACCATCTCGAATGAAATTTATATTGCCGACCTCACCCGTATGCCTCACCTGCTTATGGCCGGGGCCACAGGACAAGGTAAGTCGGTGGGGATCAATGCCTTGCTGGTATCCTTGCTCTATAAAAAACATCCGGCGGAGATCAAATTTGTCCTCGTTGACCCGAAAAAAGTGGAGCTTACCCTGTACCGGACCATCGAACGTCACTTTTTGGCCAAACTACCCGGGGATGGTGATGCCATCATAACCGACACCAAACTGGTTACCAATACCCTTAACTCCCTTTGTGTGGAGATGGATAAGCGTTATGACCTGTTGAAAGATGCGGGCGTAAGGAATATTATTGAATACAATGCCAAGTTCCTGAAACGGAAACTCCTGCCAACCGAAGGCCATCATTATATGCCTTATATCGTGGTGATCATCGATGAGTTGGCCGATTTGATGATGACGGCCGGCAAAGAAGTCGAATACCCGATCGGACGTCTGGCGCAACTTGCCCGGGCTATTGGTATCCATCTTATCCTGGCCACACAACGGCCATCGGTGAATGTGATCACGGGTACCATCAAAGCGAATTTCCCCGGTCGTATTGCCTTCCGGGTTACTTCCAAGATCGACAGCCGTACCATCCTCGACGGAAACGGGGCCGACCAGCTTATTGGTAAGGGCGATATGCTCTATACCAACGGAAATGAAGTGATCCGCCTGCAATGTCCTTTTGTGGATACCCCGGAGGTAGAAGAGATAACGGCCTTTATCGGAAACCAACGCGGCTACGGCAGTGCCTTTATTTTACCCGAAGTTTTGGATGCCGAATCGGAAAGTGGCCATGAAGATTTTGACGCCAGCAGCCGCGACAGTTTGTTTGAAGATGCCGCCCGCATTGTGGTGCAAACCCAGCAGGGCTCTACGTCCATGCTGCAGCGCCGACTCAAATTGGGGTATAATCGCGCAGGCCGCTTGATCGATCAACTGGAGATGGCTGGAGTGGTTGGTCCATTCGAAGGAAGCAAGGCCCGGGAGGTTCGTGTACGCGACGAATTGGAGTTGGAACAACTTTTGAATAACATGGATGACAGGTCCTCATAAAATCAGACAATCAAACAGAAAATCATGTTTAAAAAATTCTTAACCCTCACACTTATTCTTGTTTCCTTGGCTTCCTTCGGGCAGGATAATGTGCGGAAAGCCACCAAGATCCTTAACCAGGTAAGCCGCAATTACAAGCAACTCAAGTCGCTTAAGGCTACTTTTGAGATGCAGGTTACCGAGCCGGGGTCTAAAAAGCCAACAACCGAAAAAGGGACCCTCTATCTGAAAGGCAATAGCTTTAAGATCGAAATGAGTACCGTTGACATTATTTGTGACGGGAAAACACAATGGTATTACATGAAAGATGTAAACGAAGTCCAGATCACCAATTATGACGCAAAAAACCAGGAGATCTCGCCGAATACCATTTTTACCATGTGGGATAAGGGATTTAAATCCGTTTGGGTTTCTGAAAGCAATGAAAAAGGAAAAATGATGGACCTGATCGAGTTGGTCCCTAAAGAAAACCAGGAGAAAAAAGAATATACCAAAGTAAAACTTACCATCGAGCGGGCAGCCAAAGACATCAATCAGTGTGAAATACTGTTTCGCTCAGGTCGGAAAATGAAATACATCGTGACCCAGCAGGTAAAAAATGTTACCCTGGCTGCCAAATTTTTCACCTTCGACCCGGCATCAAAACCCGGCATTCAGGTAGTTGACCTGAGGTAATTATGGGATAAATTCCCGAAATTGGAAAAATCTAACAAAAAGCCGGAAAAAAAATCCGGCTTTTTTTTTGAATGAAAATGCCTGTCATTCACGGCAAATAGCTAGCTTTCCCTGCTGAAACGACCTGGTCATTACCCAATGCCCGGGCTTGGCTTAGGAATTGGTAACTAGACCCACAATGACCCGTTTTATTTTATTACTTTTACTTACCTTCAATACCCTTTCTGCATTTACGCAAAATTTAAATATGGGTGGCGTGGTGAATCAGTATACCAAAGTCAACGCCATCATAACGAATTGCCGTATACGGGTAGAAGATCCTTTGCTCTATTCGATTGGCCAGCAGGTGCTGATCATACAGATGAAGGGCGCCGACATCGTTAAACAAAACAACGCCAATTTTGGCGATATCGTAACGCTCGGTCCGGCAGGGCTATTTGAATTTAATTATATCGATACCATTTTCGGCGATACCATCGATCTGGTTTATGCGTTGAAAAGCCCGGATTATAATGTGAACGCCCGTTTGCAAATGATCTCTGTTCCAACGGCCGATGTGCTTAATCTCACAGGAACCGTGGTAGCTCAACCCTGGAACGGATTTACCGGAGGGGTCGTGGTGATGGAGGCAAGAGATTCGATCGTGATCGCGGCGGATATCAACGTAAACGGATCCGGTTTTCATGGCGGGGTGCGGTCAAGTGCCAATTATACCTGCGCCGTGATGGGGTATTCATTTGGCATGTTCGTTACTCCTTATCATGGGGCTTATAAAGGGGAAAGTTTTGTGCTCACTGACGGGAACCATATTACCGGTCGCGGTGCCTGGGCTACAGGTGGCGGAGGCGGAAATAACCACAATACCGGAGGGGGAGGAGGAGCCAATATCGCTTCAGGCGGACTGGGGGGTAAACAATCCTATGTGAATTCAGGAACCCAGGGCTGCAATGATACCACTACCCATAACGGAGGTATAGGAGGTAAGGCCTTTAACTACTCCAATTATAAAGAAAGGGTATTTTTTGGAGGTGGTGGCGGTGGCGGCCATCAGAACGACCTGCCCTCAGCAGGAGGCGGAGAAGGAGGAAGTGGTGCTCCCGGAGGTGGTATTATCATCCTGGTGAGTCCCGTGATCAATTCATATAACCGCACCCTTTTTGCCAATGGCAGCAACCAGGACAGTATTTCCGGCCGCGATGGCGGCGGTGGCGGTGGCGGCGGCGGCTCAATACTCTTGTTCACCCAACAGGTCCATGGTACCCTCAATATCCAGGCTAAAGGCGGAAAAGGTGCCGATAATAATTCGCACAACAACCTCAGCAATAACCTCGCGGCAACGCACGGCCCGGGTGGTGGTGGTGGTGGCGGGTATATCGGCTACTCGGCATCCTCCCAGCCGGCAAATATCAGCACCATACTCACAGGGGGATTAAACGGAAAAATATTGAACTCAGGCTCCAATCATTACGACGGGGCTTATGGTGCCACGGCAGGAGGAAACGGAACCTCCATCTTTGGCGTACCCCTTCCGCGTGGAAACATAAATTTTTGTAAACCTACCATTATCGATGCCTACCGCGACCAGGGCAATTCGACCAAAAATTTGCCAGTTACCGTTCAGGTAAAAAATAATGACCTCTTTAACCGCAGCGTCCGGGTGACCCTTTGTGATCCTCCGGAAAACGGCAGCGCGGTGGTTCAAAATTTCGATTCCATCACCTATACGCCGGATAATGGTTTTGTGGGCAAAGACAGCGCCCTCTATTGTTTGTGCACGCTTTTACAGCCTCCCGCCTGCGACAGTGCGTGGGTGGTATTTGATATTACCGAAGTTACCGTTATCGCGAATGATGATGTAGCCTTAACCTATTTCGAATATCCGGTTTCCATACCGGTACTGGCCAATGACCAGGTCAATGTGCCAGTTGGGGTGAGCACAAGCAATCCGCCATTATACGGATCTGTTCAATGGAATGGAAGCGCTTATGTGTACACGCCTGCCCAGGGATTTACCGGAACCGACAGCTTCAACTATTGCATTTGTTCCTCCACCAGTCCTGTTGTTTGCGACACGGCCACGGTTGTGGTGACCATTAAGATCGGACTGCAGCTGAACAACGACTTTGTGGATGTGCAGATGAATGAAAGTAGTTTTATCTATCCACGAAGAAACGACAGCATCAATGTACCCTCGGTATTGAATGTATACGAATTTCCTAAGAATGGAAGTTTGGTGGTGCAAAACGGGGACAGCCTGTTTTATACCCCCAATGCCAATTTTTTTGGATATGATACCCTGAAGTACCGGGTATGTTCCTACAACCCGATCAATATTTGTGATTCGGCGATCGTATTTATCCGTATCGTGCCTAAGATCAAAACTACGGACGATGCGTATACGCTCTATATGAATCGGACAGCTCGTAAAAAGGTGACGGAAAATGATACCATATTCGGCACTTACACGAGCAGTATCCTTCAATTTCCATCAAAAGGTACTGCCTCTGTCCAGGGTGATTCTATTATTTACCAGGCCGGCCTCTATTATAAAGGAAATGATACCCTTCGTTATCTGGTCTGTTCCAATCTGATACCCGGTTATTGCGATACGGCACAGGTGGTTTATACCATGGAGAAGCAGGTATTCGCCTATGACGACGTGACGAGCACACTGGAGGATGTTTCTGTAAATAGTGCAGTCAAACAGAATGATACCGAATTCGAACCCGGACAGGTCATTGTCCTGATAAATCCACGCCATGGATCCGCCTTTGTAGGCATGAACGACAGCTTACGGTATACGCCTTCCCCTGACTTTTTCGGATCGGATTCGTTGCGTTATGCCCTGTGTACCATTAACCAGCCCCGCATTTGCGATTCGGCCTGGTTGCGCATAACGGTATTCGGACTGAACGATGCCCCCATTGCAGCCTTCGATACGGCCACCACATACAAAAACAGGTACCGGGATATTCCTGTTATGGATAATGACAAGGATCCGGATGGTGACCCAATATCCATCACTTTTGTAGGAGCACCCAATAATGGCACGGCCCAAATACAGGGAAATGAAATTCGCTACACACCGGAAAGAAATTTTATCGGAACGGACCGTTTCCGTTATGCCATCTGCGATAATCAGGGTATGTGCGATTCAGCGGACGTATTCATTAATGTACTTGAACGAAATGAGTTAGTCATTTCCAATGGATTATCCCCGAATCAGGATGGAATTAATGAATATTGGCTGGTTGAAGGAATTGAATTTGTCAATGAAAATGAGATCATCATACTCAACCGCTGGGGATCCGTTGTGTGGACGAAAAAAGGCTATGACAATAGCTGGACAGGTGTGAATATGCAGGGAGAACCTCTTCCGGAAGGTACTTATTTTTATGTGATCCGTGTACCGGAAGAAGAACGGGTATACAAAGGGTTTATCGTTATTCAACGCGACTAAGATGAAAAAGTTCCTGATCCTTTCCTTCGCCCTCCTGTGTTTAACACCTGCCAAAGCGCAGCAGGACCCCATGTTCAGCCAGTACCTTTACAATATGCTGGCTATCAACCCTGCTTATGCCGGAAGCCGTGACCTGTTGAGCAGTACCCTCTTTTACCGCAACCAGTGGACCGGTTTCGAGGGTGCTCCGGTAACCCTGAATGCTTCGGTTCATGCTCCCTTCCGTTCCACCAAAGGATCCTGGGGGATAAACCTGATGAATGACCGCATTGGTATACAAAGCCAGAACCTGATCAATTTAAACTATGCCTACCGAATAACAGGCTCTAAGGGAAATCTCTCTTTAGGATTGAGTGGTGGAATGTATGAATTTTCCTATAACTACAACGACTTGAAAGGGAACCAGAAAAATGATCCGCTTTTTCAGGGTAATGAAACGCATCGTTTATTCAATGCAGGATTTGGAGCCTATTATCAAAGTTCAAAAATGGCACTGGGCTTGTCCATACCGCATTTGATCACCCGCCAGGTATTTGACCAAACGGCATTCCGTGCGGTGAATCCGAATAACCATCTGTTTTTAACGGGCTCTTATATAATTCCTCTTTCGAATGATTACCGTTTTAAGCCTTCAGCCATGCTGAAATACGTCTTGCACGCCCCATTGCAGGCCGACCTGAATGCCACCATCATCTATAAAAATACCCTGTACCTGGGTGTTTCCTACCGCACATTCCAGGAGGTCAGCATCATGGCTCAATACCAACTCAATAAAAACTGGTGGTTTGGTTATGCCTATGACCTTCCGTTTGGAGCCGTTGCCGATGTTTCCAGGGGAAGCCACGAATTATTCCTGGGATTTGACATCTCTTTCGATAAATCAAAAATGTTAAGCCCACGCTATTTTTAATGAGAACGTTCACTTCATTTTTGGCTGTACTTTTTGCTACCCTTGTCCTGGCCCAGGATAAGAACTTTTATAAAGGGGAAAAACTGTTTAAGCAGTTGAAATATTCCGAAGCCATTCCGTTTCTGAAAAAATCATACGAAGAAACAACCTACTACCCTGCCTTAGAATACCTGGCTTATGCAAGTCTTTATGCCAAAGACTATCCATCAGCGCTTACTTATTTCCGCCAATTGGCCTTTGACAGAAAAGCCGACCCGAAATTTTACCTGGAATATGGGAAACTCCTGAAAAATCAAGGGCTTTATAAAGAAGCCAAACCCTGGTTTATCCAGTATTTGAGAAGCAACCCGGGAAGCATGGAGGTGAGGCAATTGCTGAAGTCATGTGATATCAGTGCCGAACTATTGAATAATCCGCTGGGTTTTGGTGTTAGTGCCTGGAAATACAATTCTTCGGAGATGGAATTTTCTCCATCCCCCTATAAGGGAGGTTGGGTCTTTACCTCGAACAGGGTGAAAGACCTGGATGGAGGAAAGTATGGATGGGACAATCTGCCCTACCTGAAACTCATGTTCGTAAGCGATTCAACAATCCCGGAACTTTTCTCCAACCGCCTTGCCGGCACCTACCATACCGGACCCGTTGATTTTACGGAAGACGGCAACAGGGTTTATCTTACCCGCAACTATTCGGAAGGAGGCAAGACCATTACCGATGCAAATGGTGTTACCCGTTTGATGGTGTTGTATTCTGATTTTGTTGATGGAAAATGGACGAAGCCGAAGCCGGTTAACTTCAATTCCAAAGAATATTCAGTTGGCCACCCCTGTTTAAGCAGGGATGGTTCTCTCCTCTATTTTGCCTCCGACATGCCGGGTGGTGAAGGGGGAAGTGATATATGGATGGTTCGGAAAGTCTCCGACAATGAATGGTCAGAACCGGAGAACCTGGGTCCGAAGATCAACAGTCCCGGAAATGAATTGTTCCCCACCTTATTTGCCGATACCCTCTTGAATTTTTCATCCGACTACCTGCCTGGTTTAGGCGGCCTGGATATTTTCTATTCGGTATGGAAGGTAGGTAAATGGAGCAATCCTGTTAACCTCGGTTACCCTGTAAATAGTTTTAAAGACGATTTTGGAATGGTTTACCGCGAGGACGGGAATTCCGGGTTTATTGCTTCGAACAGGAGTGGTGGAAAGGGTTTTGATGATATCTATACCTTCCGGAAGATCAAGGTATGTTTGAATCTTACGGTTATGGACAGTTTGAGCTATGACCTCTTGCCAAAGGCCGTGGTACGTATTACCGATGGCTTTAATTTTACCCAGGAAACGGTTTCAGGTGCTGACGGAAAGATCTCGCTCTGCCTGCCCATCGATAACCAGTTTAAGATTACCGTGGAACGTAAAGGGTATTTACCCAAACGCTATACCTTGTCGAGCAAGGGACAATACACGGATAAAGATACCCAGATGCTGGCTGAACTGGTTCCGGGAAAAATGTCGAGTTTTAGCGGAGTTGTAAGAAACGATGAAAATGAAGAACTGATCGAAGGGGCACTGGTCAAGATCCTTGGAGCAAATGGCTTCCAGGAAATTACTTCATCCGACAGGTCTGGCTATTTTGATATGGCTATAGACCCGAAACGAAATTACACGCTTACGGTGAGCAAAGAAGGTTTTTTGCTGCACAGTGAAACATTTACCATGCACGACAGCCTGAAAACGAAAGAAATTCGTTTGCGTCCGGGTGTTATCAATCAAAAATTAAAAATTCAGAATATCTATTACGATCTGAACAGTGCCTCCATCCGCAGCGATGCCAAGGCGGTGCTGGATACGCTGGTCCGGATCATGAAAGACAATCCCTACCTGCAGGTTGAGATGGGCTCACATACCGACTCCCGCGCCAGCGATGAATACAATGAAAAGTTGAGCATGGAAAGGGCTAAAGCTGTGATCGCTTATCTTTCAAACCAGGGAGTGGACCCCTATCGGATCACCTATGCCTATTATGGTGAAACGCAACTTGTGGCGCCTTGTCCGGATGGAGTGGAATGCGAAGAGGAACAGCACCAGTTAAACCGGCGGACAGAATTTAAAATTATTGCTTACTAAGGGTTTCGGAAGGAAGAAAATCCTGGGGCATTTTGTCAACGGATAACAGGCTCCAATAGGCCCCGTTATTTGATTGATAAATCTGGCCGTTTTGCTGTAGATAATAGTGGCCGTTTTCCCCTTTCCATACAAAATTGTCCTGGTCGATCCATATTCCATCTGAACTCAGGAAATAGAGTTTGCCATTTTCTATCTTGTAACGGGAGTTGAGGCTATCCAATTCCGTATCCGTTCCTTCCGGTGCAAGGATATTAAGGCGCTCCAGGTAGATCTGGAAGCTTATTAATACCAGGAAAATAAAGCCCAAAGACAGGATGCTTTTCATTTTTGGTTCGGCGGGATAATCAGGTCTCCTTTACAATATTAAATCAAAATCTTGTAAAAACAAGGACATTTGCCACGCGTTTTCAAGCCGTTGTTTGATTGGCAGAATGACAAGATGAATGGCTGTTTAGGCCTTATATCTTGCCGAATACGACCATTTTTTCTGTAGTAGGAGATAGGGCACCTCCCTTTTTTTCAATGGTAATGGCAAAAGCCTGCGAACTGCTGATATTTCCTAGTTTATAGGCTGTTCCATCCGAAAAATTACCCGGCAACAGGCCTGCGTCTTTGGGTACCCCGTTATCCAATGCCCAAAGTTGGTACTGTTCATCGGGTGCCAAAGGTTTTAGCTCATTTGCGATGAGGTATACATCGCCTTTAACCTTATCCCAGAATACCAATGCTTCCTGTTCGGGGTAAGCAGGGGTACCGGCCAGATTCCCGGCCCTGATATTTTTATTTTCAAGGAAAGCATATTGCTCGCGCATCAACTCGTAGTTGGTACGGATGCTACCGTTTTCATCGGTGAGCAGCATGTTGTTATTTCGGAGAATAGCGGCCTCTTCCTCAGCATTGTTCATCCTTTTATACAATTCCCAGTTGATGGCTGCACTGGCAAAAAAGAGGATAACCGATGCGGCGGCAAGCCATTGATAGCGAAGCAGCCGGGGATTACCCAGAGGTGTTCCGATCGAGGCCGGAATTTCCTGTTCGACTTTCTTTTGTGCGGGGATAGCCCGTGTTTTTTTTGCCTCAGGTTTATGTTTTTCGCTACTTTCTGTTTCCACTAGAGGTTCTTGTTCGCTGGCGTCGATCTTTGCCATCACTTTTGCTTTAAGACCGGCGGGGGGTGCGACCCTGCGTTCTTCAGCCAGGTGGTCCAGGGCAGCGCAAACCTCATCGTATTCCTTTTTCACCTGTTTGTCGGCAAGCAAGGCTTCTTCTACCCGTAGAGCTTCTTCTTTCGAGCAGAGTCCGAGGGCGTAAAGCTCCAGGATTCCTGATTGTATGAGGTCTTTGCTACTCAACTTTTACTAGTTTTCTAAGTTCCAAAATACTACTCCGTATGCGCGTTTTCACCGTTCCAAGCGGAATATTTAATTCCCTGGCGGCTTCTTCATGGGTGTATCCACCAAAATAAACAAATTCAAGGAGCAGCTTTTGCTCCGGGCGAAGGCGGTTGATCACACTTTTTAGTCCGATCGCATCCACCTTCATCTCCACTCTTCCGGTTTTTCCTTCTTCATGTACGGAATCATGGATACTTTGGTTTTCCTGAAGATTCCGGTAATTTTTACTCCGGATCTCGTCGATGGTCCTGTTCCGGGCAATATTGATCATCCAGGTTGAGATCTTTGCTTTTGCAGGATCATAGGAATCTATACTTTTCCATACCCGGAGGAACACGTCCTGGACGATCTCCTGGGCCAGTTCTTCATTCCGGATCATCTTCAGCACAACGCCGTATACCATGCCGGCATAAGCATCATACAATTCTTCCAGGGCCTGCCTGTTGCCTGCCTTGATTTGCTCCACCAGAGATATGCCGGAATCCGCGTTGCTCAATTTCCCTTATTTATACCTTTAAAGCTGCATGCATCAGCGACTCAATTTCTTCTGCTTCGATAGGCATATTTACCTCATCCATCAGGTCAATGGGTCCCTTATCGCCCAGCAAAATATCATTTTCAATGCGGATACCAATACCTTCTTCCTGAATATAAATTCCCGGTTCACAGGTAAAGACCATTCCCGCCTTCATCGGTTCGTAACGCATGCCCACATCATGCACATCAATACCCATAAAGTGGGAGGTACCATGCATAAAATATTTTTTGTAAGCCGGCCAGTTCGGGTCCTGGTTTCGAATCTCATCCATGGTAATTAAACCCAGGTCTACCAGCTCTTTTTCCATGATCTCACCAACCACTTTATGGTATTCCATCAGAAAAGTTCCCGGAACTAACAGTTGTTTGGCAGCCCGCATTACCCGCAGCACGGCATTGTATACGTCTTTTTGCCTTTTGGTGAAAGTTCCATTTACAGGAAGGACACGGGTCATGTCGGACGCATAGTTGGCGTAATCCACGCCGCAATCTACCAGCAGCAGATCGCCATCTTTGCATGGACGGTTATTTTCAACATAATGCAATACACAGGCACTTTCTCCGCTCGCAATGATAGGGTGGAAGGAATGTCCGGTAGCACGGTTACTCAAAAATTCGTGGATCAATTCGGCTTCTACCTGGTACTCCATGACACCCGGTTTTACAAAGCGTAAAATGCGCTCGAATCCTTTTTTGGAGATGGATATGGCTTTGCGGATCTGTTGCAGTTCAATTTCCGACTTAATGGAACGCAGGCGCTGTAAAATAGGAGCAGCCCTTTCGTAGTTGTGCAAAGGGTATTCTGCCCTCAAACTATGCGCAAAATCCAGGTCTTTATAAGGAGCCTTATAGGCATAGCGGTCGTTTTCGTTCAGGGTGAGGTAGATCGTTTGGGCCATGTTGATCACGGCGCGCATCTTATCTTTAAACTCATGGCTCCAGAAAATATTTTGTACCCCGGAAGTAGCTGTAGCTTCGGGTTTGGTGTATTTATGTCCTTCCCAAACGGCGATATGTTCGTTGGTTTGTTTGAGAAAAAGGGCTTCACGAAATTCGGCTACCGGACAATCAGGGAAAAGAACCAGGATGCTGTCTTCCTGGTCGATACCAGTTAACCAGTACAGGTCGGAATTTTGTTTAAAGGTATGGGTGGCATCACCGTTCCATACATATTCGTAATTCGAATTGAAGATGGCAATACTTCCCGGCTTCATATGCGAAACGAATTTTTTCCTGTTTTCAATAAACAGGCGCTCGTCTATCTTCTCGTACTTCATCGCTGTAAAAATAGGGAAATCCTGTCCATGTTTCAAGGGCTTAAAATTCGATTAGATAGTAGGCTGTATCATGAGGTGCGGGTGGGGGAAGAATTATGGTTTTCTTATAGTTCTTTGAGGTGTCTGAATAATAGACAAAGTAACTAAATGAAATCTCCTTGTTCGGATAAGCGTTTGCCGTAACGAACGTATCCACTCCCTGATAGAACGAAAGCCCCCCATTGCCCCCATAACTACTCGAAATTTCAGATCCTCCCTTATTACCTTTAATAAAACCCTTTAAATGACATTGCGGTAACAAGTATACATTTTGTGTTTTACTGCCGTTTTTTGTAAAGGTTATTGCATCCCCTCCACCGCTTTTTTCAAAATAGGTCAGCGCATTGGCTGTTAGCTCGTAATGATTCTTTTCACTATTGGCCGAAAAGGTCAGGGAAAAATTCCCATCCATGTCTGATTTATCAGAGGCTACGGTTTTTCCACCAAGGTGTGAAGTGGCATCTCTATCCCGCTCAATTACACCAACATTTGCCTGAGAGATTCCTTTCCCTGTTATTTCATCTACAACCTTACCTGTGATGGTATATTCACCGGTGTATTTTGCAACCTCTCTGTCTTTACTGCAGGAAAAACAGAAAAACATTATGCTCAGAAGGATGATATGGAGGTAGTGAGGTTTCAAAGCTTTAGAATTCGATTAAGTAGTAGGTCGTGTCGTGGGGCACGGGTGCCGGTAATATTACTGACTTATTGTAGTTCTTTGAAGTGTCTTGAAAAAAAACCCAATACGCTGACCGGCTTTCTTTTAATGGACTTGTATAGTATGTTCTCATCGTATCAACTCCTTGATAAAATGAAATCCCTCCCCCTCCCTCTCCAGCTGTCAAGTGAATTTCATTACCTCCTTTGATTCCTCTAATGTGAAATGTCAAATATCCATGCGGTAACAGAGTAATATTTTGCGTTTTGCTACCATTTTTTGTAAAGGTAACTGCATCTCCTCCCGAGTTTTTTTCAAAATAATATAGCGCATTTGCTGTTAGCTCATAATTATTGTCTTCACTATTCGCCGAAAAGGTCAATGTAAAATTTCCATCCATGTCTGATTTATCAAAGGCTACGGTTTTTCCACCAAGGTGTGAAGTAGCATCTCTATCCCGCTCAATTACACCAACATTTGCCTGAGAGATTCCTTTCCCTGTTATTTCATCTACAACCTTTCCTGTGATTGTATATTCACCGGTATATTTTGCAACTTCTCTGTCTTTTTTGCAAGAGAAACAGCAAAGTAAAAAGCCTAAAAGGACGGTATGGTGGTGAAGTTTCAAGG
>JAKFCJ010000024.1:0-8445 GCA_036676705.1 Bacteroidota bacterium
CCGGATGCTCATAAGCCGCAATGATCCCGACAATCTTAAGTCGGAGATCCCACTGAAAAAATTCGGGATCGTTGGTGCCGTGACGGGTATATTTACAGCCTTCAGCGGACTTGGCGGCGGGCTGATCATGATCCCCGCATTTGTGAACATGCTTAAGCTGGAAATGAAAAAGGCCGTATCAGTTTCTGCGGGTGTGGTTCCGTTTTTTGCCCTTCCGACAGCCTTGTACTATATGTTCCAGGAGCCTGTGCAACAGGACCTGGGTGTTAGCCATGTCGGGTTTTTGCTCTATCCCATAGTCATTCCCATGATCATCGGCACCCTGATCACCGTACCCATTGGGGTAAAAACAGGCCATAAACTTAAGCCCAAGACAGCAAAGGCAATTTTTTCCGTATTCGTGGTCCTGGTTCTGGTTAAAATGTTCTGGGAGACCTTTTCATGAGCCGGATACTTGCCATAGAAAGTTCGGGAAGCGTATGTTCCGTGGCCATGTTTGAGGATGGAAAATGCCTGGAAACACGTGAAACCAGGGAAATGAACAGCCATGCCGAGCTACTGGCCCTGTACTGTGAATCCCTCGTAAAAAGCTATGGATTACCGGATGCTCTTTCTCTCAATACCGGCCCGGGATCCTATACCGGCCTCCGTATTGGCGTTTCTCTGGTAAAGGGTTTGGCATATGGATATGGAATTCCGGTGATCGGCCAGTCGGGACTCGCGTGCATGGCCAGGCATTATCTGGAGGGGCATCAGGAAGGCGACTGGATCATCCCCTGTATCGATGCCCGGAGGATGGAGGTATATCAGTCGGTTTATGATAGAAAGGGCACGGAAGTTTCGCCAATTCGTCCATTGATAGTTGAGGGGAATGCATGGGAGGAATTTCCAGGGAAAAAGGTTTTAATCGGCGACGGAGCTGAAAAACTCCGGGAGCTATTGGCCGAACGCAGCGACATTTCCATCGTCAATGGAATTTTCCCCTCAGCAACCTATCAGCTTAAAGAGAGCTTTCGTAAATTTGAGGCAGAAGATTTTCTGGATCTGGCCTATTTCGAACCGGTATATCTCAAAGAATTTCACTTATTAACCCTTAAAAAAACGAAGGATGTTGGTTGAACAGCTTTATACGAATTGTCTGGCCCAGGCCACTTACTATATCGAATCGGATGGCGAAGCAGCCATCATTGACCCTTTGCGCGATACAGATGCGTACGTGGAAAAGGCGGCAGCGCGGGGTGTAAAGATCAAATACATTCTCGAGACCCATTTTCATGCGGATTTTGTGTCGGGTCACCTTGACCTGGCCAAAAAGACGGGAGCGGAAATCGTCTATGGCCCGGGAGCTACGACCTTATATTCCATCCATGAAGCCAAAGACGGAGAGATCCTGAAATTGGGCAAAGTGAGCCTCAAAGTACTCCATACCCCCGGCCATACACCCGAATCTTCTTGTTATTTATTGATGGATGAAGAAGGGAAAGATTACTGCCTGTTTTCCGGCGACACTCTTTTTGTGGGCGATGTAGGCCGTCCGGACCTGCTGGATGGAAAAATGAGCAAAGAAGAGCTGGCTTCGATGATGTACGATTCATTGAACAACAAGATCAAACCCCTGGCCGATTCGGTTATCCTTTATCCGGCACACGGACCGGGCTCTTCCTGCGGAAAAAATTTAGGACCGGAAACCTTCTCTACCATTGGAGCACAGAAGGCAAGCAATTATGCGCTGCAGCCGATGAGCCGCGAAACATTTATCCAACAGGTAACAGAAGGGATCACGCCACCGCCCAACTACTTTTTCGACGATGCCCGCCTGAATAAGTCGGGATATGACAGCCTGGAAAGCGTGACCTTGCAAGGCAACAAGGCTTTGTCGCTGGAAACCTTTAACGAATTAAGAAACCAGGGAATTACGGTGCTCGACACACGCATTCCGGATGAGTTTGAACTCGGTTTTATTCCCAAATCGTTGAATATCGGGCTTAACGGACAGTTCGCCATTTGGGCCGGTACCCTTCTTCCTGTCCATGCTCCTTTGGTATTGGTTTGTCCTGAGGGCAAAGAGGCTGAAACCGTAACCCGCTTGGCTCGTGTAGGTTTTGACCAGATAAAAGGGTATCTCGATGGAGGTATAGAAACATGGAGAAAAGCAGGCAGACAGGTGGACATGGTCATTTCCGTAACCCCCGAAGAATTTGCATTGGACTATAAACATGAAAAGCCGGTGGTGCTTGATGTGAGGAAGCCGAGCGAATGGGATAGCTGCCATTTGGAGGGCGCCACCTTCGGGAGCCTTCAGGACCTGGAAAAACAGATCCCTACCCTGAAAAAGGATGCCACCTATTTTGTGCATTGCGCCGGGGGCTATAGAAGCATGATCGCCGCATCCATGTTAAAGGCCAAAGGTTTTGACCGGGTAAAAAACGTGTATGGAGGCTGGTCGAAGATCAAAGAACTCGACCTTCCCAAGGTAATGCCGGCGAAACAAACTGCATAACTTGTGCGGCGCTGGATAGGGCTTGTTTTCCTTTCTCTGACGCTTGTTTCGGCAAAGGCGCAATACAATCCCCTTGATACCTTTCGGATCTATTTGAAGAAGGAGCCAACGAACTATTTTTCATTCGACGGGCGAAATTCTTTTGTGCGGGATGAGCCGGCACAAATTGACGGAATGCGTTTCGGACTAAGTTATGGAGGCAAAATTCGCTTGCTGGTCGGGATGTACCGCTTGCGCCATACCATCACCCGTGAATATGTTTATGCCCAGGGAACACCTGCCCAGGAAACCCGTTTTCAGGAGAATAAATTTATGTACCTCTCCTTTACCTGCGACTACGTGCTTTTTAACCGCGGCCGGTGGAAACTCGCCCTTCCCGTGCAAAGCGGATTTGGTTTTGGAAGCAGGCTGGAACGCAACGAAGCCGGGGAGCTGCGCTTCTATAAAAACTTTAAGTTTATCCCTTTTGAAGTGTCGCTGAATGCCAGTTTCCGTGTCCTTCCCTGGTTCACAGCAGGTGCAGGCATCGGTTACCGCTATGCGCTGTTTTCCAACACGATCTCAGCCGATTTCAGTGCACCGATCTATACCTATGGCCTCGGACTGGACGTGGAGTGGATTTGGGATAGGTATTTTAGGGAAAGGGTGAATAAGAGGATGGGATGGTGAAGCTGGTTTTGGGCTTTTTACGTATCTTCCAAATATTATTAAGTAAAATATGGGTTCTGGTTTTCGTCTGATAATAATTTTCGCAGGACTACTTTTATCCGGTCCAAATCTGTTTGCCCAGGCACCCGAATTTGCCGGAGCCCATAAAATCGGCAACAATGGTGATGATGAGGCATATCGGGTTGCAATTGATAAAAGCGGAAATATATATGTAACGGGTTATTTTTCGGATGCCCTTGATCTGGATCCGGGTTCAGGAACATCGATGGCTTACGCTTCGGGTATTTATGACCTGTTTCTCGTAAAATTAAATGCACAAGGTCAATATATCTGGGGCAAAACGATACTCGGGAATAATCATGCTTTGGGTTATGCTTTGTGTACAGATACCAACGGAAATGTTTACGTAGGCGGAAATTTCAGCGGGACGGCAGACTTTAATCCCGGTTCAGGCGTGAGTAATTTGAGCTCATCCGGGGCGACCGATATATTTATCGTAAAGCTTGACTCTGGTGGAGATTTTACGTGGGTACGTTCGATTGGAGGAACTGGAGGCGAGGGATTAAACGACATAAAAACGGACCCTTTCGGTAATGTTTACGCAACAGGAACATTTCAAGGAACTGTTGATTTTAATCCGGGGGCCGGAACTTTTTATCTCAACTCGGTATATAATAACAATGCGTTTATTTTCAAGCTAAATCCCAACGGAAATCTAATTTGGGCCAAGGCTATTGGTAGTAGCGGAGGTTCCTATGGATTTAAAATCAATATCGATTTAATTGGGAGTATATATGTTTGTGGTTATTTTAACGGAAAGGCTGATTTTGATCCGGGACCTGATTCATCATTCCAAAGCGGATACAACAGTGCCGGAACTCCTTATGTACTTAAATTAAATAATTTAGGACATTTCATTTGGGCATCTATTTTAATATGCAGTAACCACGGAGTAGCCAGAGGAATTGAAATTGATGACGATTTTCAAGTCTATCTATCTGGCTATTACACCGGTACAATGGATTTTGATCCAGACACATCTGATTATATTTTATCATCAAACTACAGCGAAAATGGCTACGTCTGTAAATTGGATTCATCTGGTATGTTAAGGTGGGTGCATCAATTGGGATCAAACAATCAGAGTGAGCGTATTATGCGTATGGAAATAGTTCCTGGAGCCTCCCTGTACATTACCGGTTTTTTTCGTATTACGATCGATTTCAATTTTGATCCCACTATAAGCGAAACGAGAACAGCCAATGGTTGGACGGATGTTTTTATTCTAAAGATCGATAGTGCTGGGAAGTTTAAATGGGTTGTAGCTGCTGGCGGAGGGGGCTTGGACATCATTGAGGATATTGCCAGCGACAAGAATGGAGAGTTATATGCGGTGGGACATTATTCGGGAACCGTTGATTTTAACCCCGGAAATGACACCTTTTACCTGAGTTCGCCAAATAGTGATGATGATGGATTTATCTGGCACCTTTCAGAATGCATCACCAACTATACGGTACATCATGTTTCTGCCTGCAGTGCCTATATGTGGATCGATGGAAACACGTATACTTCAAGTATAAGCGGACCTGTAGATACACTTGTTAATTATAAAGGCTGTGATTCAATAGTCACATTGAACCTCACGATTAACCAGGCAAGTACGGCAACGCATACCCATACAGCGTGTGATAGTTTTATTTGGGTCGATGGACATGTGTATTATCAGGATACCGTGGGTGCTTTGGATACATTGGTTAACAAGGCCGGTTGCGATTCCGTTGTTACGCTGGATCTGAACATTCTTGAAAGCGATCAAACTACCCATTATGTCAGCGCCTGTGATAGTTTCACATGGATAGACGGTAACCTCTATGACTCCAGCAACCAGTCAGCCTATTATCACTTTATCAATGCCGCGGGTTGTGATAGTATCGTGTTTTTAGATTTGACGATTAACAAGTCAAAGAATACCGTCGAAACGATCACTGCCTGTGATAGCTTTAGGTGGGTCAACGGCCATACGTATTATGCTTCGACCAGCATGCAGGAAAAAGACACCTTTCAGACTGTAAGCGGATGCGACAGTATTGTGACATTGGACCTGACCATTAATTATTCGAGAAGCAGCGTGGATCAGGTATCGGCATGCGATAGTTTTGCCTGGATCAATGGGGTGACGTATTATGCAAGTAACCAAACAGCCAGCCATTTGTTAAGCACCTCATCAGGCTGCGATAGTATAATATACCTTGATCTAAGTCTTGGCAACACGCTGTATCGCAAAGATCAGATGGAGTATTGCAAAGCCTTTACGTGGGTAAATGGACAAACGTACACGAATGATACGTCATTGGTATTTTACCGTTTTACCAATGTTTCAGGGTGCGACAGCATTTTGGAATTGGAGTTGGATATCACACCACTGAATCTGACCATTTCTCAGAACGGTCAAAGTTTAAGTGTCTCACAATCTGGCACATCCTACCAATGGTTTACTTGTATTGGCGGGGGATTGAATTTGATTCAATCGGCGACACAAAGCAGTTATACCGTATCGGGTAACGGCCAATACGCGGTCTCCGTATCAGACGGAAATTGCACAGACACGTCCGGCTGCTTTACGGTTACAGGTATAGGCTGGATGGATAATTGGAGCCGATCTGGCGTTCACGTTTATCCCAATCCGACGACGGGTAAGATTAGTTTGGAGATGGACCAGAATTCCGAATCCGGCATACTGCGTATTTTCGATGGTACAGGCAAGCAAATACAGTCCTTGGACTGTTCGGGTACGGATACCATTGAATGGGAAATAGCAGGTGAAGATGGTTTGTATTGGCTGATTTTAGAAACGGAAAAAGGACAATTCCGTATGGTGTTGATCAAAAATAAGGGAATTCGTTAAGTTCACGAAACCCTATTGATTTCTCTTTACCGCTACCTGCAAGGGTTTGTCTATGTTTTCAAATGAAAAAATGCAGAGATAACGTTGTGAAGGAATTTTTCCTTTAAAGTTAGCATTCATGACTACGCAGCGAATTTTTTGGAAATAGGCGTCATTTTCAGGCATGATCACATCAATGCCTACTTCCATGTCATTTAAGAAAGACAAGAATATTTCAACCTCAATATTGTCAGGCAAAACATTTCTGATCGAATCATTGAGCTGCTCATAAATGTTCCATAAGGTATCGGCATCGTACACGTTTCCCGACTCATCCGCCCGTTTTCTAAAATCTTCATACTCATTTCCCCTCAAGTCATACCCGCAAACAGACTTTTGATTTTCCGGGTATAAAACGTGGACAGGAGAAAGGGGTCCACTGAAGAGGAGATTAATAATGATGATGGAAAGAAGATTCATAAATCACGTGCAAATTATGTATTGAATTTCATATTTGGTCTGGCCTGTGTCCACCTGCATTCAACACCCATCCACGATCATCTTCCTGATCAATGAAATTTGCCCTAAATGATAATAGCTGTGCTCAATGACCCCTTCGATATTGCGCCAATAGCTCCCGTATTTTTCGTCTATAAAGGGCTGGTCAAACAGGCTGTCTTCCATTTGTTCAACCCTGTCGGCGAATTTTTCAGCATTGCCCAGGAATTCGGCCACCAATTTTTCCCAATCTGCCTTTGATTTTATTTCAGGAAGGTCGAAACTATATTTGTCACTGATCGTAAGCCGGCCGGTATCCAAGGCATCAACGAGTCCTGATAAATAATAGTTGATATGAAAAGTCAATAAGGCAATGGTATTTAAGTTGCCTACTTGTTGAGTGGCTTGCTCCCAACTCACCTGGCTGATCTGATCCCTGAAGTTGGTATTGGCGATCCATTTTCCATCGAGGAGGACTTCACGAAGCCGGGAGGCCAGGTCTTTGTTTCTTGTCATGGCATTTGTCTGTAAACATAATTTAAAAAGCTTCCCCGGCATACGCCAGTAAATAAACAGCATATTCCGCAAAAAAGAACCACCAGAAACGCTTGTAAAATTTTTTGACGGATCGGAGGTCAGCAAGCTGTATCGACAAGGCATTGATGCAGAAACACCCAAATAAAACAAGATGACCGATAAAAAGTACCCGGGTTTCGAAACCGGGTGGTCCTGCATAAAAAAAATCATCCCATTTCATATAAAGGGTAAATAAATAGGCCGCTGCGACCAAAAGATTACCCGCGATCAAAGCCACTTTTGGCGAGTATAGGATGGCTAAAGTTTTGATCTGGTATTTCGCATCACCTTCCATGTCGGGCAAATCCTTGAACCACGAAATGACGATGCTGAATACCAGGATGAAATAAGTGAGTATGACCACATTAAGCGGCATCTCAAGGACGTGGTTTAGCTCGTAATTAAAGACAAGAAAGCCACCCGCGTTGAGCAACAGGCCACGAACGGTTGCGATCGCCAGGGCGGCGCTTATATGATGGCGCTTCAGATAAATGGGTGGCATGGAATAGGCCCAACCGATCGTAGTCGATAAGGCAACAATGCCGAAGAGATAAGGCGAGATCAGTAAAGAAAGAAAAAGGCTGATGAACAGCGAGGTGTACACGATGATCCTGGCCTGGTGCACGCTTAATACTCCTGAGGGAATAGGAAGGTAGGGTTTGTTGATCTTATCAATGTCCACGTCTGCGATCTGGTTGATGCCGACAATGAAAATATTGCACGTGATACCAATGCATAAAGCCAGAATCAAGAAAGTAAAGTTGAATACTTCCTGATCCCTGGCCGCGATATAGTAAAGGGTCAGGATGCTTATCACACTTCCAATAATGGTGTGTGGTCTGCTGAATTTCCACAGGGCGGTGAGTGCTTTCATTTCCGGGGTTCACATTGTATCACGATAAGTGAAATTAACGCATTTGTGAGTCGGAAGGTTTTAATGGTTTCCCCATAAGCTCCAAATAATTTTTGGTAGTGTTTAATGGAGCGGGATTTAAAAACCGACACGACACCATCAAAAGTGATGGCAAACAGGTTCACAGGAAACAAATAGGTAAAGAATAAGCGTTCCAGGGAGAATGGAAGTATAAATGGGGTTAACAGCAAAGTGCCCAGGGTGCCGGTTAAAAACACTTTCAAAAGGCAAAATGGGGTTGGTTCGAGTATTTCCACCAAAAAAGCGCGAGAACCTGAAGCGTGAATTTTTTGTACGATCTTTAATTTGTCTTCATCCGTAAAATGATGGAAGGCATTTCACATCGTGTAACAGGTTCCGGATTGGAATTCCATTTCAAGGACATCCCTTTTTAAAATGGCA
>JAKFCJ010000025.1:0-25528 GCA_036676705.1 Bacteroidota bacterium
TTTTGGTCGTTCCCTTTGCCGCGATCTTTATTTATGCCTGCCTGGAGGCTTATTTCCCCAAGGATATCTTATTCCGTCCACGGAAGCTGATTGCCTGGATCCTGCTTTTGGCAGCATTGGCCGTCTATGTTTTTCATACAGAACGCTTGTATACTTCGATGGCCACCTTATACCTGAGTTTTGTGCTGTTGATGATCCTTATTTCCGGAAGAAACCTCTTCCTGGGTCGTTTTTTTATGACCTATCTGGTGATCTCGATCCCCTTCCTGGTCTTTAACGGCATTCTCACCTCCCTGCCAGTGGTATGGTACAATGATGCGGAAAATTTGGGCATACGGCTATTCAGAATTCCGGTCGACGACTTTATTTACAGCATGGGTATGCTGGTATTACCCCTGGGACTTTATGCCCGAATCAGCCGGAAATAAAGTTAGTGTGATCGGTGCCGGCTTATCCGGTCTCGCCGTTGCAGCACGTTTGGCCGCCAAAGGAAAACAGGTCCATGTTTTCGAAAAGAATGCGTATTTCGGAGGAAAAGCGACGATCCGTGAACAAGGCGAATTCCTCTTTGATGCCGGACCTTCCTTATTTACGCTACCTACTTATGTGGATGAGGTTTTTGAAGCCTGCGGTAAAGATCCACGCGACTACTATCACTACAAGGAACTCAAAACCCTTTGCCATTATTTTTATGAGGATGGATTGCGTTTAAAGGCCACCGCTAACAAGGAAATATTTGGTAAGGAGCTGGAGGAAAAAACCCATGACAAGGCCGACTCCCTCTTCCGTTTTCTGGCCCATGCTGCAGAGATCCATCGTTTAACCGAGCCGGTTTTCCTTCGCAAGTCACTCCATATCTGGAAAAACTACATGAGCCGGGATACCCTGCACGGACTCCTGGGTTTTTCAAAGATCGATGCCTTTGAAAGTATGGAAGCAGTGATCCGCCGCTATTTTAAAGATGAGCGGGTCATCCAGTTATTTTGTCGTTATGCCACGTACAACGGGTCGAATCCCTATAAGGCACCGGGAACCCTGAACGTGATCCCGCATCTCGAATTTGGTTTGGGTGCCTATATGCCGGAAGGAGGCATCCATGCTATTCCTAAGGCTTTGTATGCTTTATGTATGGATATGGGAGTGGAGTTCACGTTCAATTCCAGGGTGGAAGGGATAGAAACGGCACGAAAAAAGGTTACCGGGATCCGCATTAATGGAGCACATCATGCCGCAGACGATGTGGTTAGCAATGCCGATATATGGCCGACTTACCGGACCTTGATGCCCACAGAAAAGGCACCCGAAAAAACCCTGGCCCAGGAAAGGTCTTCTTCTGCCTTTATTTTTTATTGGGGTATGGATAAGGAATTTCCCGAACTGGATGTGCATAATATCTTTTTTAGCCGGGACTATAAAAAGGAATTCGCTTCCTTGTTCGATGATCTGGTGATCGCCGAAGACCCTACTGTTTATGTGCATATTTCCTCCAAAATTTGTCGGGAACATGCTCCAAAAGGAGGCGAAAACTGGTTTGTGATGGTCAACGCCCCCCAACATAGCGGACAAAATTGGGAAGAATTAAAAGAAACCCTGAGAACCCGCATTCTCACCAAGCTTGAGCGTATTCTGAATAAAAATATCACGCCGCATATTGTGAATGAGTCGGTACTGAGTCCGGCCGATATTGAAAGCCAGACCTCCTCTTACCGGGGCTCATTGTATGGCACCTCCAGCAACAACCGTTTTGCCGCCTTTTTGAGGCACCCGAATTTTAGCACGGAGATCAAAGGACTCTATTTCTGCGGGGGTTCGGTACATCCGGGTGGGGGAATTCCATTGGTGATGGCTTCGGCGAGGATTGTGGGGGATTTGGTGGGGTGAGTTTTCAGTGTTCAGTGTTCAGTTTTCAGTGCTGCGCCCGTCGTAGCTTTTGAAGTTATTTTATATGGAAAAGAATTCTTACAAAGCGAAGGCGGGGGGTAGGGGGTTATGGGTTTTGGGTTCTGGGTTTTGGCCGTAATTGTTAGCAGCCCGTCATGCTGACTTGGTCCACCGAAGCCTAACTTGAAGCTTCATGAGCCGTCATCCTGAGCCTGCCGAAGGATAGGCTGAACAGTTGCCCCAGCCCGTCGCTTTCCGAAGGGAAGCACGACGTGCGAACCGAATATTCAGGTTCAGTACTTCGCCCGCTGTACTAGTCAAAATAATGGCCTTTATACTATCAATTGGCCGATTACTTTCATGGGCAGAAACATTTTACCGCTGTTGGGAAGTGTTTCAAAACCATATTTTTCGTAAAATAATTTTGCCCTCTCATTAATCGGGTCCACTACCACTGCCATGGCGCCAATGCTTTCATTTGACAAAGTGTAGCTGCGAAAGAGTGCGTCAATCAGTAAAATTTCGCCTAAGCTGCTTCCTTTTGATCTTATATCCCTGGCTAGTCTGCCTAATAGGATCACCGGAGCGTTGTAGTTGGCTGGTAATTGTTTGAGAAATTTTTCCGGGATCATATCCCGTCCCAGACTTTCACTCGTTAGTGTATAATAGCCGAGGACATTTTTTTTATTGTCAATGGCTACAAAACAGTTTGCCAAACGTTTTTTAATATCCTGACTAACCTGGTTATGCAGGTAGTCCGTTAAAGACGCTTCTTCACACTGAAATTCCTTTCTGTTATGCTCTTTGGCCAGAAGGGTTATTTCCACAACGAAGAAGACTTTGATTTATATTTTTTTGCAGCTTCAAGCAGGTTTTGATTGGGCTTGCTGTTGCCGAACACGGAGTCAAAGAATATTTCCCTGTCTTTTTCCGAAGCGAGTATACGGTCATGTTCAGCCACGATCTCTTCGGCCTGTTTTTTTACAATACGAATAATGAAGCTGCTAAACGATTTATCGCCGCTTAGCTCCTGGGCTCTTTTGAATATCCGTTTGTCTTTTGAAGATACGCGCAGTTCGATCCGTTCTTCCTTACTTACCGGGGCATGCATAAGTTTATTGATTAATTAACTCAAATGTACGGCAAATAACCGTACAAAACAAATGAGTTTTAATTGCGCTTTGACGGTTCATGCCCGAGTACTGTCCAGGTCGTTTATTCGAAATGTTCCTTCATTTCAAACCTATTCACTTCGCTAATAACATTATCAACTTCGAAAGATACCTGTGTGACTTCTAATTCAATTTCCCATTCACCTTTCCATGAATTAGAATTTTCGTCCCATATTCCTTCATATATTACTTGATGACCAGGCTTGGTTCTGTCGATTAGAGCGTTCATATTTTCATCGTAGTCATATTGAAATGGATATGTTTTGACAAAACTTATTAGATTCCCTTCAATAAACCCTTCGACGTCAATGAATGCCTTGGTTAATTCAAAAAATTCTTCCTCCCAAACTTTTCCTGCGAAGCTATTTTCTCCGTCCATTTCTGCATCAATTCTGAAAAGAAATTCAATTTCCTCTTCCCTCTCATTCAAGTCAAAATATTTTCCAATCCAAATGACTTTCATGTATTATGTTTTGGCATCCATTGGCGCTCGGCCGCAAATGCAATATACGTATTTTATTGAGCGATACGGACTCTCCGCCCACCATAAAGAAAGCCTGCACCCTGCCGCCTGCACCCGCCTTCGCTCCTGAAGAATCGTTTACCCCGAATGTTTGTACAGAGCTTCAGCGGGCGATGCCGTTTGCCCAACCCCAAAATTTAGCTAAATTCGCCCCGTCTTAGGGGTGCTGATTGAATTCGGCTGAGATGATACCCTTGGTGGCCTGCCACCGAAACCTGATCAGGGTAATTCCTGCGAAGGGAAAGTTTTGGTATAACATGCTTTGCGTGCTCCAACCCCTGGAGGGCGTTTGTTAAACCTTTTATTTTCAAATTTTATGCGTTTAGTAATTTTGGTTTTGTTGAGTGTTGTAACATTCCAGGCCTGGTCGCAACATCATGTTGACGGCCGACTTATCCAATCACAAACAGAAGAAGGAGTGGAGGACGCCTACATTGCCGTTCTCTCGGGCGACAGCGTAATGGCCAGTACACTTTCTGACAAACGGGGGTACTTTCATATGCTAGTCCCCAAAAAATCGGGACTGACCCTGGTGGTCTCGCACGTGGCTTATGAACCACAGCAGATCGCGTTAAATCCCGACAGCTTAACGAATCTGGCTATTGGGCTCAAGCCTATCGTAAATGTTACCGATGAAGCCATTGTGAAAGCTACGAGGATGGGAAAGGACCAGCCCGGAACCTATTCCGAGATCTCGAAAAAGGAAATTGAAAAGGCGAATCTCGGACAGGACCTGCCTTTTTTGCTCAACCAGATCCCCGGTTCGGTTATCCATTCGGATGCAGGTGCGGGAGTGGGGTATACGGGCATCCGTATCCGCGGTATCGATCCAACCCGGATCAATGTGACCATCAACGGGATTCCTGTTAACGATGCGGAATCACAGGGAGTCTGGTGGGTGAATATGCCCGATTTTGCCAGTTCGGTACAGAATATCCAGGTGCAGCGGGGGGTAGGAACTTCCACGAATGGAGCCGGTGCCTTTGGGGCAAGCATCAATTTGCAGACAAATGCGGTGAAAAAAGATCCTTTTGCAGAAGTTTCCTATGGAATTGGCTTCCTCAAAAACGATTGGAGCTATAAAGGAGGAAATAGTCCGCTCGCCTTTGAAAATGGCTGGAACCTCAATACCCAAAAACGCAATATGGTGTTTGGAACGGGTTTACTCGAAAACAGTTGGTCCTTCGAAGGAAGGATCTCCCAGATCATGTCGGATGGATTTATTGACCGTTCCAGTTCCAACCTGCAATCCTATTATCTGTCGGGTGCCCATTATGGAAAAAGATCGGTGTTCAAGATCAATGTATTCGGCGGCAAAGAGATCACCTACCAGGCCTGGAACGGGATCCCCGATGCCAAGGTAAAAGGAGATGCAGCCGGACTTGAAAAATACTATGCCTTCGGGTTGGATGATTCTACCCGCCTGGCGAATTCAGGAAACCGCACCTACAATGCATACACCTATGATAATGAGGTGGACAATTATCAGCAACAACATGTTCATGTGCACTATTCCTACCAGTTTAACCCGCGTCTTCTTGGGAATATTTCCTTCCATACCACCCTGGGTCAAGGGTATTACGAACAATTCAAAAGCGGAGAGGACCTCGCCGATTATAACCTGCAGCCGGTGATCACCGCGGGGGATACCATCGAATCTACAGACCTCATCCGTCGTCGTTGGTTAGACAATACCTTTAGTGGTTTTGTATATAACCTGAACTATTCCGCGAACAAACTGAATGTCATTTTTGGTGGTGGATACAATATTTACCAGGGTAAACACTATGGAGAGATCATTTGGGCGCAGTTCGCTTCCAATGGTTCTATCCGTCACCGCTATTATGAAAACGACGCCACAAAAAGTGACATGAATGTGTATGCCAAGGCAGCTTATTCGGTAAATACACGCCTTTCCGCTTTTGCTGACCTGCAGTTCAGGTATATTGGCTACCGTTTTTTAGGGTATGATAATTTGGGCAATAACGTTACCCAATCCGTTCAATTTCCCTTCTTTAACCCTAAAGCCGGACTAAGCTACCTGGTGAATGCATCTAACCAGGTCTACCTGAGTTTTAGCCGCGCCAACCGCGAACCGGTACGCGATGACTTTACACAAAGCACACCGGAAACCCGTCCGCGCCACGAAGTATTAAATGATGTGGAACTGGGCTGGAACCTTCAAAACAAAAAACACCGCCTTCAGGTGGTAGCTTATGCCATGTTGTATAAAGACCAGCTCACCTTAACCGGAAAGATTAATGATGTGGGTGCCTATACCCGGGTGAATGTTGACAACAGCTACCGGGCCGGAGTTGAATTCGATTATGCCGTGAATCTCCATTCCCGCTTGCAGTGGAATGCCACACTGGCCCTAAGTCAAAATAAGGTGACAGAATTTACAGAGTACATCGATGCCTACGATGCGGATTGGAACTACCTCGGACAAACAACGCTGCAGCATAAAAATGTGGACCTGGCCTATTCACCGAATGTGGTGGCAAGCTCAATGTTCCGTTTCCTTGTTACCAAAGAAATGAGTATCGACTGGATCAGCAAATACGTGGGTCGCCAATACCTCGATAATACCCAAAACGAGGAAAGAAGCCTGGATGCCTTTTGGGTAAACGACCTGCGCCTGAACCTGGCTACGAAAAAATTCAGAATGGCCCGGGAGCTTCGTTTTTCGCTGCTGGCCGCAAATATCCTGAATGCCGAATATGAACCAAACGGGTATTCTTTCGGGTTTATTTTTGACGGGCAAAGAAGGGATTTTAATTATCTCTTCCCTCAGGCCGGCCTGAATTTCCTGGGGCAATTGACATTGGCGTTTTAAGGTTAAGGTTGAGGTTAAGGTTGAGGCTTTCTTAACCTTAACCTCAGCCTTAGAAAATACCGACATCTTGGTATTTCCCGGTTTTCCGTTTTTATTTTCATTTGTGTCAAACAACAAACAAAACACCTATGAAAAACATGCTCTTTTTTGCCTTCTTCCTTTTTTGCGGATTGACTTCCCGGGCTCAGGTTCAGGGAACTGCCGTACTTCCTGCAGACAAAACGGGAGAATTTAGTGAATGGGTCAGCGCTTCGTACAAAACCAGCGACGGAACGGAAATTCAGTTCGAGTATCGCTTAAAGTTAGCCAAAAAAACAGGGATGGCCTGCCACTATGAGATGGAAGTAAAAAACAACAGCGATAAAAAAATCACAGCCGTTGTAACTTTTACCTATTACGACCAGCTTATTAAAGGAAATGTGATGGAAGAAGTGAAGATCAAAGCCAAGGCAGGTGCTACGGGAAGTGCAAAAATGATCCCACAGGGTTGCAAAAAAGCAAAAGACGCAGAGAAAAAAGACGATTACAGCGTTTGTACCGCCTGCGGGATGACGTATGAGATCGTTATTGAGTTGAAATAGGAATTGGGGATTGGGGATTGGGGATTGGGGATTGGGGATTTGTGTACCAATCCCTAATCCCCAATCCCTAGTTAAGTGGTTTCGGCTTCGGAGCTGGTGCCGGTGGGGGTAACGGCTTCACTTCCAAAGGCTTTTTCGGCGAAGGTGCAGGAGCCGGAGTAGGGGAAGGGGTTACATCCACATTCCTTTTTTTCTTCGGGGTCACCACCGGAGTTGCCGGCTGGACAGGAACAGTCGTATCCGTTGGAGTGACCGGGTTAACGATCGTGTTACTTGTTTCCCGGGGTTTAGGATTCAGATTAAAAACAAATCCGACCCGGTATATGAAAAGATCGGTTGTTGTATTGCTGATCCGGTAACTCACAATATTGTCCTGTTGGTTAACCGTATTCAGGTTTACCCAGTTTCCGGCACTTCCTGCCGAATAGGTCACCCGGGTATCTACACTTATGACCCGGTTCAGGCCATACATTATACCAACAGAGCCACCGTAGCGAGTAGTTCCTGCCATGGATATTTGTTCGGAAGTACTGGTTTCATAATCGGGATTTGGTTTATCTATGGTTAGTTCCCTGTGGCTGTAAAATCCACGGAGTCCTACGAATCCATCCAAATAAGGACTAACGCGTTTTTCTCCCAAAAAGGTAAGGCGCATTGTCGCACTTACACCAAGGTGGCTGTTTTTCAGGATCTCTTTTCCGGGATCGTTGTTTGGAGTGCTGAGGATCACCGATCTTTTTTCCCTTCCAGCCCCTTGAATATCAAATCCAAACCCATAGCGCAGGTCCAATGCGTTTGGATTTACGGTGTTTCTCAACAAATTATTCGAGAAAAATTCCATATTGAACCCATAGCCATGGCGGTAAGCCGAATCACAAAACATATTTTGTGCTGAAGAACCGATAAAATGTAAGCCTATGTACGGTTGCGCTTTTATGCCCCCTGCCAGGACGAACAAAAAGCCGAGAAGTACCAGTTTTTTCATTTTTTTAGTGTGTGTGAAACGAACTATTCAAGGTATGTGCCAAATTTATTTTCCATCATGAACTACCTTTGCCTCGCTTGCAAAGAGCCATCGATCATATCGCCGCCGCATGCCTCGCTGAAGGCATCACAGAAGCCGTAATTTGTCCCGGTTCACGCAATGCGCCCTTAACGATCGCCTTTGTAAGATCGGGTAAATTTAAGTGTCTTTCTGTTGCAGATGAACGTTCGGCCGGATTTATTGCCCTGGGTAAAGCCATCGCACTTAAGAAACCGGTCGTTTTGATCTGCACTTCTGGTTCAGCCGTAGCGAATTTTTATCCGGCCGTATTGGAGGCCTATTATCAACATGTACCCCTTATCGTCATCACCGCCGACCGCCCTTCGGAAATGATCGACCAGTGGGACGGACAAACCATTCGCCAGGCGGAATTGTTCGGTTCCCATGTTTTAGGCTTTTGGCCTACTCCTGAAACGTATTCCAACCCGACATTATTTGCGCAAATAACCCGAAATGCCATCCGGAAAGCTACTTTATCCATTCCCGGACCGGTCCATATCAATGTGCCTCTGCATGAACCGCTTTACCCGGGTCCCGAACATCAGTACGAGGCAGAGTGCGACAAAACCGATCGGCCGGCTTATCCCTACAAAACGGATGATCTGGACCTTACCATCCTGAAAGGAAAAAAAATACTGGCACTCCGGGGGATGCGCCAGAATAAGGGGGTTGGGGCGCCGCAAGGATTAGCCGTATATGAAGACATCCTCTGCCGGAATACGGCTAATACAGATACCGTTTCTGAACTTATTTTTATGAATAAGGATGAAGCGTATCTGGAAGCGCTAAAGCCGGATATCCTGCTTACCGATGGAACAGCCATCTTATCAAAAACCGTCAAACAATTTTTACGCGCCTGGCCGCCGACCCTCCATTTTCACTTTTCCAAATATGGAGAAATAGCCGACCCTTTTGATACCCATCCCGCCCTGGTGCGCAAGGATCTGGAAGACATTTTCCAGGAGCTGGCTGAACTGGGCGACAGCGCCTATGCCGGACTTCTGCTGGAAGAAAGCAGGGGTTGCCGGGCTTCACGCGATTTGTTATTGAAAGCCTCAGCCTGGAATGAGTTCAAAGTCATCCATACCGCCCTGGATCACTTACCTGATTCGGCTGTTATCCATGCAGCGAACAGCATGGCCATTCGTTATGTGGCCTATTGCGAACCCCAAAAAAGGGGGCATGCGGTTTATTCCAACCGGGGAACAAGCGGTATTGATGGATGTGTTTCTACTGCGCTGGGGTTTGCCTCTGTTCATAAAGGAAACAATTACCTCTTCGTTGGCGATGTGGCCTTTTTTTATGATAGCAATGCCTTTTGGAACGCACTGGCACAAACACCATTAAAAGTGGTGCTCATCAATAATGGCGGAGGAGGTATATTTCGTCTGATCGACGGGCCTGCCTCACAACCTGAAAGCCACGAGTTTTTTGAATCCTCTCATGAACGGGATGCCAAAGACTTGTGCAAAAATCTTGGTATCGCTTACCTTCGCGCAGAAAATGAGGCAGAATTGGGAAAAGCACTCGTTGAACTGAATAAGTCAGGGAAACCTTGTGTTTTAGAAGTATTCACGCAACCAAAAGCCGATCAACTATTTTTTAACCACTATAAATCAGTATTTCATGGAGTCTAAATTTTCCTGGGAAACCATCAAGGAGTTTGAAGAGATCAAATATAGCCTGTACAAAGGCATTGCCAAGATCAGCATTAACCGCCCTGAAAAACACAATGCCTTTACTCCGCTTACCGTAAAAGAAATGAGCGAAGCCATGGAGATGGCCCGTCAGGATGACCGCGTTGGTGTGGTTATTCTTACCGGGGAAGGAGGAAAAGCTTTTTGTTCAGGTGGAGATCAGTCTGTACGCGGACATGGTGGCTATGTGGGCAAAGACGGGGTTCCTCGTTTGAACGTGCTCGACCTGCAAATGCAGATACGCCGTATTCCGAAACCTGTGATCGCCATGGTGGCCGGATGGGCAATTGGCGGTGGCCATGTGCTCCACGTTTTGTGCGACCTGAGTATCGCAGCCGACAATGCCCGTTTCGGACAAACCGGTCCGAATGTGGGTAGTTTTGACGGAGGCTTTGGCGCTTCTTACCTGGCCCGTGTGGTCGGACAAAAAAAAGCCCGCGAGATCTGGTTTCTCTGTGATCAATACAACGCCCAGGAAGCCCTGGATATGGGACTGGTAAACAAGGTCGTGCCACTTGATCAATTGGAAGAAACAACGGTAGCCTGGTGCGAGAAAATTCTGGAGAAAAGTCCGATCGCATTGCGCATGCTGAAGTCGGCGTTTAATGCCGAGCTCGACGGACAAGCCGGCATACAGGAATTGGCCGGGAACTCCACCTTGCTCTATTATTTGAGTGATGAGGCGAAGGAAGGAAAAAACTCCTTTTTAGAAAAAAGGAAGCCTGATTTCAGCACTTTTCCTAAATTTCCATAAACGGTTTGGACCGCCCTTTTCGGCTGTACTGTAGCAAAACTTGTAACCACGCTTGAAAACAGCCTTAAAAGTTCATCTTTCGCTGCTTATCGTTAGCCTCATTTACGGGGCTACCTTTTCCATGGCCAAGATCATCATGCCTTCGCTGATCGAGCCTTACGGATTTATTTTGCTACGGGTTTTGAGCGGGGCACTGCTTTTTTTACTGGTCCATGCCCTGTTTGTCAAGGAAAAGGTGGAGAAAAAGGACCTCCTCCCCCTGGCAGTCAGTGCCTTTTTTGGAGTAGCCGCCAATATGTTGGCATTCTTCAAAGGGCTATCCATAACCACCCCGATCAATGGTTCTGTTTTGATGTTGGTTACTCCTGTATTTGTGTTGATCCTGTCGGCACTGGTTTACAAGGAAAAGTTAAGCTGGCTCAAGGTTTCGGGTATCGTTTTAGCGGCAGCGGGGGCCTTGTTACTTATGGGGGGATGGAATTTGAGGTTTGAGGCCGACAAGGTCATTGGCGATGTCTATATCATACTCAATGCCCTGAGTTATGCCATCTACCTGGTATATGTGCGCAAATTGATGCAACGGTATAACCCGATCACAGTAAGCAAATGGAACTTTTTATTCGGCTTACTATTCGTGCTGCCTTTCGGATTTGATGAGCTGAAGGCGGTGGATTGGTCGCTTTATGGAGGAACGGAATGGGCGATCGTGGCCTTTATTTTATTGGGCACTACCTTCCTCACTTATTTATTGAATGCCTATGCCCTTGGGCATGCCAGTGCTACGCTTGTGGGTTCTTATATTTACCTTCAACCTGTGGTGGCGAGTATATTGGCGATCGTTTTAGGACAAGATTCGCTCACAACCCTGAAAGTTATGTATATCCTGACCATATTTGCAGGAGTATATTTGGTAAGCGTTAAAAGAAAGATCACGAATGGCAATTAAAAGCATGACAGGCTTCGGAAGCGGAGCAGCGGAAAATGAAAATATTTCTGTACAGGTAGAATTAAAGGCATTGAACGGGAAATACCTCGACCTGAATCTTAGGTTGCCCAAATCCTATCAATCCAAGGAACTTCATTTACGCAAGCTGTTTCAGTCGCAAATGGAAAGAGGCTCTGTCCAGGCTTTTTATAATATCGAAAACAAAAAAGTGAATCCGGGTCAGTACGTGATCAATAAGGAACTTGCCAAATATTATTTCGATGAGATCAGTGAGTTGGGCTTCGAACTAGGGGCCAATATGACGGACCTTTTGGTTAAGATCATGGATTTTCCGGATGTATTAACCGTAAAGGAAGCGGATGAACAATTAGAGGCCAACTGGGCCATTATTTACCAGGCCAGCGAAGAAGCCATTGCCAGCCTGAATTTGTTCCGTTCCCAGGAAGGGCAGGCTTTGGGCAAGGCGATGGAAGAATCGGTTATTGTGATCCAGGCGATGGTTGATAAGGTGATCGCCTTTGAACCGGAACGGGTTGACAGTATCCGGGAGCGTATAGCTACGAATCTTGAAGAGTTTATCGGCATGGAAAACATTGACCGTAACCGCTTTGAACAGGAGCTAATCTATTTTTTGGAAAAGATGGATATTGCGGAAGAAAAAACCCGCCTTATCCAACACTGCCGCTTTTTTCTGGATAATCTTTATAAGGATTCGGGAGGTAAAAAACTGGGCTTTATCGCCCAGGAAATGGGGCGGGAGATCAATACCATGGGCTCGAAATCCTACCATTTTGGAATTCAGCAGGCGGTAGTTACCATGAAAGAAGAACTCGAAAAAATCAAGGAGCAGGTGCTCAATATTTTGTAATGAATAAAGTGATCATTTTCAGTGCGCCTTCAGGGGCCGGAAAGACAACGGTAGTGCATCATCTGCTCAATACCCGGAAAGACATGGCTTTTTCTGTGTCGGCTACCACACGCATGCCCCGGCCGGGAGAGGAACACGGAAAGGATTACTATTTTTTATCGCAGGAAGAATTTGAGAAGAATATTGCCGAGGGAAAGTTTGTGGAGTGGGAGCAGGTATACAACGGACTGTTTTACGGCACCTTAAAATCAGAGGTACAACGCCTTTGGGATGAAGGTAAAGTGGTGCTTTTTGATGTGGACGTAGCAGGTGGTATCAATCTGAAAAAGATCTATGGAGATCAGGCCTTATCTATCTTCGTAAAACCTCCTTCCTTGGAAGTATTGGAGACCCGCCTGAGAAAACGCGGAACGGAAACAGAGGAAAAACTGGAAGAACGGATCAAAAAGGCAAGAACAGAATTGGATTATGAAGACCAGTTCGATCGGGTCTTATTGAACAATAAACTGGGAGAGGCTTTGGTAGAAGCGACCGTATTGGCTGAACGATTTATGCACGAATGAAAACAGGATTATTTTTTGGTTCCTTTAACCCCATCCATGTTGGCCATTTGATCATTGCCAGCTACATGCTCGAATTCACCGAGGTGGAGGAAGTATGGTTCGTGGTTTCCCCGCAAAATCCGTTTAAGATCCACGACAAACTGGCGAATGAAAACCATCGCCTGGCCATGGTACGTCTTGCAGTTGCCGACAATCCTGCTTTTAAAGCCATCGATATCGAGTTTGAGCTGAGCAAACCTTCCTTTACTATCAATACCCTGCATCATCTAAAACTGCGTTATCCCGACAGGGAATTCATCCTCATCATGGGATCCGATAATCTGTCTGAATTACCTAAATGGAAAGGCTTTGAAGAGATCATAACCGATTACGAATTGTTTGTTTACCATCGCGAAGGCCATGATAATCAAAAACTAAAAGCCAGGGATAATGTGCGGGTATTTGATGCGCCTGTCCTGAATATTTCGGCCACCTTTATCCGCGAGGTTCTCCAGGCTAAAAAGTCGATCCGCTATCTGGTCCCTAAGGTGGTCAGGAATTATATCCTGGAAAACCAGCTTTATTAAGGTATCAAAAAGGAGGATGTTCCGGGGTTTTTGTACCTTGGTGTTCCAATGCGAAACTATTGTTCCCTACTTCTGGTTGTATTGGCTTTAATAGCCTGTAAAAAGGACAAGGAAGGCGGAACCGTGGATCCGGGTTATCCACCACCACCCGTCTATATTGAAACTCCGGGTTTCCCTGATTGTAGCTTTGACCTTGAGGACGCAACACTTGGCTACGAAGATAGCGGGCCAGACTGGGGGCCGAATTATTACTTTGTTACCCGTGCTGATACAGGCATTGATGGATTCCGGGTGAGTCCGCTTGATGAGAACAGACTACTGCTTTTGGTTCGCTATCGTGTAGACCGCTATGAGTACCTGGACCGCATGGCTGTATACAATACAACAACACATGAATTTGAACCCGTTGGAGATTTAGCCGTTGACAATTTGGCCTTACCTGATTGGAGCAATAATGAGCGCATACTATTTACGGGTCTTGGATCGCAAATTTATTCGGTAAATCCGGATGGAGGTGATATGCAACAGTTGACATCAAATTATAGGAATTTTTATCCTTTGTGGAACCCGGAAGGAGATCAGTATTTCTTCCATCAGTATGACCCCGCAACGCAAGGCCGATTCAATTTGGTTGCCAATAGTACCGGCCAAATTATAGACACAGTTTCTACCAGTTGGATTGTATTTACTGACTGGATCCAAAATGATCTTCTTTTGCTCGGTGGTGCCTACATGTATCGGGATATGAAGAAGGAATTGGATTATGGCTTTGAAATGCCCAAATATTCGGCCTCGTCGATGTCAATGAGTATTCCCGGAGAGATTGTTTATGTATCAAATACGCCCGAAAAGCCAAGGCAGCTATCTGCTTACAATTTAGGTACTCAGGAGTATAGGCATGTAAAATCCTCCTGTGCATCGAATTGGTTTGAATGCGTTGGCTATGCGCCAAAAAGCAACAAGGTTCTTGTGTCGCTCAATCGCCTGGTGCAAACCGGGCCGCAAAATCTTAAAGAGGTTCATGATCTGTATATAATGGATGTTGATGGAGGAAATCCGAAGTTGATCAAGACTTTTCATTGATCCTATAGGTAGTGAGCATGGACACACCGACCTGGACATAATTCTGTAAAGGGAAACTAAGAGTTTATAAGTGCGTCCCGATAAACATTCCGGATGATATCGAGTATTTCATTGAAACGAACCAGTTCCTTGTCACTCACACAACTCAGGCTGGATTCAAGTGACTCAAAGGGCTCGGCGATCTCATCCAGGATGCTGAGACCTTTCTGGGTGATCGTGATGGAAACCTGTCTCCGGTCTTCCTTGCACTGAATACGGAGCAGCAGACCTTTAGCTTCCAACTTGTCGACTAAACGGCTGGCATTCGACATTTTATCCAGCATACGTTCCTGTATGTTGAGCACGGTGCAAGGTGTGGGATGATTCCCGCGTACGATACGAAGCACATTATACTGTTCCGGGGAAAGCCCAAAACGTTTAAAAAACCGGCTATTTGCGGCATAAAGGGTGTTGGCCGTAAGCAGGATATTCAAAACGGACTTCTGATGTTCGCTTTTGAAGCGGGATTGTTTGATCTCTTCGCCAATACTTAGCATGTTGTAGCTACAATTAGTGTGTTAACAGGGATGAACAGGGTTCGGTTTTCTAATGGCAATATATAAAAACGAGGATAACTTTTTCGTTATCAGCGTAATTAAACGCCAAGCATGAGTCGGATGGGGTCTTCGAGCAGTTGTTTTACCTTGACCAGGAAGCTTACACTCTCCCGTCCGTCAATGATGCGGTGATCATAGGATAAGGCTACGTACATCATCGGGCGAATAACGATCTCACCATTCACCACAACGGCACGTTCCACGATATTGTGCATGCCCAGGATGGCAGATTGAGGAGGATTGATAATGGGGGTTGACATCATGGAACCGAACACACCGCCATTGGTCAGGGTAAAGGTTCCGCCAGTCATTTCTTCGATGCTTAATTTATTGTCGCGGGCTTTACCGGCCAGGCGGGCTACTTCTTTTTCGATCTCTGCCAGGCTTAAACTTTCGGCATTGCGGATCACCGGAACAACGAGTCCTTTAGGGGCAGAAACAGCGATGGAGATATCACAAAAATCATGGTATTCTACTTCTTCACCATGGATATAGGAGTTCACAGCAGGAAATTCACGAAGGGCTTCACATACCGCTTTGGTAAAAAACGACATAAAGCCGAGTCCGATCTCGTGTTTGTCTTTGAACGCGTCTTTGTATTTTTTGCGGATATCCATGATCGGCTTCATGTCAACCTCATTGAAGGTAGTGAGCATGGCGGTTTCATTTTTTGCCGCAACCAGTCTTTTGGCAACAGTTTTACGCAGGTTGCTCATTTTTTCACTGCGGGCCTCGCGGCTAAATGCTACATGGCTTATTGTTTCAACCGCAACAGCAGGTGTTTTTGCAATGGATGCAGATGCATGGAGGGCATCTTCCTTGGTAATGCGGCCATCTTTTCCGCTGCCATTAACAGCAGCAGGATTAACGCCTTTTTCATCCAGGATCTTTTGAGCGGAAGGGGAAGGGGTGCCCGAGGCATAACTCACTTTTGCAGCCGCTTCACTAACAGCGGGTTTTTCTACTTTGGCCGTACTGGTTTCTTTTGGAGTCGATGTGCCGCCTGCAGGGGCTTTTGCCGTGGTATCGATCGAACATATTACGGCTCCGACAGCAACAGTATCGCCTTCTCCGGCCATGGTTTTCAGAACACCGGCAGCTTCCGCATTTAATTCGAATGTGGCTTTGTCGGATTCGAGTTCACAAATTACTTCATCCATCTGCACATAGTCGCCGTCTTTTTTGAGCCATTGGGCTACGGTTACTTCTGTTATGGATTCGCCTACGGTGGGAACTTTGATTTCTAAAGCCATGGATAAAAAGGTTTCAGCAAAAATAATATTCCTGAGCAGAAAACGACTATGCCACCGGCTCAAAAGGGCTTAAAATCCGAGCTTTCTGCTTAGTCGCACCTGCAATCCCCATTGGCGTTGGAATTGTTGTACGTAGTGTTCATGCCGAATATTGGATTGCAGGGCCATTTGGAAGCCCGGCATCATATTCAGACTGAAATAGTCATTTATCTGATAATTCAGCGCTATTCCTCCTTGTATATTCCATGTGCCGCGCAATCCGGGATAGTATTCCGGACCGTTCATGTAGATCATACCCACATTGTCGATATCCGCGAAATAGACCGAGGCTCCTGTTACCCAGCGGTAAGCCGCCCCGGCGCTAAGTTGCACCTGGAATTTCTGGTTGATCCACAGATGATAATTCACATAAAACGGAATTTCACGGCTGAAGTATTTGTTGGTAGCAGTATAGCCACTTCCGGGAAGAATGGAATCCTCCGGGAAGAGGTATTGTCCGCTTGGTCCGGTAGTGCCTGCTTCAGGAAAGTCAGCGGGCCCGCGATAAGGATCAGGTACCTGGCTTTTGATGCTAAAGGCCAGGTTCTGGGTCGTTTGAACCATGCTTATTCCGGTATTGAAGCTCCAGTTATAATGGGGTTGGTACTGTATCCACAAGCTCTGTGAAAAAGCAATACCCGGTTTTTCCATTTTTTGTCGGAGTTCCTGGTTTCGTTGAACAATACCCTGCTGTTCAATGGCTGTATTTCCTTGTGTGCGGGGCATGCGCTGGTCAAAATAGGAGGAGGATACCCCCATTCCAAAACCCATGGCCCATTTGCCATTTTCAGCGAAAGGATATCTTATCGGGTCTTTTTGCACAGGCGTTGGCGTTTTTCTCACCCGGATCGTATCGCCATTTGCGTCGATGGTGAAAAATTCTTCGGGATCCAGGGTTCTTATGGGGATGATTTCTTCGCGATCCACCAGAATTGGTTCAGTCATTTCAGTAGGCTCCGCTTCTTCAATTGGCTTTACACCTTTTCCGGCGGGTGCAGGATCTTTTCCCCCTTCGGAGGGGGTCAGGGGGAGGACCACTGTGGGTTCGGGCTTTGTAGTTGTAGTGTTTACAGAAGAAATTGCACCAATTCCCCCTTCGGAGGGGGTAAGGGGGAGGACCTCTGTGGGCTCGACCGCTGGAGTTTGAGCATGGGCAGAAGGTTGAGGTTGAGGTTGAGGTTGAGGTTGAGGTTGAGGTTGAGTGATTGTTGCAGTGCTGGTTTGATCAGGGGCTCCGACCAAAACTTCGCTGTGGCTGTTTTCTATACCGGAGCCAGGGCCAGCCTGATTAATAATAACAACAGTAACTCCCCCGATGATAAGGGCCATGCCTGTTCCAAACCAAACCCAGAAGCCGGCCCTGCGCTTTTTTTCTTCGGGAAGGGCAGCAGCGATCTGTTCCCAGCGATCCCCGTGTTGGGGTTCAAAGTCTTCCAGTTTTTTGCGGAAAATATCTTCCATATCATGCTTTGGCATTGAAATCCTCCTTTTTAATACCCAGTTGTTGGGACAACATTTTTACGAGATGTCCTTTTGCCCTGGAAAATTGTGATTTACTTGTTCCTTCCGAAACGCCCATGAGTTCGGCAATGTCTTTATGTGTATATCCCTCGATGGCAAACAGGTTAAAAACCATGCGGTAGCCTTCGGGGAGTTGATTGATAAGTTTGGTGATCTCGGCTGCGCTTAATTCCTGCAGGGTTGTGGTCTCATAAGAATCTTCGTAGGTTCCTTCGTAGGAGTCAATAAACACGAGCCGTTTGTTTCTTCGGTATACTTCGATGGAATAATTGATGCTCACGCGTTTCAGCCAGGCTTCAAAGGAGCCGCTGGGTTTATATTGATCGATCCGGGTAAAAATTTTAATAAATATTTCCTGCATGATATCCTCCGCCTCCATTTCCGAATTGGCATAACGCAGGCAAATCCCGTAAACTTTTCGGGAATACTTGCGGTAGAGAGCCTCCTGGTGCATTCTGCTATTGTCTTTGCACCCCTGAATAAGCTCTTCTTCTGTCATACCGATATAATAACCTGGTTTTGGCATCCGTATCCTAAGAACGGAATTAAGCAGGCAGAAGGTTGCATGCTTTTGGCTAAATTAAAAAATCCCCGCCGGTGGCAGGGATTTCTATGGAATTTATTTTGAGCTTGTCGTCGCTCCGGATCTTCTTGACGAGAAAAATAAAACTCAGGATAACGATGAGGTTGACAAGGGCCAGCACCACAAACATCCAGATCTTCTTTTTTGATGCCATTAAGCCAATGGAGTAACGTATCGTGCTTCACGGTTCATCAGGGCTTCACGCACCCAGCGGCCTCTTTCTTCGGCCATGCGGCGTACGGCCAGACGTTCCTTATTCAGAGGTCCGTCGCCATTGATCACGCGTTTAAATTCTTCCCAGTCCGGTTCGGTATATTCCCAAAGACCTGTAGCTTCATTTTTATGCAGGTTTTCATCCGGCAGTACCAGTCCGAGGTCCCATATTTTGGGTACATACATATTGAGGAACTGTTGGCGCATGTCGTCGTTGGTAGCCATTTTTACCTTCCATTTCATCAGTTTTTCGGTATGTACCGACATTTTATCGGGCGGTCCGAAAAAGTGCATGATGGGCGGCCACCAGCGGGTGAGGGCTTCCTGCACCATTTGGCGTTGAACTTTGGTACCGGTGGCCAGGTATACCACGTTATCATGTCCATATTTCAGATGGAATGATTCTTCGGCGCAGATACGTTCCAGGGCACGGCAGTAGGGACCATAAGAACCCTTGGAATTGGCTACCTGATTCACGATGGCACCGGCATCGATCAGCCAGGCGATAACGGCTGTATCCCCCCAGGTAAAGGCGGGGTAATTAAATACATTGGAATATTTTGATTTGCCGCTGATCAGGTCGTTGATCATGGCTTCACGCGGTTTCCCGAGGGTTTCGGCAGCGCTGTACAAAAGTTGGGCATGACCGATCTCGTCCTGGACCTTGGCCATAAGGGCAAGTTTACGTCGAAATCCGGGGGCACGTGTGATCCAGGTTCCTTCGGGCAGGGCGCCTATAATTTCAGAATGGGCATGTTGCTCGATCATCCGGATCAGTTGCTTGCGGTAATCGGCAGGCATCCAGTCTTTGGGCTCGATCTTATCGCCGGCGGCAATGCGGGCTTCAAATTCTTCCAGGCGTTTCGGGTCGTCGGCTTCCCCCATTTCGGGTTTGGCATCCGGATCGATATAGGCGTTTCCGTACATGATGTATAGTTAAAAGGGTTGTTTTTTATTTAATCCGGTGAGCATAAAGGCACATAATTTATCCGCCACTTCTGCTGCACTCATTTTACCATTTGGCTTATACCATTCCACGATCCAGTTCACGGAAGACAAAATATTCAGGGTCGCGAATTTTTTATCTACTTCCTGGAATACATTCTCATCGATCCCGGTTTGCAGGATGGTTTCGATACCTTTTTCATAGCGGTCGCGCAGGGCGATAAAGCGACTCAGGTTTTCTTCATTCAAATGCCGCCATTCACGCAGAAATACATGGGCTTCGGGAAGTTTATTCGTTAAGATCTGAACGTGGTTTTTCACCGCAAGTCGAAGTTTTTCTTCTCCGTTGAAATAGATGTCATTTACTTCGTCGATGGCACTGATAAACTGGTCGGCCATGGAAAAGCAGATCGTGAACAGGATCTCTTCCTTGGAAGCGATATGATTGTACAGGCTCGCCGCTTCCATTTCCATTTTTTCGGCAATATCGCGCATGGATGTAGCGGGGTAACCACGCTGACTAAAAAGTTCAGCAGCAACGTGCACAATTTGTTCTTTTCTCGTGGCGGGCCGGGTGTTCATAACTAACGTATGTTAGTCAAAGGTAGCCCTTGCAAACGAAAAAAGCAAGCTAGCGGGCATAGATCAAAAACACGGCGGGGCGTTTGTGGAAGTCATGTTTTTCAGGTTTCCAGTCCCTCACCTTTTTGCTGGTAATTTCCTGGCTTTGGGCACCCAGGTCGCAGGCCACGCACAGGCGGGTATTGGGATTCAGGGTGGCCAGGAGCTGCTGAAGGATTTTGGTATTGCGGTAAGGGGTTTCGATGAAAAGTTGGGTCATGTCTCTTCGTTTTGATTCTTCTTCCAGCTCTTTAATTTTTTTGATCTGCTCATTTTCAGGGATGGGCAGGTATCCGTGGAAAGCGAAACACTGACCGTTAAATCCCGAAGCCATCAGGGCCAGCAGCAGGGAAGAGGGACCTACAAGAGGAAGAACGGTAAACCCCAGTTCGTGGGCCTTTTCGACCACCCGGGAACCCGGGTCGGCCACACAGGGCACGCCTGCATCGGAGAGGAGTCCGATATCGCTTTTTTGCGCCAGGGCATTTTTCAGGAAAACATGGATTTCATTTATATCCAGGGCATTTTTATTGATCTCAAGAAAAAGGCAGGCATCGATATCCAGGTCTTTAAAGTTCCATTTCAAAAAGCGCCTGGCCTCCCGCAGGTTTTCCACCACAAAACACCGGAGCTCTTTCAGGTATTCCGGCAACACAAACGGCTCGGCAATGGGAGTAGGGATCAGGTAGAGGCGGGGCATGGTGCGAAAATAAAAAAAGCGCAGGGGTTCTGCGCTTTTTGGTTTAAATGCTATTCAAGATCAATGAATGATAATCTTTTCAGTTACATAGGTTACACCCTTCAAATTGGATACCTGAATATAATAAATTCCCGGTGTATCAATTGTGAAATTTAAGGTCGATTCTTCAAATTGTTTTGTTGTCACAACTTGTCCAATCGAATTAAACACCATAACAGTAAGAAGCTCACTATTCTCAAATCTTTCTAAAGTGACGGCCCCGTTGCCTGGATTGGGATATACAATTAATTTTAAGTCGTTGCCGGCAACAGTTTTTGTTGAAGTAAACATTCCATTGTATACCTGAACAACCTCTCCGGCATCCAGAGCCCTGGACCAGATTCTCACATCATCAACGGTACCTTTGAAAAAATGACTGCTTGCTGTTCTACAGCCAATGTAAAAACCATTTCCGGCTCCTGTATAACCGGCAATATCACCTGTATAATCAGAGCCAATAAGTATTCCATCAAGGTACATTTTTATGGAGTCATCATTACAGGTTGACATGACATGGTGCCAGCCAGTATCCGTGTAACTTGGCATCAACACGGAAGCCGTTGTCTGGGTGCCACTTAAATAGGTCCAAACACCTAGTCCATGATATTGTCCTAAATAATTATTGCTAAGACTTATTCCGTTGTCCTTGATGGATCCTCCGGTTGAAATGATGGCTTTTGTGGTTCCGTTTGGTGGCATCCCATCGATCTTTATCCAGGCAGAATAGCTGAATTCCGGGGCATAGAATGCGGATTCATTTGCAAGACCCAGAAAGGCATTTGAACCATTCAGATAGACAGCGCCTGAATCTTGACCATTCCTATCCGTGACAAAAATTCCATTCACATTGGTCAGGTCGAATCCATTGGGCGATTTATCCTCAAGATTATTATTAAGGAGATATTCCGCGATAATGGAGTCACTTAAATTTTGAGCAGAAACACTAACGGTTCCCAAAACAAGAAGTAGGGTAAAAATGTTTTTCATCAGTTAATTCTATTTATTTGATAATTACCCTTTGTGCGGGGTATGTAATTCCATTGAAATTTGAAACCACGACATAATAAACACCGGGAGTGGCAAAGGTTAAACTCAAATCAGATTCTTCAAATACCTTCTCTGCAACCAATTGACCAATCGCGCTGTACACCTTCACACTAAGCGAACCATGAATACCCGATTTATTCAGGGTTATCTCACCGTTGCTTGGGTTGGGATAAATGGTCAGATTGATGGGGTTGGAGGGAACCTCTTTGGTCGAAGTAAACATGTTGTTGTAAACCTGCACAACTTCGCCGGCATCAAGTGCTCTTGACCAGATACGAACCTCGTCTACCGTACCTTTATAAAATTGGGTGTTTGCTGTCCTGCAACCAATATAAAAGCCATTTGCAGAGCCCGTATAACCTGCAACATCACCCGTATAGGCTGAACCAATAAACACGCCATCCAAATACATTTTTAGTGAATCACTGGTACATGTTGACATAACATGGTGCCAACCGGTATCATTATACGTTGGTATTGCAACGGACGGAGCGGATTGAGTGCCGCTTAAGTAAGTCCATACGGCAAGTCCGCTATATTGTCCTAAATAATTATTACTCATGCTTATTCCGTTGTCTTTGATTGTTCCTCCGGTAGAAATTATTGCTTTTGCGGTTCCGTTGGGAGGTAAACCCGCAATTTTTATCCAGGCAGAATAGCTGAATTCCGGGGCAAAAAAGGCGGATTCATTAACACGTGCCAGATAAGCATTTGAACCATTCAGATAGATTGCACCCGAATCTTTTCCGTTTCTGTCTGCTACAAAAACCCCGTTCACATTAGTGAGGTCAAAGCCATGGGAGGATTTGTCTTTAAAATTTTTATCAAACAGATATTCTGCAATAATGGAGTCACTTAAATTTTGAGCTGAAACACCAACAGCTCCCAGAATAAAGAGAAGAGTAAAAATGTTTTTCATAGAATCGATTTTATGCAATTTAACTTATCCATTGGAAATCAACAAATGAACTTGGGATTAACAAATTCCTTGGGTAATTTTCGTTATAGGGTCAGATACTTTTCTTTTTAGTTCAGGCTTATTTGCGTATACTTACGGCTATTTCCATGATGAAAAGACGGGGCGTTTTAGGTTTCATTTTTTTGATGATCGGTGTTTGCTCCGCCACCAATTCAGCTTTTGCACAGTTTGTAAATCTTTATGGAACAACTGCACATGATTATGGAAAAGGGGTGGTCTATATGGACGACGGCTCTGTTTATCTGATAGGAACATCGGGATCGTCTGCAACAAGTAAAAATGTTATCCTGACTAAGCTATCATCCACAGGTCAAATTTATTGGGCTAAGTCCTATGGCGGAAGTGGCGATGAGGATATAAGCACATTAATAGTCAGTTTAGATAAAAAACTTGTATTTGCCGGATATACAACCAGTTCCGGGAATGGAAATTGGGATGGATGGATCGTTAAGTTGGATACATCAGGAAATCTGATTTGGTCGCGCACCTGTGGGGGTAGTGGACAAGATGAGTACCGAACTCTTTTTCAATCATCAGATTCCAGTTTCGTAATTGGAGGTTCAACGGCTTCCTATGGCGCGGGCAATCGGGATTCGTGGTTTATTAAGCTGACTAAAGACGGACACAAATGTTGGACATTCACCAAAGGGACCAGCAACGCTGACTATACGCTGTATGCCCAGGAAACGGAAGGGGGAAACTATTTGATCGCTTTTTATTGTAATGGCCTAACAGGAGGATATGGAATCTATGATTGGAGTTTGTTAAAAATAGATACTGCCGGTAATACTCTGGGCATACGACGTTATGGGAGTAGTGGGAATGAGGGAATTAGGGATTTACTAAAAGCAGCAGATGGAAAATTCATTATCGTAGGAGAAACGAGTTATTCAACATGGGGTAAGGGAATGGCCATTAAGGTAGATTCAACAGGAGATCAATTGATCCGGAAAATATATCAGGCTCCTACCAATGTTCATGTGGACATATTTAGAGCCTTTGCCACGCCTGACAGCGGGTGTATATTATCCGGCTATATCGGAACCGATGCCCTGCTTTTAAAGCTGGATAAGGAGTTAGATATAGAATGGTCCAAAAAGTTTGTGGCTACGGGAAACCAGTATTCTTGGGGTATTGTCAGGAAGCCGAACGGACATTTACTTTGGGCCGGCCAAACTACTCAAACGAACGGTTTCGGGAATAATGATATGTTTTTAATCCTGGCGGATTCAAACGGTATTTTTGATTGCCGATCTGAAAATGCCGGAATATCGATCCATAATCCTTCAAGTGGAACTTTCAATTGGAGTTCTTTTACTTTGGGTAACTCTTCAACAGGCGGAGCAACAGCTAATTATAGCTTTTCACCTTCTTCGCACACCAATAACCTGAAGAATTTTAATCTGGATGCCGATAGTGTTCCTCTTAATATTGATGGCGGGGCTGCCACAGTGCAATTTTGCAGAGGGGATTCGGTACTGTTAAATGCCACGTCCAAGGCAACAAGATGGTTATGGTCAACAGGAAAAACAACAGCGACCATTTATGTGGATACAGCGAAGAAAGTGCAGGTTCGCGCTGAAAGAAACTATTGTTACAATACGGATTCTGCCACAACCGCATTCAGGGATAGTCTACAAATTACCTTGAAACCGGATACCTTATTGTGTTTCGGTCAAATCGCAACCCTACCCGTTACAGGATCAGGCGGATTACCCGCAAAATATTATTATCTATGGTATGATTCTGCCAGCCGCGCCTTTTTGAATTCAGGGACAACTTACGTTGACACATTTTTTCAGGCATCTACCATAAAAGTCATTTTTGGAGATAGTTGTACAAGCCACAAGGATTCGGCTTATATCCAAATCAAGCTGAAGCAGGAGCTTGGTGTTCAATTACCTTCTGATACAACCGTTTGTATTGGAGAATCTGTGCGCTTTGACGCTCATGGAGTAGGAGGAAATTCGGCAAATTACCAGTATAATTGGCAATCCGGATGGTCCACTTCGGATACACTTAGGCGCTCGTTCGATACTTCAACGACCCTTACCGTGACCCTGTCTGACGGGTGCAGCCTTTATCCGGATACAGGGTGGTTTCGGGTAAGCGTGCGCCCTCCTTTAACCGCAAGCACCAATTCCGACACCACAATTTGCCAGGGTCAGGGTGTCTCTCTCCGGGCCACAGCTACCGGAGGCGATTCAACTTATACCTTTAATTGGAATCAGGGACTGGGTTCAGGTGCAATGCAGGTGGATACACCTTCTGCAACAACTACGTATCAGGTTATTGCAAACGATGGTTGTACCATCCTCACTGATACCGCTACTTTGACGGTTACCGTGCGGCAGGAATTGACGGTTACCCCAAGGACAGATACAACGGTATGCCAGGGAGAATTATTCCCCCTTTTTGCATCTGGAACAGGAGGGTACGCTCCCAATTATTTATTCACCTGGAATAACGGGATCGAT